>JACPRI010000119.1 GCA_016190065.1 Verrucomicrobiota bacterium
CCCGGCTTCTGGCCAATCGCAATTTGGAATCCATTCGCCGCGAAAAAGGCCGCTTCCGCTCCTTTCTTTTGGTGTCACTGAAGCATTTCCTGGTGAACGAGTGGCAACGATCGAGGACGGCAAAGCGCGGCTGCGGACGCGCTTTGATTCCGCTCGACGAACTAGACGCCGAGAAACGATATCGGCTGGAACCGGTGGACGAACGAAGTCCCGATAAGGTCTTCGAACGACGCTGGGCCCTCACGGTCCTCGAAGAAGTGTTCTCGCGACTGCGCGAAGAATACGCCGGCGCCGGCAAATCCCGGCTTTTCGATTGTCTGAAGGGCTTTTTGTCCGCCGACGAGCGAGCTCCGTCCTACTCAGAAATCGCTAGCGAATTGGATTTGACCCCGGCGGCTGCCAAACAAGCGGTGTACCGCTTGCGCCAGCGCTACCGGGAACTGCTTCGGGCCGAGATTACCCAAACCGTGGCGGCACCCGAAGAGGTCGAGGAAGAGTTGGCGCACTTGATCGCGGCTTTGCGGTCCTATTGAGGACACCGTGGGATGGACGACAACCCGGGGTATGTCGTCCCGGCCTTAGCCGGTCTGGGCCGGCGAAAGGCGGGACTACAAGCATGGTCCGTGTGGTCTCGCCTACGGTTTTTTCAGAAACAGGCCTTGCCGATGTTACCTTTGCCGTCGTTCGCTGCTGTACTTGAGCGGACTCTTGGCGATCCGTATGCCGACTTCCTATACTTCCTATTCTTGCCAGCGCTGCGGGGCAAAGCTTGACTTCGACATTCCCGAAGGCCTCTGTCCGGCCTGCGTATTGGAATTCGGATTGCGCGGTTTTCCGAGCACCGATGGACCGATCACGGACGATCCTGCGCGCAGCGAGCAGCCTGATTCCACGACCGGGCGACAATGTTCCGCCTGCGGCGCCGAATTGCCCGCGAACGCGCCGGAGACTGCGGACTCCCTCAAGCCACCCGCCACCGGCAGCGCAGCATTGGCCGGATCGCAGTCGCCGTTTGGAGCGACTCGGTCTGTGGGCGACTATGAGCTTTTGGAGGAAATCGCGCGCGGCGGCATGGGCGTAGTATATCTCGCGCGCCAGAAAAGCCTCGATCGCATGGTGGCGCTAAAGATGATTTTAGCCGGCCAATTTGCCGGACCCGAACGCGTGCGGCGCTTCCGCGTGGAAGCCGAGGCGGCGGCGCAGCTTCGGCACCCGAACATCGTGGCGATCCACGAAACCGGCGAGGTCGATGGCCAACCTTATTTTTCGATGGATTATGTCGAAGGTCGCGATTTGGCAGCCCTCGTGCGCGACAAGCCGGTTTCGGCCCGCCGCGCTGCCCAGTACGTTCGAACAATTGCCGAGGCGGTCCACTATGCGCACGAGCGCGGCATTTTGCATCGCGATCTCAAGCCGTCGAATATCCTGATCGATCAAGACGATCAGCCGCGCGTGACTGATTTTGGCCTGGCCAAGCGAATCGAGGCCGATTCGGGTCTGACGGTTTCGGGCGAGATGCTGGGTTCGCCGAACTTCATGCCACCAGAGCAAGCGGGGCTGAAACGTGGCCAAGCGGGAAGACAGAGCGACGTCTATGGTCTCGGAGGCATTCTCTTTTTCTTAGTGACGGGCCGGCCGCCCTTCGTTGCGGAGACCGTCGCGACAACTTTGCAGGAAGTGCTGCACGCGGAACCCATTTCTCCTCGGACGTTGAATCGAGGCGTGCCGGAGGATCTCGCGACCATTTGCCTGAAATGTTTGGCCAAGAACCCGGCTCAGCGATACACCACCGCCCAGGAAGTGGCGGATGAACTTGGCCGTTTTCTGCGCGATGAACCCATCCGCGCGCGCCCCGCAACTCAGACGGAGAAGCTCTGGCGCTGGTGCCGGCGCAAACCCGCCTTGGCCACCGCCTGTGGCTTCATTGCCCTGCTCGGGCTGGTGATTCTCATCGGCTCCCCGATTGCCCTTTTTGAGATCAATCGAGCGCGCAGGGACGCGGTCCGGAACGCCGAAGCGGAAAGTCGGGAACGATTAAGCGCCGAGAACAATCTTTACGCGGCCACCCTCCATTTGGTGCGGAAAGCGTGGGAAGACAACAAGCTCGAACGGGTTCGGGAGCTGTTGGCCGAGACGCAAAACCATCCACGGCGCGGCCTCGAGTGGCTTTACTGGCAACGGCAGCTTCACCGCGATATCCGGACGTTGCGCCAAATCCGTTGGATCGACTCCGCGGCTCTGTTCCCCGGCGGACGACGGTTCGTCATGAACGACGGTAAGACAGCACGAATCTGGGATATTTCCACCGGGGAGGTTCTGTTAACATTGAAAGGGCACACCGATGGAATCCTTTGTGTGGCGGTTTCCCCGGATGGACGGCGCGTCTTGACGGCAGGCGCGGATCACGTCGCAAAAGTCTGGGACGCGTCCGATGGTCGAGAGGTGTTGACACTGGCCGGGCACACGAACCGAGTGAGTTGCGCCGCGTTTTCTTCGGACGGCCAGCGAATTGTGACCGGTGGCTCCGACCAGACCGTCAGGGTGTGGGACGCTTCCAGCGGCAGGGAACTACTGGTTTTCGAAGGACAAAGTCGGCAGATTCTTTCGGTGGCCTTTTCCCCTGATGGCCGGAGAATTCTGACTTCATGTTGGCAGCCGGTAGCGTTGTTGTACGATGCTTTCAGCGGTCGCGAGGTTCTCAGGCTGCAGGGCCACAACGGCGCCACTACCGAAGCCAAGTTTTCGCGCGATGGCCAACGAATTATAACCGGGAGCGAGGATCGAACGGCCAAAATCTGGGACGCGACCTCGGGTCGGGAACTGGTGACGCTAACGGGCCACGCGAGTGGGATTTCGGCGGTGGCAATTTCATGGGACGGCCAGCAAGCGGTCACGGGCAGCGCGGACCGGCTGGCGAAGGTGTGGGAGGCTGCCACGGGACGAGAATTGCTGACTCTCAAAGGACACACCGAGGTGATTATTTCGGCGGACTTTTCTCCGGACGGCCAGCTTGTTGTTACGACTAGCGGAGACGCAACGGCCAAGGTGTGGCAGACGGCTTCCAGTCGTGAGTTCGTGGTTTTCAAGGGGCATTACGACTGGCTTCGGTCAGTGGCCTTCGCTCCGAGCGGAGACCGCTTGATCACTGGCGGCGAGGACCAGAACGCCCGGGTGTGGGAGGCTTCGACCGGGCAGGAACTCTTGGCTCTGACCGGGCACAAGGGCGCGGTGTCCTCGGTAGCGGTCTCACCGAACGGACAGTGGATCTTAACGGGAAGCTATGATCGGACCGCGAAGCTTTGGGAAGCTTCCACTGGCCGCGACATGCTCACTTTGAGGGGGCACAGCGGCGGCATTCTCGCCGTCGCGATTTCGGGGGATGGCAAGCGCATCGCCACGGGAAGCTGGGACGGAACGGCGAAACTGTGGGAAGCTTCCAGCGGACGGCCCTTGCTCACACTCTCCGGGCACACGGCTCCTATCGGAGCGGTGGCATTTTCCCCGGACGGCCGGCGGCTTGTCACCGGGAGTGAAGACCAGTCAGCCAGGGTATGGGATCTGTCCAGTGGTCAAGGCGTTCTCACGTTCAAGGGACACTCCAACAGCGTCTTCGCGGCCGGGTTCTCTCCCGACGGCGAATCAATCGTCACTGGAGGCGCCGATGGAACGGCCAAGGTGTGGGACGCTTCAACTGCTCGCGAATTGCACACACTCCGGGGACATACGACGTGGGTCTTGTCGGTGGCCTATTCGGCGGATGGCCAGCGGCTGGTGACCGGGAGCGGCGATTGGTCGGCAAAGGTTTGGGATGCGGCCAACGGCCGGGAGTTGCTGACTCTCGACGGGCACACGGGCCAAATCAAGTCGGCGGTCTTTTCGCCCGACGGCCAGCGGATTGCCACTGCGAGCGCGGATGGGACGGCCCGGGTTTGGGAGACCGCTTCGCGAAGCGAAATCGAACGGTGGCACAAGGAGGATCAAGCCGCGGCCGAACAGTTAGCAGCGTTTCTGCATCAATATGATGCGAGCACCGAGAAGGAACGAATGCGGCGCCGACCAGACGCCGGCGCCGTGAGGGAATGGCTGATGGTAGCACCCATACCTGCGCCGGCAGGTCAAAGCCCGACGGACGTCGTTGAACAAGATCAGATCGTGGGCGAGAACGCGCTGAGGCCGCGGTCCGGGGATACGATCACGGTTCGCGGGATAGAGCGTGTCTGGCAAGCGGCGCGTCTCGATGACTTTGTGATAGATTTCCAAGCGGGTTGGCGTTACCCGAGTCATCGGGCAGTGGCCTACGCGGTTTGCTACCTGAAGTCGGAGGTGGAGCAGCCAGATTTGCAGTTGTTCGTGGGCAGCCAGAATCAGGCAAAAGTGTATCTCAACGGGGAAGCCGTTTACACCTGTCGCCTGGTGCGCTCGTACCGTCCGGATCAGGACCGGCAGCCGGGAATCCGGCTCCAGGCCGGCCTAAACGTGCTGGTGTTCAAGATCGTCAGCACCGGCTGGAATTGTCACGGCTCGGTCCGTCTGGCTGACAAAAACGGCCAACCGGTGAACGGGATCAAAGTCACACTCGACCCGTGATCGGCCAACGCGTGCCACCACGAAAAGCGGCAAAGAACCCAGCACGGGCTGCCGCAACAGGAAGGCCGAGCGGGAGCTCCACGGCGCGGGATGCCACGAAATCTGCGCACGCAAACAAGGTTTTCAACTCTTGTCGCTGTGGGGAGCTGCGCCCTCCTTCGCGCCAATCGAAAAATATTCTGTTACGCTGAGAGCTGTTTCTTGCAGTACTCGTGTAGTGCCGGAGCCCACCCTCAGTTGAGGGCCACAGCAATTTTCGTCAACCAGTTCAAGACATGAAATGGCCTCTTCGTTTGGTTCAAGCTGTCCTTTTGGCAGCCGCCGGCGCGTCGGCGTGCGGTCAGCAGACCGGCCATTACGTGGGTGGCGCGACCGGCATCAAGACAGGTTCTTTGCCGCCACCCGGTTTCTATTTTCGGAGCGAGAATCTGCTCTACCACGCCAACGAGCTCCGGGACCGGAATGGCCAGAAGCTTGGTGTCGATCTGGACCTCACAGTATTCGCGAGCGCGGAACGATTCATCTGGATGACGCCAAAGGAGATCTTGGGCGCCCAGTTCGGTGTGCAGTCCATCATTCCGTTCGTCTATTCGGATATTGAATTGGGCGGCTTGGGCGTGCAGGAGAGCCGGTTTGGATTGAGCGATGTCTTCTTCGAAGCGCTCCTCTCGTGGCGATGGAGCCAATTGGACCTTGGGGTTGGCTACGGTTTCTTTGCGCCGACGGGTGAATTTGACCGTTCCCGACTTGCGTCCCCGGGCAAAGGATTTTGGACGGGCATGCTTTCCTTTGGCGGAACTTACTACTTCGACGCGGGAAAGACGTGGGCTTTCTCCATCCTGAATCGGTTTGAGACGCACAGCCGGAATGACGAAATCGCCATTACGCCTGGGCTCAATTTTTCTTTCGAATGGGGGTTGAGCAAGAATGTCCGCAAGATCGTGGACCTCGGCGTGGTCGGATACAGCCAGTGGCAATTGACCGACGATTCCGGAGTGGGCGTGACTTACGATCGAACAGTTCACGACCGGGTCTTTGGAATTGGCCCTGAGATCAGCGTATTCATCCCGCGCGCAACTCTGATCGTTTCCCTTCGCCATCTTCGGGAATTCGAAGCGATCGACCGAGCCCAAGGCCACATGACAACGCTCAGCATCAGCAAGCGATTCTGATGAATCCTCGATCGCTTCGAGACTGGGCAGCGAGTGACAGCGGCCCGAAAGTCCTGTGCCGACCAAGCTGGATACTCTGCTGAGCTATGTGCCGCCAACCGTGGCTCGCCAGGTAGCCGGAGGCGAGCTGCCCGTGACGAACGCGCGGATGGATCGTTTTCCCGCCGCGGTCGTCTTTGCCGATATTTGCGGCTTCACGGGCCTGACCGAGAGCCTGACTCAGAGCAGCTTGGGCGCCGAAGAGGTCTCTCGGGTCCTCAACGATTATTTCGGGCAACTGGTTGAAATCGTCGCCGACCACGGAGGAGAAGTCTGGAAGTTTGCCGGTGATGCACCCATCTTGACCTGGCCGGCGGTCCGGGAGGACCTTGTCACGGCAACCTGCCGAGCAGCGCAGTGCAGTCTGGCCATCCAAAAAGCGTTGAGCGATTACCGCGCTACTGAGCGGGTGCAGCTTTCGATGCGCGCAGGGGTGAGCGCGGGCGAAGTCGCGGTTGCTCACGTCGGAGGAGTGGGGGGACACTGGGAAGCGCTTCTCACAGGCACTGCGCTCAGAGAAGCGAGTTGCGCGCAACAACGCGCTCGCCCCAGGGACGTGGTCCTGGCTCGCGAGGCGCAAGCACTTTTGGGCGACCGAGTCCGAGGTCAGAATTTGCCGCAAGCTCACACTCTCCTTGAAGAAATACGCCAACCGCTCCCGTTGTGCGGCGTACCCGTCGTTTCCCTGGCGGAAAACGTCGCCGGGACCGTGCGTGCTTATGTGCCGTCGGCCGTTCTCTCCCGAATCGACGCCGGACAAAGTGAGTGGCTGGCAGAAATGCGCCGCATTACGGTTCTGTTCACAAACCTTCCCGGGTTGGATGACTCCGGACCCGGCTTTTTAGAAAGAGTGCAAGAGGCGGTGCGGTCAGTGCAATCGTGTTTGGATCGTTTTCAAGGCACTCTGGTTCAACTGATCCGGGACGACAAAGGCACGGTTTTCGTCGCCGGATTTGGACTACCGCCCTTTGTTCATGAGGACGCGGCGGTCCGGGGGGTGCAGTGCGCTCTCGCGATTCGCGAGCGATTGCGACAGCAGGGCCTGCAGTCGGGGGTTGGCATAGCAACCGGCCGGGCGTTTTGTGGTCCAATCGGGAATGCTGTGCGCCGAGAGTACAAAGTTTGCGGCGACACGGTGAACTTGGCAGCCCGGCTGATGCAAGCGGCGCAGGACGACGTCCTTTGCGATGCGGCGACGCAGCAAATCGTCCAATTCCATTTCCCATTCGAGAAACTGCCTGCTTTCTCGCTCAAGGGAAAATCTTCCCCCGTGACCGTCTATCGTCCGGGCATCCCTGAAGAGAACAACCCCCAGCGGCGCCGGTTGATTGGGCGCGCGGCGGAGCGGCAGAGTCTCAGCGAGCGCCTGACTGCGCTGGGCGAGGGCCGCGGAGGCATCGTTCTGATCGAAGGCGAACCTGGAATCGGCAAATCGTGTTTGGTTGAATTCTTGCTTCGTGAAGCCCCCGCCTTCGATGTCTCCCCGCTGCTTGGGGAGGGCAATGCCATGGAGAAATCGACGCCGTACTTCGCCTGGCGGAGTGTCTTCAGCCAGATCCTGAACCTGAAATTCGCGCATTCCGAATTGTTGCGTTCGCAGATCCTTAACCAATTGCCATTCGATTCGGAATACGTTCCATTCTTGCCTCTGTTGAACTGTGTTATCCCGCTGGAGCTTCAAGAAACGGAGTTCACCCGACAGTTATCGGGACGAGTCCGCGCCGAAAAAACGAGCGAGATGCTGGTGCGGTTGCTGGAAAAAGGCGCGGCTAAGCGCCCG
Source organism: Verrucomicrobiota bacterium (assembly GCA_016190065.1). Taxonomy (GTDB): domain Bacteria; phylum Verrucomicrobiota; class Verrucomicrobiia; order Limisphaerales; family SIBE01; genus VHCZ01. Next base: position 7,579 of record JACPRI010000119.1, read on the forward strand.
CTATTGGTGATCCTGGAGGACGCGCACTGGCTCGATGCCTCATCATGGGCTTTCGCGCGAGTGACCACGCAGCGTATTCCGGGCTTGCTTCTGGTGATCACGATGCGCCCGCCTGCAGAGGCCATTCCCGAGGAATATCATCAAATTGTGGGCGCGGAGGGCACGACGCGGTTCGCTCTTGAAGCGTTGTCACCGGAGGACTCGTTGGCGTTGCTCTGCCAGCACTTCGGTGTGACCAAGGTTGCTCCGGATGTCGTGCGCGGGATCGTGGAGCGCGCGGAAGGGAATCCCTTTTTTATTGAAGAACTCGCGTTTGCTCTTCGGGACGCCGGGCTCGTGGTGATGGTCGATGGCGTCTGTCAACTCTCGTCAACGGCTGACAGCGTTCGCACCCTCGCGTTCCCCGACACCATTCAAGGCGTGGTGACCAGCCGCATCGACCAACTGCCTGCCCCGGAGCAATTGACCTTGAAGGTCGCGAGCGTCATCGGCCGTAGTTTCACGGTTGAAGTCCTGCGGCAGGTTCACCCCGTCGCCGCCGACCGAGACCATCTGGAGGACCACCTCAGGCGCTTGGTGCGGCTCGATCTAATTCGATGCGAAAGTTCGGACTCCGCTTCTCTGTTCAGTTTCAAGCACGCGATTACCCAGGAAGTTTGCTACAACCTGATGCTATCCACCCAGAAGCGCGATCTCCATCGGGCCGTCGCCGAGTCGTTCGAGCGTTCCGATGCGGAGGATCTTGCGTCATTTTACCCTCTGATCGCGTATCACTGGACCCAAGCCGAGGACCGGGCGAAAGCGATTGAATACTTGGAGAAAGCCGGCGAACACAGTCTGAACAATGGGGCTTACCGAGAAAGCGTGAGTTTTCTCCGTGAAGCCTTGGCCTGGGATAACCGGCGGCGGCCCGGCGTGGATCCCCTCAGGCGCGCGCGCTGGGAGCGCCAGTTGGGCGAAGCGCATTTGGGAATGGGGGATTTGCTGGAGAGCCGCAACCATCTGGAGCTTTCAGTGGGGCTGCTGGGCCGGCCTCTGAGCAGAACACGCGTTGGGTTGATCGCGGATTTGGCAGTTCAAGTTTTGCTGCAATTCATTCATCGTCTTGCGCCGGCCAAGTTTCTGGCCGGGTTCAAATCCGAGAAAGCGAAGCTCATCCAAGCAGCCCACAGCTATTTGGAACTGGTGGAGATTTATTACTTTGCCAACGACACGCTTCGCACGATGCTCGCGGGCCTTCGAAGTCTCAACCTGGCTGAAGGCGCCGGGCCTTGTGCGGAGTTGGCGCGGGCCTATGCTGGCATGTGTATCTGCGCGGGCTTCATCCCGCTCCGCGGACTTGCCGAGGCCTATGCCCGGCGAGCGCACGCCATCGGAGAAAGCGTCGAGCAACTTTCCGCGCGGGCTTACGTGCGGATCGTGACGGGGCTTTATTGGATAGGCATCGGCCAATGGGACAAGGCCCGCCGACATTTGCGTGAGGCTTATGAGATCTGCCGGCGTCTGTACGATCGCCGCCAGCAGTCCGAGAGTCTGACTTTGCTGGGTTACATTGCTTATTTTCAGAGCGAATTTGGGGTCAGCGCCGAGATCTTCAAGGAGCTTTCGAACACGGCCCACCAGAGCGAAAACGCCGTTCATCAACTCTGGGCCATATCCATGCAGGCTGCCAATGAACTCAGGATGGGCCGACTCGAGGAAAGTATCCGGCTCGGAGAAGCGGCACTTGCTGGGCTGCGGGAACACCCTGAACGCGCCGCCGAGATCGCTGCTCAAGGATTGATGGCCCAGTCTTACCTCAACCAGGGGCGGCACGATCTCGCGGCCACGGCGGCCGCGAAGGGACAGCAACTGATCGAACAATCGTTGCCAAGCGCCTTTCACTCTCTGGAAGGATATGCCGGTGTGGCCGAAGTGTACCTCGCGCTGTGGGAGCGTGCATGCGACCAACGCGCACCCGATCGGGAGGCCCTGGAGCAGCATGCTCGCCGAGCCTGCAAAGCCTTCCGCCAATTTTCCCGGATCTTTCCCATCGCGCAGCCGCGGGCGTTTCTCTGCGAAGGCCGGATGGAGTTCCTGGCTGGCCGAACCGCTCGTGCATCAAAAAAATGGATGGAAAGCCTCGCAGCGAGCGAACGACTATCCATGCCCTACGAAGCCGCTTTAACCCACTCCGAGATCGGACGGCGTCTTAATCGCCAGAGTCCGGCGGCTCGGCCGCACCTGGAGAGGGCTCTCGAACTTTTCTCGAACCTGGACGCTTGTGGCGAGGCGGATCGCGTTCGAGCGTTCTTGGAAAGGCGTTGAAAGCCCCGGAAGAAGGCCAACGGGTTGCGCGAAACCCTCAAAATCACTCAACGCTGTAACGACTTCGGTTGCGGCTTCGCCGCGCTGCGTTCTCTGCGGTTGAACTGCCTTTTCCAGGATGACGGCTTCCCAAGCATCCCAGCCAGAGCAACCACCGGCCAAATCGACTTGATTTTCGGGCCGTGTTCACAACACTCACTCAACTCCGTGCTCGCGGATGGACCGCGATTTAACATCTGACGACTGAAATTCATGCAAACGCACAACTCTTCACTCAACCGCCGGCACTTCGTTCAATCCCTGGCCCTCGCCGGCACCGCCTCCGCGCTGGGTTTGCCTTCAACCATGCAAGGGCAAACCTCCTCTTCCGAGCGAAAAACCAAACTTGGTCTCGATAACTTCGCCGTGCGCGACATGAAATGGAAGGCGCCGCAATTGATCGACTACGCCGCGTCGCTCAAAACGGACTCGCTGTTCATCACCGATTTCGGTCCCTTCGAAAGTCTCGACGACAAATATCTCAAGGAGATTCGCGCCAAGGCCGAGGACAAGGGCCTGCAAATTCAACTGGGCAGTTGGAGCATTTGCCCCACCTCGAAGACGTTCAAGAAGGATTGGGGGACCGCGGAGGAACATTTGACGCTCGGCCTGCGCGTGGCCAAAGCGCTCGGCTCGCCCGTCTTTCGGGTCGTTCTCGGCAACGGCGATGACCGCCGAAGCGACGGCGGCATCGAGGCGCGGATTGAAGACACGGTTAAAGTTTGCAAGGCCTGCCGCAGCCGCGCGCTGGACGCCGGCGTGAAGATCGCCGTGGAGAATCACGCGGGCGACATGCAAGCCTGGGAATTGGTCACGCTGATCGAGGCCGCGGGCAAGGATTACGTGGGCGCAAACATGGACTCCGGCAACGCCACCTGGACCATGGAGGACCCGCTTGCCAGCCTGGAAATCCTCGCGCCCTACGTGGTCACGACAAGCCTCCGAGACTCCGCCGTTTGGGAATCTGAAAATGGCGCCACGGTGCAATGGACCGCCATGGGCGACGGCACGATTGATCTTAACGCTTACTTTGCGAAGTTTGCGGCGTTGTGTCCCGGCGTCTCCGTCCATATCGAAACCATTTCCGGCTTCAACCGCGAGATTCCGTATTTGAAGGAAGATTTCTGGAAAGTATGGCCGAAAGCGCGGGCCAAAGATTTCGCGCGTTTCCTGGCGTTGGTCAAGAAAGGCAAGCCTCGCGAGCCGCGCCGAGGCAGCAATCCCCAGGAATTCCAAAAGGCTGAGATCGAAAAGAGCATCAAGTATTGCAAGGAATCCCTTCGACTGGGATTGAAGGCCTGAGCCGGTAAGGGCCACCAAGATTCCATGGCTCGCAAGCTGAAACTCGGCTTCGACAATTACGCCATCCGCTCGCTGGGGTGGAAAGCGTCGCAACTGCTGGATTACGCCGCGTCGTTGAAGGTCGATTCGATCCTGCTGTCGGATCTGGACGTTTACGAAAACCACGGCGACGCGCACCTGAAGGAAATTCGCGCCAAAGCCGCGTCGTTGGGCGTTGAAATCCACGTCGGGACGCTCAGCATCTGCCCGTCGTCCGTGCTCTGGAGCGATCGGTTCGGGACACCGGAGGAGCATTTGAAACTCACCATTCGGGTGGCCAAAGCGCTGGGCTCGCCCGTTGCCCGGTGTGTCCTCGGGAAAGTCGATGACCGCCACAGTCCAGGCGGAATCGAAGCGCGGACGGCCGAAACCATTCAGGTTCTCGAAAATGTTCGCGGTTATGCCGTCGATTCCGGAGTGAAGATCGCTTTGGAGAATCACGCAGGCGATATGCAAGCCTGGGAGTTGGTGAACCTCATTGAGGAAGCGGGCCGCGATTTTGTCGGCGCCACGATGGATTCGGGCAACGCGACCTGGGCCATGGAAGACCCGCTGACGAACCTCGAGATCCTCGGCCCTTACGCCCTGAGCAGCGGTATCCGCGATTCCGTGCTGTGGGAAGTTCCGGACGGCGCGATGCTCCAATGGACCGCCCTGGGCGAAGGCCTGATCGATTTCAAAGCCTACTTCAATCGCTTCGCCGAGCTCTGCCCGCACACACCGGTCCAGTTGGAAACCATTTCCGGGCGGCCCATTCCCATCCCGTATGGGCGCGACGAATTCTGGGAAGTGTACCCGAACGTGCGGACCCGCGAGTTCATGCGCTTTCTCGCGCTGGTCAAACGCGGCTCACCGCGCCAACCCTTCGAAGTCCCCGTCGGCGCAGACTCGAAACGCGCCGAGCAGGAATTTCAAAAGGCTGAATTGGAACGGAGCGTCCGATACTGCCGAGAGGTGCTCGGTTTGGGGTTGAAGTCGTAGGGCGCAGTTCTATGAGGAAGACCATTCGATGGTACGGAGCCGTCCTGATTGTGTCGGCGGGCGCAGTCCGGGTCGCCGGAGCCGGGCTTTCGATTGAAAAAGAAGGAACGCTCACCTCCGGTCAGATCGATTTCTTCGAGAAGAAAATCCGCCCGATCCTGGTCGAGCGCTGCTACGAGTGCCACGCCGCCAGCGCGAAGAAGCTCAAAGGCGGCCTGCGGCTCGACACCCAGGCGGGCTGGGTAAAGGGCGGCGATTCTGGCCCGGCCATCGTCCCAGGCAAAGCCGACGAGAGCTTGCTCATCAAAGCGATTCGCTCCACCGATCCCGACTCGCAGATGCCGCCCAAAGGAAAGCTGCCCGACGTTGAGATTGCGGCGCTCGTCCAGTGGGTCAAAATCGGTGCGCCCGATCCGCGCGATTCGGAGATTTCAAATTTCAAATCTCAAATATCTCAAATCTCAAATTCATCCACCAATCACTGGGCCTATCTGCCGCCGAATAAAAGCAGGCCGCCCGAGGTCCGTGCCAGAACCTGGCCTCGCACGGACATTGACCGTTTCGTCCTGGCCAAACTCGAAGCCAAAGGCATCCGGCCCGGGAACGACGCGGACCGACCCACGCTCGCTCGGCGTGCTTACTACGATTTGATCGGCCTTCCTCCGACGCCCGAACAGATTGACGCGTTCGCTGACGATGCGACCCCCGACGCGCTCGCCCGTTTGGTGGACCGCCTGTTGCAGTCGCCGCAATTTGGCGAGCGATGGGGCCGGCACTGGCTCGATGTCGCGCGTTTTGGGGAGTCGGTGACGCTGCGAGGCTTTGTCTTCAAGGAAGCCTGGCGATATCGTGATTACGTGATTCAAGCGTTCAATCGTGATCAACCTTTCGACCGATTCATCCAGGAACAGGTGGCCGGCGATTTGTTGCCTCATTCGACTCTGGAAGAACGCCGCCGCCAATTGGCCGCCACGACATTTCTTGCGCTGGGCAACACCGTGCTCGAAGAGCAGGACAAAGCGCAGCTCCGCATGGATGTCGTGGACGAACAG
>JACPRI010000130.1 GCA_016190065.1 Verrucomicrobiota bacterium
CACTACGACCTCGCCAAGAACGAAGTGAATCTGAAGGCCGACTCGGAAGCTTCCCTGCCGGATTTGCTCAAGCCGTTTCCCGTTCCCGAACTGAAAGCAGCCAAAGGCAAAATCAGGAGCGCCGCCACGTTCACTCAGAATGGCCGGCAGAGCGCGGCCTCGGGACAGTTGCAGTTGATCGATTTCACCGGTGGTTATGGCGATTACGCTCTGACGAATTTTCAGGCGTCGGCCGATTACAGCGGAGAGATCGTGGGAAATGATGTTCACGTTCAACGCGCCAACGTCACCTTCGGCCAGAATAGCCAGCCAGTCGGCGGCGCGGAACTCAGTGGCCGCTATCATCTCACAAACCACGCCGCGCAGATCTCCTTCAAACTCTCCGAGTTGAATCAACAGCTTTTGCGCCCGTTCCTCGCTTCTGCGTTGGGTGAAATGCAGCTCGTATCAATGACGTTGAACGGGCAAGGCACCGCCAGCTACGACCCAAAGAGGGAGTCTGCGCTGAAGGCCGAATTCACCATCGCGAACTGGGCCGTGAAAGACGCGCAAGCAAGACTTCCCGCGACGGCTGTCAACGGCCGGATTCAAGTCGATGCCGCGTTGCGCCAGCCGGAGATCGACATCAAACAACTGGTGATCGATTTCAAGCAGGGCGCAGCGAGCGCAGGGCTTGTGGATTTGAATGGGCGATTCAATCTCACAAACTTTTCCGGTTCGGGCGCGTTCAAGATTTCGGATTTCAACCAAACTATTCTGGGGCCGCTGCTCGCCTCGTCCCTGGGCGAGAACAAACTGGTTTCAATCGCGGTAAATGGCAGCGGCACCGTGAACGTGGACCCGAAAGGCGATTCAGCGATGAAAGCGGAATTGAAGGTCGCCAACCTGGTGGTGGAAGATCCTCAGAAGAAATCGCCGCGCACGCCGCTCAGCGCCGAAGTGCAGTTGGACGGCTCGAATCGCAAGCAGGTCTTCGATTTGCGGCAGCTCGCGCTGAAATTGTCGCCCACGCAACGCGCGCAAAACCAGCTTCAGCTCAAGGGCCGCCTGAATTTGAGTCCGAGCAACGCGACGCCCAGCCAGCTTGCCCTCGAAGCAGACTCCATGGATTTGACGCCGTACTACGATCTGTTTGCCGGCCAAACTTCGACGAATCAGCCTGGGCCTCACTCTTCCGCCGTGCCAACGGGTGAACCGCCGCCCGTCAGCTTGCCGCTTCAGCAGTTGACCGCCGATCTGAGAATTGGCCGGTGCTACTTGCGCGACGTCGCGCTCACCAATGTGCAAGGCACAGCCAAGATCAATCGCGGCGAAGTCACGTTGCAACCACTGCAGTTCGCACTCAATGGCGCGCCGGTCAGCGCGAAAGCGGTTTTGGACCTGAGCGTGCCCGGCTACAAATACGACATCACGTTCAAGGCGGACAAGATGCCTCTGGGTCCTTTGGCGAGCAGCTTTGGCGGCAAATCCGGGAGCACGCTGCAAGGAGTGTTGCTTGCGGACGCCCAACTGAAGGGCGCGGGAGTGTCGGGCGCGAACTTGCAGAAGAACTTGAGCGGCCAAGTCGCGCTCAGTTTGACGAACTTGAACTTCGAAATCGTGGGCAAGAAAGTCAAAGCGTTGCTGGAACCCATCGCGTTGGTGTTGCGCGTGCCGGAGCTGACGCTGACACCGTTGGAATGGGTCAACGCCAGGGCGGACGTTGGCCAGGGCAAAGTGAACGTCAGCGAATTCTCGGTGTTCAGTCAGGCGTTTTACGCGAACGGCCAGGGCGTTGTTCAACTCGCGCCGGTACTGTCGAATTCGATCCCGAACATTCCCGTGTCGCTCGCGCTGCGGCGTTCACTGGCGGAGAAGGCGCGCTTGGTGCCTCGAGGCACACCGACCAATGCGGCTTACGTTCAGTTGCCGACCTTTGCGAAACTGGGCGGAACGCTGGGGGAACCGAAGACTGAGATCGACAAGTTGGTGATCTCCGGGTTGCTCCTTCAATCGGCCAGCGGCATCCCCAAGGTGAGCGAGAAAACGGGGAATCTCCTCCAAGGGTTGGGCGGAATCCTGAGCGGACAGCGGCCAGGCGTGGTGAACACAAATCTCCCTGCCGGGACAAACTCGAATCAAGCCGTCCAAACCAACAAGCCGGCCAAATTCAATCCGCTCGATCTGCTCGAACTGATTCCGAAGAAAAAGTAGGGCAGGCATCCTGCCTGGCCGCCAGCGCAGCGCCTTTTCGCTCGCGTGAGATTGATACCAACCGTTACCTTGGCGCCCGCGATTTATGAAAGATGTCCTGGCCTTTCTGAAAAAAAATCAAACCCGCTTTGTCCGGGAGCTTTGCGAGTATGTGCAATTCCCGAGCGTCTCGGCTCAGCCGGCCCACCGAAAGGATTTGGCCGCCTGCGCACAGTGGCTGGTGCGGCATTGCCGGCAGATCGGACTGGACGCTGAATTGCGGCCCACCGAGGGAAATCCGGTCGTGCTCGCTCGAACGCCGAGGACCAACTCCGCACGGAAACCGCACTATGTCGTTTACGGCCATTACGACGTTCAACCGCCGGAGCCTTTTGAGCTTTGGAAGACGCCGCCCTTTGATCCGCGCGTCCGGGGCAGCTCCTTGTTTGGCCGCGGCGCGAGTGACAACAAAGGCCAGCACCTCGCCCATCTCAACGCGGTCGAAGCCTATTTGAAGACCGGCGCCGAATTGCCGTGCGATTTGACCTTCGTGATCGAGGGCGAAGAGGAAGTTGGGAGCAAGAGTCTGGCGGGCTTCCTGGAAAAAAATCGCGGGCGGTTGCGCTGCGATGGAATCGTGATCTCCGACACCGGCCTCGTCAGCAAGCGACATCCCACGTTCACTTACGGGCTTCGTGGAATCATGGCCATCGAAGTGAAACTATTCGGCCCTTCGCGCGATTTGCATTCGGGCATTTTTGGCGGAACGGTCGAGAATCCGGCCCTGGCGCTTTGCCAGTTGCTCGCCCGGTTGCGCGACAAAAACGGGCGCATCACGATTCCTGGTTTTTACGACGACGTCGAGCCGCTCACGACGTACGAACGCAAGCAACTGGCGCGGCTCCCGTTCAGCGAAAGCAGCTACCGCCGGTTCCTGGGAGTTCTGCAACTCTTCGGCGAACGCGGCTACACGCCGATCGAGCAACGCTGCGCCCGGCCCACGTTGGAAATCAACGGCCTGACCAGCGGGTATCAAGGCGAGGGAAGCAAAACGATCATTCCGGCGTGGGCCAGCGCCAAAATCACGATGCGGCTGGTTCCGAATCAAACGCCGGAACGGGTGCAGCAATTGTTCATGCGCCATCTCCGCAAGATTGGTCCTCCAACGGTCCGCCTTGAATTCAAGCCAGAGCATGGCGGCGAGCCGTACGTGGTTTCACCGCAAGGGCAAGCCGCTCAAGCCGCGCTGCGCGCGTTGAAGAACGCTTTTGGCTGCGAACCCGTGCTCATGCGCGAAGGCGGCTCCATTCCCATCGTCAACGCCTTCAAAAAAATCCTCGGAGCGGACAGCTTGATGCTTGGCCTCGCGTTGCCCGATGACAACGCGCACTCTCCGAACGAGAAGTTCGACCTCGAGGTTTTTCAGAAGGGCATGCGGATGAGCGCGCACCTCTGGCGCGAACTGGCCGCGTGAAAAGAGAGGCGGTTTGTCCGAGGACCTCGTAGCGCAGATTTTCAATCTGCCGTATCGCAGAATTGCATTCTGCGGATGCCTCGCTTTGCCGGACGCGCCGGTGTGACTGCGAACGCCTGCCGATTGCAAATCGGCGATACGGCAGATTACAAATCTGCGCTACAGCCGAACCCGTGTGATCACTTCCCTTTTTGATTCAGCGAACGGGAAATGAGGCTTGGCCGGCGGCGCTGGCGATGACTTCGGGCCGACCAATACAGCAAAGCCAAAGCAATCGCCAACAAGGACACTCCCCAAACGGCAAACCTGCCCGGCGATGTCGCGGCCTCGGACGGAAGCACCGCCGCCGTCTGTTGCGGTGTCTCGCCCGTCGGAGAATTTGTCGCCCGAGCGGGCCGTGGTTCGTTTTTCGCCGGATTCGGTTGGCTCAACGGAGTCCGTGTCGGGGGCGGAATTGTCGCCAATGCCTCTCCGGGTCTCGAAAGCGGCTTTGACATCGCGACGGGCTCGGAAGGCTGCGTTTCCGTTTTTGCAGGAGGAGGGACCACGGCCGTTGGTTCAGGTCGATCCGCCTTCGACGCAAGCAAGGAAGGGTTGGATTTTCCGCTCTCCGCACTTGCAACGACACGCGGCGGCGGCAAAACTTTTTCCGGCTCGGGTTTTGCAGCCGCCGGTTCCGGCTTCGGTTCGTCGCGCTGCGGCGCGGCTGTCGTGGCAGTCTTTGTTTCAATTGGCGGGGTCGCGGTTGGGGCCACACTCAGGGGAGGAGTTTTGTCCGCGGTGGCTTTGACCGGTTCGAGTTGCTCGGTGGCGGCAGGAGGAGTGCTCTGGGCTGGGAGAGCATTGGTTGGCAGAATGGCGGCCGGTTGAGCGAGATGCGTGCCTTCCGGCGCTTTGGCTTCGCCCAAATCCGCCGAGACATCCCAGGCGATGAATTGCCCATTGTGGACGGTCAACAGGGTGACGAACGGTTTTCCGGCCCGCTGGAGCTCAGTTCGATATTCGCGATAGAGAACGTTAAGGCTCCGATCAAACGGTGTGCCCACCATCGGAGTGTCGCCGTTGCTCAAGAGGAAAACGGTCAATGATTTGGAGACCTTGGCGGTTTTGAGTATTTCAGCGATGGCTTTGCTCGGTCGGGATTGCCTTTCGAACCGCACGCTGCGCACGTAGCGAGCTACACGGTCCGCGATGATCTCGCTGCGTTCGAGCGACCAGGTCTCCGGTGGGAATCGAGTGGCATAAACGCGTTCGTTAAAAGTCCAGACTCCCAATCGGCCTCCCGGAGCGATTCTATCCGTGAGACTGGTGCGGATCAGATTGAACACGGTCTGAGCAACCGCTTCCTTTTCCCTGGCCATGGAAAGCGAGCTATCCACGACAACAAGGACATCATATTTCGGCGCGGACCGGCTGGCCGGCTTCTGGGCCCACGCCGGGAACGCCACAAGAACAATCAGGCACCACGCGAAAGCAAGAGCGAATCTGAACTGGTAAGGACGCGTTCCACCGCGTCCCTGACATTGTTCTTTCGATCGCTGAGTAAAATCAGGGACGGAGTGGAATCCGTCCCTACCAGGATCAAGGAAAGCTTCGTGTTCCTTTAGGATCTGCTCACGGCCCATGAACCGATGGGATTCCCCCTCACCCGTCCTGCGGACACCCTCTCCCCCACTGGGGGAGAAGGAACGGGTGAGGGGGATCGGTTCACGAAAAGCCGCGCTCGTGTTCATGGTCCTGATTTCAACCTCGCGGCTGCTTGAATCGGCTCAGCTCGCGGCGATTGTAGTGTTTCAAATCTTTCTGCAAATCGCGCAACGTCGCGGAAACGGTATCCAGGAAATTCGCGCAGTCCGACGCCATACCTCCCATCGCGAGAACGGTATCGCGCTCGGCGTAATCATCGGTCACCACCAGCACTTCGCCGTACTGCTGGAAACGATACGCGGCGCGCTCGATCATCTGGTCGGCCGTCTGGCCAGCCTTGGAATAAAGGATCTCCATCTCGGGTGAAGAAGGGATTTTCGGCGTGCCGGGCGGAGCGCCCGAGCCGTCGAAGACAATCGTGATCGGCGTCCCCGTGGCGTCGCGGTATTGCGTGAGCCAGTGGATCAATTCCTCGCGCGCGGCGGCGGAGTGACGCGGTTGGCCGGGGGCCAATGCCGGACAACTGTGCAGCAAGCTATATCCATCGACCAGAACTCGAATGAGAGCCACAGATTCACCGTAACGTTCGAATGCAGAGTTGGAAAACTCAAATTTTCCGGTTCTACTCGAACCATGCACTCGCTCTCGCGCCGCGATTTCCTGGCCAAAACCGCCGCCACGGCCGGCTTCGCTCTGCCCGCTTCCGCGCAGCGCACGGAGGACAACAAGCTTCGACTTGCACACTTTTCCGCCGACGTGACCCCGCCTTTGGGCCACGCTTTGATGGGAGGCGGGATTGCTCCCGCGACGACGATCGACGATCCGTTGTTTGCCCACGGGATCGTGCTGACGAGCGAAACCAAGCCCATGATTCTGGTCTCGGTCGATTGGTGTGAAATTCGCAACGATGCTTTTGATCGCTGGCGCGCAGTCCTGGCCGAGGCAGCGCGCACCGAACCGGCGCGCGTGCTCGTCACCAGCGTGCACGTGCATGATGCGCCGGTGGCGGATCTCGAAGCCGAACGGATTTTGCGGCAAGCTAAAGCTTCAGGATCGATCTGCGACCTGGAGTTCCACGAGCGCGCCGTACAACGCGTCGCTCAGGCGTTGCGAGAAAGCCTTTCCTCCAGCCAGCCGATCACTCACATCGGTCTGGGCCAGGCGAAGGTGGAGAAAGTGGCCTCGAATCGGCGTTATCATCGGCCCGACGGCAAGCTGACGTTCGGGCGCACGAGTTCCACGCGCGACCCACTGGCTCGCGAAGCTTCCGAGGGAACGATTGATCCCTGGCTCAAGACGCTCAGCTTTTGGAATCGAAACCAGCCCGTGGCCGCGCTGCACTGTTACGCGACGCATCCGATGAGCCATTACGGCCGGGGCAAAGTTTCGAGTGATTTTGTTGGACTGGCCCGGCAGCGCCGGCAGCGGGAGCAACCGCTGGTCAAACAGATGTATGCGTCGGGTTGCAGCGGCAATGTCACCGCCGGCAAATACAACGACGGTTCGCCGGAGAATCGCCCGGTGCTGGCTAGCCGAATTCACCAAGCGATGGTTGCATCGTGGGAATCCACCAAACGCCACCCGCTTGATCGACTCGGCTTTCGCTCCGTAGCGTTGCGTTTGGAACCACGAAACACTCCCGGTTTCACCGTTGAGGATCTTCAACACCGGCTCGCCACAGACACGAAGCCGTTCGGCCAATGTTTGGCGGCCTTGGGCTTGAGCTGGCGGAAACGCGCCGAAGCAAAAAATCAGATTGACGTGCCCGTTCTTGATTTCGGCGTCGCCCAACTGCTCCTGCTGCCGGCGGAGGCCTACGTGGAGTATCAACTCTTCGCGCAACAACTCCGTCCTGATTCGTTTGTCGTGGTGATGGGGTATGGCGAATGCGCGCCGGGATACATCCCAATCGAGCAAGCCTGGCAAGAAGGCGACACGAATTTGAATGACTGGTGTTGGGTCGCGCCGGGCGCTGAAGCCGCGATGCAGCGAGCTTTGGAAACGGCGTTGAAGCCTTTGCGTCCTTAAGTCGCTTCCGCCAGAGTCGGCCCGAACAACCCTGCGCTTAGAACCAGAAACTTGGATTCAACAGGGGGAACAGAGTCAACGGAGGCTGAGAAGCTTAAGCAGAAACAAATCCTGGTGTGGATTCGTCTTGCACTCTGTTCCCTCAGTTATCTCTGTTGGACAACTGCCGGCCGTTCTTGAAAGCATTCTGCAGAGCGCGGCTCAGCCGTTTGACTCCTCCCGGCTCTCGATTCGCGAGATTGACCATTTCGGTCGGGTCCTTCTCCAGGTTGTATAGTTCCGGCAACCGGTCGCCCGCCGGATCGATGATCAGCTTCCAGTCGCCTTCGCGGATCCAGCGATGCGTGAGGTTGAGCGCAGGCTGATCGAGATTCACGGACGTGTGGAGGTATATCTCGCCGAACACCGCGTTGCGTTTCAGCTTCACTTTGCCTGCCGCGACTTCGAGCAGACTCAAGCCCGGCATTGCTTTATTGGGTTCAATTCCGCAAGCCGACAGAATCGTAGGGGCGAGGTCGATGGTTGAAACCAGATCGTTGTGGCGGCCCGGCTTGGTGTGTCCTGGCCAGCGCAGCAGGATGGGCGTGCGCACGCCGCCGTCGTAGGGTGAAAGTTTGCTCTTCGGGGCAAACCAGCCGCGTGTCGTTTGCACCGGGTTGGTTTCTTGAATCCAGCCATTGTCCACGACGAAGATCAGGAGCGTGTTGTCACGGAGTTTTTTTCGCTCCAGATAGTCGAGGAGCGCACCGCAGGTTTCGTCGAACCATTCGCACATCGCCCAGTACTTGGCGACCTTCGAATGCCGGTCGGCGACGGCATATTTCTGCAAGAGCCGTTCGGGCGGGTTGTGCGGTTCGTGGGGCATCATGGGCGCGTACCAAACAAAAAATGGTTCCTCGCCGCACGAATCGATGAAGTCATAAATCGGCTGCATTGTTTGGCGTCCGATGATAAGGCCGGCGTCGCCGTGGCGGCCTTTTTCGGTCATGCCGTGCGTGAAGCCGGCGTTCGAGTAATGGCCTTCCCAGAATTTGCCCGTCTGGAGACTCCGATAGCCGCGCGCCTGGAGGAGGCGCGGGATCGCCTGTGCATTCCGCATAAACGGATGCATGGCATCGCGGGCGACTCCGTTGGGAGGATCGTTGCAACAAATCTTGTGCTGGCTTGCGTAAAGACCGGTCAACAAGGTCGCGAGGCTCGCGCGGCAAAGCGAAGTAGGCACGTAACCGTTGGGGAAGACCGCGCTCTCCGAAGCCAGTTTGTCCAGGTGCGGTGTCTGAATGTGCGGATGCCCCATGAAACCGAAATCGCCCCAGCCTTGGTCGTCGCCCACGATCATCACCACGTTCGGTCCTTTCTCGCTCCGGGATTGGGCCTGGTTCGGAACTTCCAATGGCCGCCCCGACCGTTCCGTCACCGTAAGAGTCGGAAAAGGATCGGCCGTATCGATAATCCAGCGGTCGAGCCGGGCCGCCAAACGATTCTTGGCCCGCCGATGGGCCGTTGCGCTCGCGCGATTGTGGATTTCGGCGCGGTCGGATTTCATGTGATACAGCTCCTCGCCGTAGTTCGCGTAGCGGACGTACTTCCAATCCTCGCTTCGGACCATTCGGATCGGCACGCGCCAGTTCTGTTTGCCGTAATATTCGGCGAAGATGGCATCGCGCCCGTGTAACCCCGTCTTTTTGCCCGTGAGCAGCGGCGCGAGCGACTGTCCGTCCGTGTCTGCAGGCGTGGCGATTCCCGCGAGTTCGCAAAGCGTCGGGAGAAGATCGAGGTGAGTCACCAAGGCTTCCGAGACCCGTGGCGCAATTTTGCCCGGTTGAGAGATTAGCAAGGGCACCCGAACCAACTCCTCGTACATGGCCGGGCCTTTGAAGGGCAGTCCGTGCGCCCCGCCCAAGTCGCCGTGATCAGAGGAAAGAACAATCAGCGCATTCGGATTGCTCTGACGAAGCGCGGCCACCACTTCGCCGATTTGCGAATCCACCTTCGCGGTGAGATGGCGGTAAAGGGCGAGGTAACGCCGCCAGTCCTCCGGTTGATAATTTTGCACCGCGCGCCCCTGGTCAGCCTCCAGATAGTGCCGCTGGGGAAATGGTTTGGTGGCGAGATCATCGTTGAGACTCTTCGGCAGCGGGAGCCGGGGCAGAGAGTCAGCAGCGGGAGTTGCGGCGCTCCCTTCCCCCTCACCCCGGCCCTCTCTCTTGGGGAGAGGGAGGTCGCTCCGCCGCTGCTGTACAAGTCGAGCGCTCTCGGTGTCTCGGCGGGCGGGTTGCCGTATTCCCTCTCCCTGAGGGAGAGGGTCAGGGTGAGGGGGAAGGGAGCGTCGAGCAGCCCTGCCGTTCTGGATATCACGCGAGCGAGCTTGCGGCTCAGACGAGTCACGGGCGTTGACGCGGTTTACTTCATAAATGTCGTGCGGGTTCACCCAGCTTATGACGAGGAGCAATGGACGCGGCGGAGCCGCGGCGGCCCGGTGCTGGTTCAGGAAAGCGACCGCCTGACGCGTCGCTTCCTCGTCGTTCCTTTCCGCACCGCTGGTTTGAAATCCGTGATCCCTGGGCGTTCTGCCCAGATGCCACTTTCCGAAGTAGGCGGTCTCGTACCCGGCCGCGGCGAAAATCTTTCCGAGACTTGGAATTGCCGGATCCAACGCGGGAGACATACCAGCGGGGATTGGATTCGTGCCCACATTTCCCATGACGCCGACACGATGGGGATATTTTCCCGTGAGCAGCGCGGCCCGAGCCGGCGAACATTGCGGCGTCGCGCAAAAGGCCCGCGTGAAGCGCACGCCGTCCCGGGCCAGTTGATCCATCGCCGGCGTGTGGAACGTCGGATCGACGAGGCCGAGCGCGTCGGCGCGCTGTTGATCGGTCAGGAAGATGGCGATGTCCGGGGCGGCAAAAACGCTCAGGATTGAGCCGAACCAGCACAACAGACACGAACACAATCCTCGCGTCAAACGGTCCCATGAACCCGAGGGAACCCCCCTTACCCGTTCTTCGGACACCCGCTTGCCCAGAGATCTGGTTAGCGGAGTGCGGCTGTCCTCGGCCGCAGCAACGTCTGCGCGTTCCGGCGCGTCGGATACATCGGAGAGGCGAGGGATGTCCGGCATTTCTGCGCCCGAGGACGGGCGCACCCCGCTAAACACGCGAGGGCGCGTGTGCTCCCCGATTGTATCCGCATGCTAACAGGTCGGGAGGGGGACACATGTCCGAATGAGGACACCAGTGGACGTAGTCGTAGCGCAGACTTGAAGTCTGCCGTATCGCCGATTTGAAATCGGCTAGGCACCGGCAAGTCCGGGGCGCCTGGGCGAGTCGGGCGCCTGGCCGACTGCAAG
>JACPRI010000132.1 GCA_016190065.1 Verrucomicrobiota bacterium
GGCACCATTGAAATTTGAAATTAAAAAACGTGGATTTGCCAGGAAATTCGCATTTTTCATTCGGCAAAACCCCCGAAAATCGCCCAATTCCTTCTCCAGTAGAGAAAGTCAGGCTAAGTCCTTGAAGCCCAAGCATTCAAGATTGGAGGCGAGGGTCGGAATCGAACTCGGATTCGAGGCCTCAATGGCCATCACTAAAACCCCTTCGCGACTCCGCCAAACCGCTCGGTAGCGGAAGCTTCTCTAACTGCTGCACTTCGAAATCAGCCTGCCCGATTCTTGCAAGAAATCAAGCCAGCCTTTGCGTGCCAACTCCAACTCTCACCAACGAGTCCGAACACTTTTGGTGCCCGTTTTGGTGCCCGTCCCCACGTTGCGATGAGAGCTAAATACACGTCCAACCCGGCGGTGCCAAGCCGGTGTTTCCCTCGCGGGTGAGTTTGCTTTCGCCGGGCCAAGGGATGTCGAGCGTGATCGGTGGCTGGTTCTTCTTGAGTTCACAGCCGTCGAGGCCAGATTGACATAATAGTTTAGCTTGTGCTCAATCGTGCCGCGCCGTTGCGGCGGTCAACCAGCACCAGGTCGAAAGAAGAACAATTTTGAATCCATCACTGAGCTGGCGGACCGGCTTCGAGTAGCGCAGCGCGATCGTCCGCGAGACAAAAGCTGCTGTTCCGGATGCGAGCGACTTCGGCGGCGCTCTCAATCTCAACCGACAAGATATCATGAACATCGCCAAACAATTCAGAGATTTTGTGGACAAAGGCAACATTATGGACCTTGCAGTCGGCGTCATTATCGGCGCGTCGTTTGGCAAGGTCGTCACTTCACTCGTCAATGATGTGCTCATGCCGCCCATCGGCAAACTGATGGGGGAAGTGAATTTCTCCGATTTGTTTATCAGTCTCAGTCCGCACCAACACTTGCCCAACGGGGATCGCATTGTTTCGTTGGCACAGGCGAAGACGGCCGGAGTCGCGGTCATTGCTTACGGCCAGTTCATCAGCACCGTCCTTGATTTCTTAATCGTGGGCTTGTGCGTGTTCGGTTTGATTAAACTTATCAATATGATGAGGCGCCGGTTGAATCTGGATGCCGCCGCCGCGCCACAGATCACCCAAGAAGAGAAGCTCCTGACTGAAATCCGCGACTTGCTAAAAGCCGAGCGCAAAGAAACTGGTCTCGAATAGCGTGACATTTCATCTTCACCCGGAGGTTTGAACCAGCCAATTCCATCAGGCCTTCTCGCGAACCTGAGTGGCCTTAATTCTCTCCGGAAATCTTTTGGTTGTTGCTTCATTCAATTCGTTTTTCTAGGCTGACACTTCAGCTTGGTTAACTGAATCGTTAACCATCTGCGAATCCCTGAAAATACGTCACCCAGGGAACATCGCTGCCGGACTGCAGAATCGAGCTTCTCCAGCCCCGTGGATGAAGTGCATTCCGCGCCTACCCACGTCCCCGGTTCCGATCACTTTACGGAGATGAACGAGGTATAACCGAAGTTCGTTTCAGGTTTTCGGAATGTTTTTGATCCACTTGGCGAGCAATCCGCGCATTGGAAAAGATGTATTCGATGAATATGAAAGTAAAAGAGCTAAGGAACGCACTTGCAAGCTGGGTATTTGTTTTAGTCTTAATCGTGGCTCCGGTTTCCGCGGCGCAGCCTGCTGGCCGGTCTTTGAGCAAATCCTCTCTGCCGAGCAATGTCATTGGAGTTATAATCGGCGCGCCTTCGGCCAACATCACGAGTTCCGGTCCGGTCAGTTATGTCGTGAGCTATGGAACTGCGAACGTCCTCACGATCACGCTCGGCATCAATGACGTTACTCTGAACAAAACGGGAACCGCTGAAGGAGTCGTAAGCGTGTCTGGCAGCGGCAACACGCGAACCGTGACCATTTCGGGAATTACAGGCGATGGAACGTTGGGCATTTCGATTGGAACTGGTACGGCCGTCGATTCGCTGGGTCTTTTGGCCGTCGCGGCCGGGCCGAGCGAGACGTTCATTGTGGACAACACACCGCCTTCGGTGACGATCAGCGCACCTTCGAGCACATTCACCCGGACCGGCTCGGTCACTTACACCGCGACCTACGCGGACGACAATTTTTTGGCCAGCACCCTGACGGCGGCCAACATCACCTTAAACAAAACAGGCACGGCCAACGGGACAATGGCGGTGAGCGGGAGCGGACCGACGCGGACAGTCACAATTTCGGGGATCATCGGCGACGGCACACTGAGCATTTCGATTGCGTCTGGCACAGCCACGGACCAAGCCGGAAACCTTGCTGCGGCCGCGGGACCAAGCGCGAGTTTCACCGTGGACAACATGGCTCCGGCAGTGACGATTAGTTCGCCTTCGACCAACATCACAGCGAGCGGGTCCGTCCGTTTTACGGTGAGTTACACGGACGCCAACCTTCAATCGAGCACGTTAACGGCAGGGCAAGTAACATTAAACAAAACGGGGACAGCCAACGGGACGTTAGGTGTCAGCGGGAGCGGAGCGACGCGGACGGTCACGATTTCAGGGATTACGGGCGATGGGAGTTTGGGGATATCGATTGCACCGGGGACGGCGAGCGACCGGGCGGGCAACTTGGCTGGGGCGGCTGGACCGAGCGGGACGCCCACCGTGGACAACACGGCTCCGACCGTGGCGATCAGCGCGCCATCGACCACGATCACGGCGAGCAGTTCGGTCAGCTACACGGTGAGTTACGCGGACGCGAACTTTCAAACGAGCACGCTGAGCGTTCCCGCTGTGACGTTGAACAAGACCGGGACGGCAAATGGGACGGTAAGTGTCAGCGGGAGCGGAAGCACTCGGACGGTGACGATCACGGGGATCATCGGGGACGGGACATTGGGGATTTCAATTGCGGCAGGAACGGCGAGCGACCGGGTCGGCAATCTGGCATCCGCCGCCGGGCCGAGCGGGACGTTCTCGGTGGGCAACACGCCGCCGACCGTGACGATCAGCCCGCCCTCGACCAACCTGACCGCGAGCGGGGCGGCGAGCTACACGGTGATCTACAGCGACGCCAACGCGACGACGGTGAGTCTCAGTGCCAATGATGTAACGTTGAACAGGACCGGAAATCCCAATGGGACAGTGAGTGTGAGCGGGAGCGGAAACACTCGGACGGTGACGATTTCGGGAATCACGGGAGACGGGAGTTTGGGAATATCGATTGCGACTGGGACGGCGCGGGATCAGGCGGGGAACACGGCGCCGGCGGCTGGGCCGAGCGAAACGTTCGTTGTGGACAATACTCCGCCCACAATGACGATCAGCGCGCCTTCGAGCAATTTTACCAACGGTGGGTCAGTGAGCTACACGGTGAGTTATGAGGACGTGAACTTTCTGGCCAGCACGTTGAGCGCCTCGGACGTGGCGCTGGAGAGCAGTGGCACGGCTGAAGGGACGGTGAGTGTGAGCAGCAGCGGAGTCACGCGGACGGTCACAATTTCGGGGATCACCGGCAACGGCACGCTGGACATATCGATTGCGCCCGGGACAGCCACGGATCAGGCCGGCAACTTAGCGCCGGCGGCAGGACCGAACGCGAGCTTCACGGTGGACAACACACCCCCGACGGTGACGATCAGCCCGCCCTCCACAAGCATCACAAAAAACGGGCCGGTGAGTTACACGGTGGGTTACACGGACACGAACTTTCTATCGAGCACACTGAGCGCGGCCAAGGTGACCTTAAACAAGACCGGCGCCGCCAATGGGACGGTCAGTGTGAGCGGCAGCGGCAACACGCGGACGGTCACAATTTCAGGGATTACGGGCGATGGGAGTTTGGGGATCTCGATAGCGTCCGGGACGGCTAGCGACAAGGCTGGGAACAGTGCTGCGGCGGCCGGACCGAGCCCAACCGTCACGGTGGACAACGCACCGCCGACCGTGACGATCAGTGCCCCTTCGACGACGGTCACGGCCGGCAGTTCGGTCAGCTACACGGTGAGTTACGCGGACGCCAACTTTCAAACGAGCACGCTGAACGCTTCCGCCGTGACGTTGAACAAGACCGGGACGGCAAATGGGACGGTGAATCTCTCCGGGAGCGGGACTACGCGCACCGTCACCATCACGGGGATCACGGGGGATGGGACGTTGGGGATATCGATGGCGGCGGGAACAGCGAGTGATCGGGTCGGCAATCTGGCACCCGCCGCTGGTCCAAGCGGGACGTTCGCGGTGGGCAACACTCCGCCGACAGTGACGATCAGTGCGCCGTCGACCAACATGACGGCCAGCGCAGCGGTGAGCTACACGGTGAGCTACAGTGACGCCAATGCCACGACGGTGAGTTTGCTCGCCAGCGATGTGACGTTGAATAAGACCGGGACGGCCAACGGGACGGTAGCTGTCAGCGAGAGCGGGAACACGCGGACAGTGACGGTCACATCCATAAGCGGGGACGGGAATTTGGGGATCTCAATAGCGGCTGGGACGGCGCGGGATCAGGCGGGGAACGCGGCACCGGCGGCCGGGCCGAGCGAGACGTTCGTGGTGGACAATGCGCCGCCCACGGTGACCATCGGCGCTCCTTCGGGTACGACCACGAGAGGCGGTCCCGTGACCTACACGGTGAGCTACGCGGACGAGAACTTACTGGCCAGCACGCTGAGCGCCTCGGACGTGGTGCTGGAGAGCAGCGGCACGGCCGACGGGGCGGTGAGCGTCAGCGGAACCGGGGCCACGCGGACGGTGACGATTTCCAACATCACGGGAGAGGGAAGATTGGACATCTCGATCGCAGCGGGCACAGCGACGGATCAGACGGGGAACCTGGCGGCGGCGGCGGGACCGAGCGCGAGCTTCACGGCGGACAACACGCCTCCTGGCGTGACGCTCAGCACGCCGTCGAGCACGATCACTCGGAGCGGGCCGGTGAGTTACACGGTTCGTTACAGTGATGCCAATTTTCAAGCCAGCACGTTGAGCGCAGCCAACGTGACGTTGATCAAAACGGGCACGGCCAACGGGACGGTCGCTGTGAGCGGAAGCGGAACAACGCGGACGGTCACGATTTCAGGGATTACGGGCGAAGGGAGTTTGGGGATAGCGATTGCGTCCGGGTCGGCGAGCGACAAGGCAGGGAACAGCGCAGCGGCGGCCGGCCCCGGCGCAACGTTCACCGTGGACAACACAGCTCCGACGGTGAGGATCGGCGCCCCTTCGACGACGGTGACGGCGAGTAGTTCGGTCAGGTACACGGTGAGTTACGCGGACGCCAACTTTCAATCGAGCACGCTGACCGCTCCCGCTGTGACGTTGAACAAAACCGGAACCGCGAATGGCACGCTGAGTGTCTCTGGGAGCGGAAGCACTCGGACGGTGACGATTTCTGGGGTTACTGGGGATGGGACGTTGGGGATTTCGATTGCGGCAGGAACAGCGAGCGACCGAGTCGGCAATCTGGCTCCGTCCGCCGGTCTGAGCAGAACATTCGCTGTAGGGAATACTCCGCCGACCGTGACGATCAGTACGCCTGCGACCAACGGAAACACAGTGACCTACACGGTGAGCTATGATGGAGCCAACGGCACGACCGTCACGCTGAGAACGAACGACATCACGTTGAGTAAGACCGGCAGCGCCAATGGGACGGTGAGTGTGAGCGGCAGCGGCAACACGCGGACGATCACGCTTTCGAACCTTACGGGCGATGGCACGCTGAGCTTTTCAATCGCGGCGGGGACCGCTACGGACGCGGCGGGGAACCGGGCGGCGTCGGCTGGGCCAAGCGAAGCGCTCACAGTGGACAATACGCCACCGGTCATCACGATCAGCGCGCCTTCCAACGCATTCACCCGGAATGGCTCGATCACATACACCGTAATCTATGCGGATGAAAACTTTCTGGCCAGCACGTTGAGCGCTTCGGACGTGACGTTGGAGAGCAGCGGCTCGGCTGATGGGACGGTGAGCGTCACCGGAGCTGGCACCACGCGGACGGTGACCATTTCCAACATTACGGGAGCGGGAACGCTGGACATCTCGATTGGGTTCGGCACAGCAACTGATCAAACCGGAAACCTGGCGGCGGCAGCGGGACCGAGCGCAGCATTCACGGTGGACAATACGCCCCCCACGGTGACGGTCAGCACGCCCTCGGCAACAATTGCGAAGAGTGGACCCGTCGCTTACACGGTGAGTTATGAGGACGCGAATTTCCAATCGAGCACACTGACGGCAAGCCAAGTCACGTTGAACCGAACGGGCACAGCCAACGGGACCGTGAATGTGAGCGGGGGCGGAGCGACCAGGACGGTGACGATTTCGGGGATTACGGGGAATGGAACGCTGGGCATCTCCCTGGCTTCCGGGACCGCAAGAGATCAGGCGGGGAACTCGGCCGGGGCGGCTGGGCCGAGCGGAACTTTCACGGCGGACAACACCGCGCCCATGGTGACGATCAGCGCCCCTTCGACGGCGGTCACGGCGAGCAGTTCGGTCACCTACACGGTGAATTACGGGGACGCGAATTTGCAAGCGAGCACGCTGAGCGCTTCCAATGTGACCTTGAACAAGACCGGGACGGCCAACGGGACGGTAGCTGTCAGCGGGAGCGGAAGCGCACGGACAGTGGCGATCACGGGGATCACAGGAGACGGGACGTTGGGGATTTCAATCGCGGCGGCAACGGCAAGCGACCGAGCGGGCAATCTGGCTCCTGCCGCTGGACCGAGCGGAACGTTCGCAGTCGGGAATACGCCGCCGACCGTGACAATTGGTCCGCCTTCAATCTACGGGAACACAGTTACGTACACGGTAAGCTATGACGGGGCCAACGGCACGACGGTCACGCTCAACACGAATGACATCACGCTGAATACGACCGGGAGCGCCGATGGGACGGTCCGTGTGAGCGGCACTGGCAACACGCGGACGATCACCCTATCAAACCTGACAGGGGATGGGACGTTGAGCTTCTCGATCAGAGCCGGGACAGCTACGGACGCGGCGGGCAACCGGGCGGCTTCGGCTGGGCCAAGCGAGGCGTTCGTGGTGGACAACACGCCCCCGGCCATCACGATCAGCGGACCATCGGCCTTGATTACTGCCCGGAATTCCGTCAGCTACACGGTGAGTTATGAGGACACCAACTTTTTGGCCAGCACGTTGAGCACGGCGGACGTGGCACTGGAGACGAGCGGCACGGCTGAAGGGACAGTGAGCGTAAGCGGCAGCGGGGCTACGCGAACGGTGACGATATCGGGAATCACCGGCAACGGCACCGTGGGCATTTCCGTTGCGTCCGGCACTGCGATTGATCAAGCCGGCAACTTGGCTCCAGCTAACGGTCCGAGCGCAACTTTCACGGTGGATAACACGGCGCCAACGCTGACGATCAGTTCACCTTCGACCAACATTACAGCCACCGATTCGGTCAATTACACCGTGCGTTATGTGGACGCGACCTTTCAAGCCAGCACGTTGACGGCAGGCCAGGTCACCTTGAACCGAACGGGCACAGCCACCGGGACAGTGAGCGTGAGCGGGACGGGAGCGACGCGGACGGTCCGAATTGCCGGGATCACCGGGAACGGTACTTTGGGGATTTCGGTAGCATCAGGGACGGCGAACGACCGCGCCGGCAACTTTGCCGAGGCGGCTGGGCCGAGCGAAACGTTCATAGTGGACAACACCGCGCCCACGGTGGCGATCAGCGCCCCTTCGACGACAATCACGGCGAGCAGTTCGGTCAGCTACACTGTTAATTATGGGGACGCGAATTTTCAAGCGAGCACGCTGAGCGCTTCCAATGTGACCTTGAACAAGACCGGGACGGCCAACGGGACGGTCGGTGTGAGCGGGAGCGGAAGCGCACGGACCGTGGCGATCACGGGGATCACAGGAGACGGGACATTGGGGATATCGATGGCGGCAGGAACGGCGAGCGACCGGGTCGGCAATCTGGCTCCGGCCGCTGGACCGAGCAGAACCTTCGCAGTCGGTAACACACCACCGACCGTGACGATCAGTCCGCCTTCGACCAACGGCAACACGGTGACCTACACGGTGAGCTATGACGGGGCCAGCGGGACAACGGTCACGCTCAGCACCAACGATAGTGCGCTGAACAACAC
>JACPRI010000120.1 GCA_016190065.1 Verrucomicrobiota bacterium
CTTCGAGGTTCACCGCCACGAGGAGATTTATTTCCTGGAAATGGAGCTGCTCGAAGGACAGACCCTCCGGCAGACCTTGATCGAACGCAAAACCCAACGCGAGCCGCTCGACTTTGAATTCGTCGGCCGCGTAGCCCGGTCGGTTTGCGACGCGCTGATACACGCCCACCAGTCCACGGTGCATCGCGACATCAAGCCGGAGAACGTCGGCCTCACGAAAGCCGGAGAGATCAAGCTGATGGATTTTGGGTTGGCGCGATTGCTCGAGCAGCCGGACAACCCGCAATTCCGCCAAACCCTCACCCAATTGCACGTGGGCACACCCTATTACATGGCGCCGGAACAACTGGGCGGCGGGCGCGCCGTGGATCAACGCGCCGATCAGTTTTCCTTGGCCGTGGTGATTTATGAGTTGCTGACCGGTGAACTGCCCCTGGGGATCGCTCGACCGGTGGAGGAACGCCGGCCGGATTTGCCCGAACGGTTTTGCCGCGCCGTGGATCGGGCCTTGTCGAATGAACCGAAAAACCGGTTCGAAAATATCGCTGTGTTTTCCCGCGAACTGGCCGCGGGAATGAACGAACGCAATACCCTGCGCACTTGGATGCGTCGGCATCCGCGTTGGCTCAGAGCTGCGCGCGCGGCGTTGCTGTTGGTCCTCGCCGCCGGTGTGGTATTCGCGGGCGGGCGCCGTTGGCGGGATCACCTGCGGCTCAAAGAAGAGGAACTCCAACAGGCTTGGACGCGCTTGAGCGCAGCGGAAGGCCGTGTGGCGGTTCTCGGCCAATGGATCAAGGAACGGGAATCGACCGCGCAAGTTCTCGAACGCCGCCTCGCCGTTGAGAACCGTCTGTGGGAAGGCGGCATCCGCACCCCGGAACACTTCGAGACCTTGTTGACCTTGTCCAATGAAATTGCCTCCGTGCGCTCGATCTGGAAGTGGCTCGACGCGCGCGTCACGCCTCAAAGGAGCCTGCCGGTCCTGGATGAATGGCTCTCCCTCGGTCGAAGCGCGCTCCAGGATAGGGACATCGCGGTCTTCGAACGCCATTGGAGGCGCCTCCTCGCAGAAGTGGAAGCGGCCGAAGCGGATCTTCCGGTGATGGAACAACTGTTCGCTCAGAAAAACCTGGCCGAAACACGCTGGCGAAGCCTTCTCGAATTGACCTCCCATCGCCATCTCACCGCCGCCGATCCAGTCTCCCAACGAGCCGGCCCCCTCTCCCTGTCCCTCTCCCCCTCGGAGGGGGAGAGGGACAGGGAGTGGGGGCCGTTCAGGGGTTCAAAGCGCGAATCCTTCGGGGAATTCTCTCCCACAAACAATCCAACTATCCACCAATCCAATCATCCATTCTCTTCCCTCGATTGGCTGCGCCAACAAGCTCTGGAATCGTTCCAAGGCAACGATGCCGATCAGGCCTTGGTGCGCTTTCGCGAGTTCAACGCGCGCGCCTCGGCGATTTTGGAGGAGTCATTTCAAGCGGCGCTGGCCGAGTTTCAGCAAGCCAAGAATTCCTGGGGGGAATTCTTTCCTGACCTCGGCCCGCCCGGTTTGAGTTTTCTGGCGGATCCGGAAGGCTTGCACGATCGGGCCGTCCGCGCTCAAAAAGCGCAGCAACACGGATTGGCCATCGGCAGCCTGGTCGAAGCTGCGTCGATTTACCGGAGTTGGACGAGTGACCTGAAAGCACTGCATCGCCGCGTGGACCCGGTCTGGAACGCGCTGGCACATCGCAAAATCGAGAACGATCTGGGCATGCGGTTTGTTCGAGCGGCGGGGGTTTACTGGAGCATCTGGGAAACGCGCGTCATGGATTTCGCCCGGTTCGTTCAGGAGGAAGGAAGAGGTTACCGAGGCGCGGGAGAGTTTTGGAAAAACCCCGGTTACGCGCAGAGCCCCGTCGATCCGGTGGTGGGCATCGACCGGGCCACCGCCGAGCACTTTGCGATTTGGCTGAACAGCCGGTGGAAAAAATTCCGCAGACCGGAAACCCAACTGCCGAAGCTGGGCCACTGGAAAGCCGCGATAGAAACAGCCGGAAAGAACCAGTCACTCAGCATCGGCATTTTCCCGCAACCAGAGGAATGGCACAGCGATCATTACCGAGACAAGTACCGGGAAGCGCGATTCGACGCGCGCCGCTTTGTCAAGCCGGTGGCTATGGAGGAAGCCAACGCGTTCGGCCTTTACGATATGGACGGCAATGTTTGGGAATGGTCCCAGGATTTTTACGACCATCCCAATACTCCCGGCCCAACTCCAACCACCTGGATGCTGCACGGTGGCGGACGCTTTGGCTAGGTGTCCTATCATGCCTTCGAACTACCCGAACCGAACATGCGATTCATCGGCCAAAAAGAGGCCATCGGCTTTCGCGTCGTGGTGCATTCAGAGGAGTAACCAGGACGCATTCCACTGCGTCCCGAACTTTCCTGGCCATCCCAACGAGAAGAGGACGGACGCGGTGGAGCGCGTCCTACTTGAGCCTGGATACCGAAGCGCGGGAGAGTTTTGGAAAAACCCGGGCACCCACAAAGCCCGGTCGATCCGGTGGTGGGCATCGACCGCGCCACGGCCGAGGAATTCGCGCTTTGGGCCGGCGGGAGGTGGAAGGGCTTCGGCAATAGAGAATCCACGCTGCCCTCGCTCGGAGTCGGGCCGGGAGTTGCGGCGTGGCTGTAGAAATCCATGGCCCATCCCAAACGTTGCCTTCCATATCGTAAAGGCCGAACGAAAGTCTCCACGGCTACTCCGATGGCTTGAGCGGTTTGGCTTGCCCCAAGGGTGAACTCATGTGAGCCTCCGGCTGTTCACGATGAAGAGCCTTCGATCGCTGTTCCGCCCGTCTGTGCCGATGCCTGTTTGGGATCGTCCCCCGTTCCAAATCCTGCGGCGTGCGGTTTCCTTGTTCAGAGCCAACATGAGCTTGGTAGGGACGCGTTCTGCTGCGGCCCTGATATGGACTGGGGTTATGTGGATCGCTTTCGGCCTCTCAGTTCGACTTTTCGCGGTTCAGGCACCGCCGCGTCCCAACATCCTCTGGATCTGCGCCGACGACCACGCGCCGTACGTGATGGGCGCATACGGCAATCGCCAGGTGCGCACACTAAACCTTGATCGGCTCGCGTCACAAGGCGTGCGCTTCGACCGCGCCTACTGCAATTCGCCCGTCTGCACGGCGTCGCGCCAATCCTTTCTCACCGGCCGCTATCCGCGCACCATCGGGGTGACGCAGCTCAAGACGCCCTTGTCTGAAAGTGAGATCACGCTCGCGGAAATATTGAAAGAAGCCGGCTACGTGACAGCCGCCTTCGGCAAAATGCATTTCAACAGTACTCTCAAGCACGGCTTCGACCTGCGCCTGGATCAGCCCGAGTACCAGGCGTGGCTCAAAAAAAAGGGGCGAACTCCCGTGCCGACGGAGATCGAAGTCCAGCCGCCGTGGAAACCGTTCAAAGATCCGGCAAGCATCTGGCTCAACAGCGCGTGCCGGCCCCTCGCCGTCGTGGATGCCGACATGTATGGGACTTTCCTGGCGCGCGAAGCGAGCGAGTTTTTGCGGGCGCCGCGGTCCAAGCCGTTTTTCCTCATGGTGAGTTTTACGGAGCCGCATTCGCCGTTTCATTTTCCGATTGAGTATCGGAATCGCCATCAACTGGCTGTGTTCAAAGTGCCAAAGCCCGGTTCTGGCGACGACGCGCAAATTCCAAAAATTTTTCGCGACCTGACTGGCCAGGAAAAGCAAGGGATCACCGCGGCGTATTACACGTCGGTGGAATTTCTGGACCGGAACATCGGTGTGGTTCTCGAGGCGCTGGAAAGATCAGGTCAGGCGACCAACACCCTCGTCATTTACACCGGCGATCACGGCTACATGCTCGGCCAGCATGGCCGGTTCGAGAAGCATTGCGGTTACGAGCCGGCCGTGCGTGCGCCGCTCCTGGTCCGATTCGACCGACACATCAAGCCGCAGCAAAGCAGGACCGCGCTTGTGGAGTTTATCGATATTTTTCCGACCGTGCTGGAGTTCGCCGGTCTGTCTGTTCCGGCGAACGCGCAAGGCAAGAGCCTGGTTCCGCTGCTCTTGGGCAAAGCCAGACGACACCGCGACCGCGTTTTCATCGAGTACTCCGAGAATGAGGAAGCGTACGTCGTGACCGAGCGCTGGAAGTTCATTTACGGAACAGGAAAGCGAACGCGTGAGGACGGCTATGCGGCTGAGAATCCATTGCCTGGGCGCACGATTCGGCTCTTCGATCTCGACGCCGACCCGAGTGAGCTCAAGAATCTGGCGAAGCAGCGCGAGCACGCGCGACGCGTCGAGCAATTCACCCGGCAATTGGCCGAGCACCTGAAACGCACCGCCCGCCAGCCGGAGTTGCTCCCGAAGAGCGACGACCCGCATGCGATCCTCGAGTTCTGTCTGCAGCCGAAGGACATTGGGACTGAATCCGGCGCAAAGAGATAGGTTGGGGAAATGACGAATGCCGGATGACCAAAGAATGCCGAAGCCCGAAGGACCCAAGAGATGGCGTCCGTCTGCTATTGCCTATTCGTTATTCGTCATTGGGAATTCTTTCGTCATTCGTCATTCGTCATTCGACATTTGACCTGAGCCTCCTCACACAAGTGCACCGAGTGGAACGAATCCGCCGCCTCAGTTCACCACGTTCTGCGGTTTCCCGGCCAGAAAGGCCTGAACGTTGCCCACGGCCATATCCATCAGCCGCGCGCGCGCGGAGCGGGTCGCCCAGGAAATGTGCGGCGTCATCAAACAATTCTTCGCCTTCAAAAGCGGGTTATCGGGCGCGGGCGGTTCGACGGCGAGCACATCCAATCCGGCGCCGGCAATGCGTCCGGCGTTCAGCGCGTCCGCCAGGGCGGCTTCGTCCACGAGCGGACCTCGACTGGTATTGATGAGGAAAGCGCTTCGCTTCATGCGCGCCAGGCGTTGCGCGTTAACGAGGTGTTTGGTTTCCGGAGTCAGTGGACAGTGCAAACTCACCACGTCGCTCTTCGTGAAGACCGTTTCCATATCCACGAAATCAACGCCCGCCGGGAGTTCCTTCGGCACGATGCAATCCGCGGCCAGCACCTTCATGCCCAGCGCCAGAGCCACCGCGCTGACCGCGCGCCCAATCCGGCCAAATCCAGCCAGCCCCATCGTCAATCCATCCAGCTCGATCAGCGGATAATCCCAATAACACCAATCCGGATTCTTGCTCCAGCGACCGTCCCGAACCGTTTGCGCATGATGCGCGACGTGCTGCGTCAACTCCAACAACAGGGCAAAGGTCATTTGAGCGACCGATCGCGTGCCATAAGTGGGAATGTTCGCGACCGGGATATTTCGCTCCCGCGCCGCCGCGATGTCCACGACGTTATAGCCCGTGGCCAGCACGCCGATATATTTCAATTTCGGCAGGCGGGCGATCTCTTCGCGGCCGAGCACGGTTTTGTTTGTGAGGACAATTTCGGCGTCCGCCGCGCGCGCGAGGGTCTGATCCGGCGGCGTGCGATCGTGAACTTCGCACTGGCCGAGCGCTTGGAGTTTGTCCCAGCTCAAGTCGCCGGGGTTAAGGGTGTAACCGTCTAGCACGACAATCTTCATTTTGACTTCGCTTCTTGAAACGGCAGCCAAGTTGAACATGAGGAAACGGAGGAAACAGAGAGTGAGGCGCCTTGGTTGAAAACGGCCTTCGTGCGATGCTCACGCCTGGGATGTCTCGGATTGGCGGTTCCATTCTCAGACAAATTCCTGGCTCTCTGTTTCCTCTGTTATCTCTTGTTAAGTCCAACCGCCGTTTTTAGGTTCAGCCGGCTGATGCAGCCGGGACGGCCGCGCTCCCCATCTCCTGGGACGTGCGACTTTTTCAGATTGCTCCATTCAGTACTTAGCCACGACCTTGCCTGCGCCAATGCCGAGCACGCTGGCCACTTCTCGCGCTTTGGCGAGCATCATGCCGGATTCGCTGGCCACGGCGACAAATTGGAAACCTTCATCAATTCGCCGTTTGGCGGTGGCCGCGTCCAACACGTGGATGCCCGGCGCGACCCCGTGTTTCTTGGCCGTCTTGAGGATGTGCTGCACGGCCTCGACATACTCTTTGCTGTCGCTATCGAAGACCGGTTTCTTGCCCATCGACTTGTGCAAATCGTTCGGGCCGATGAAAACGACATCGACTCCGGGTACGCTCAAGATTTCATCCGCCGCTTCGACCGCTTGAATCTGTTCGGCCATTACCACCACAAGAATTTCCTCGTTCGCGCAGTCGTAGTAAGTGGCGGGATCCGTGTCAAAATTCACGGCATGGAGCTGGCCGCCAATGGTGCGTTGTCCTTGCGGCGCGTAACGGGCGGCATTGACGGCGGCTTCGGCTTCGACGCGGCTGTTGACCAGCGGCACAACGATGCCCCAAGCGCCGGTGTCGAGGACGCGTTTGATATTCTGGACGTTGTTCAGCGGAACGCGCGCGAGCGGAGCGGGCCCCGAAGCCGCGATGATGGCGAAACATTCTGCGGCCGTTTCTATGGAGAAAGGCGTGTGCTCCATCTCGATGGTCAGCCAGTCAAATCCCGTTCGGGCCATCAATTGGGCAGACACCGGTGACGGCAGCGTCAGCCAGGTGCCGACGCTGGGCTCGCCGCGTTTCAATTTTGCCCGGACATGATTTTGTTTCATTGTGATCGCAAAGTCGCGCGCAGCACGGGTGTGGCCAGCACGTCCGGATTCACGAGAAACTGCGGACGCTTCCCGTTCATCAAGTCCAGGATCGCCTGGGCTGCCGCGAGGCTGACGCGCGCCCCGTTTTCGCGCGCGAAGGAAGCCAGGTGCGGCGTGAGGAGAACATTGGGCGCGAAGCGGAGCGGATGATCCGACGGCAGCGGCTCCTTCGTGAACGTGTCCAGCGCCGCGCCCGCAATCCACCCCTCTTCCAAAGCGCGAACCAGCGCCGCTTCATCGATCAATGCGCCGCGCCCGGCGTTGATCAGGAAAGCGCTCTTTTTCATTTTCCGCAGTTCCTTCTCGCCGATCAAACCACGGCTCTGCGGTGTGAGCGCGGCATGAAGCGTGACGAAATCGCTTTCCGCAAGCAGCTCGTCTAACGAGACCCTCTTAATTCCAAGCTTCTCCGCTTCCGGAGTCGGCACCAGATCGTAGCCGATCAGCCGAAGATTGAAGCCCGCGGCGCGACGCGCCACGGCTAACCCGATACGGCCGCACCCGACGATGCCCAGCGTTTTTCCCGAAACATCGCTTCCCCAAAAAAGTCTCCAGTCGCCCTTCGCCATCCAGGCGTGGCCCTCGTGCACGCGCCGCGCGAGTGCCAGCAGCATGGCGAACGTGTAATCCGCCACGGTCTCGTTCAACAGACCGGGCACGTACGCCACCGCGATGCCAAGCCGCGTCGCCGCGGCGATGTCGATGGAATCATACCCCACGCCCCACCGGGAAATAATCTTCAGGCGGGACGCGGGCGGAGAACTTAGTGCGGAAACCGAGTATTGGTCCGGGCTGCAAAGGACCGCGTCCACGCCCTCCAGCAACGGCAGGAGCTCTGGTTCGAGAAAAGGGCCGAATCGAGGCGGAACCACAACGTCGCATCTCGCGTTCTTGAGCGCATCCATCGCTGGCCCGCCGACGTCCTTAAAAGTGCGGGCCGTGATCAAAACCTTCCACGACATGCGGCGGAGTGTAGCGAGCGGGCTTTGCACTGCAAGCGCGGCGTGGGAGAAGAGGGTCCCGGCGTCCCGGCTTTCCCGTGAACCGAAGTCTGCGTCAGCTTATTGAAAATCGCGGAGGCTTTACCCACACCGTGTGCATCATCGTGAACCGGTTTCAAGATCCAAGCCCGTTCATAAAGCGCCGGACGACGCGTGCAATGGCCGGCGATCCAGGCGTGTCCGAGTGCACGCAGAGGGTCTGAGGCGACAGCGGGATTCGAGCGCCCGAAATCGTTTCGACGTGCCCGTCGTTCACGATCGTTTGGACGCGGTGCACGATTTCGCGGATGTCGCTCAACAACGCGTCCGGCTTGCTTCTCGGAACGAGTCCGCCATCGCCTTCGTAACCGCGGTCGGCGAAGCCCTCTTCCCAAACGTTCACGCCGTTCTTTTTTGCCAAACGCGCTACGTCTCCCGAAGCCCTGGCATAGATGATCGCGTCCGGCCACCATTGAGCGA
>JACPRI010000121.1 GCA_016190065.1 Verrucomicrobiota bacterium
CCCTACGACCGCCCGTCGCCGAACAATCCCGACATCCGCTGGCTTCAGGAACGCGGGACGCGCCGAATCAACTGAATGAAGATTGAAGTGCGCTTCTCTCGGCACGCCGCTCATCGCGGTTGGGGCGGCGCCTTCACGCTAATCGAACTGTAAAATCCGGCCTTGGTCGTTCATTGAATCCAAAGCAGCGTGCCGACACGCAACTGATCAAACAACGGCAGCAGATCAGCCGCGGCCAAGTGAATACAGCCGCGCGAGGCGGGGCGTCCCAGGCTCAGTTCGTCGTGCGTTCCGTGAATGTAAATGTAGCGCTGGTGGGAGTCCACCTGGCCGCCGCGATTGAAGCCGGGTTCCAGGCCCTCGAGCCACAGGATGCGATGGACGATGGGTTCGTGCGGCAGACCTTGCCAAATCCGCCCGACCACTTTTCGGCTGCGAAACGCCGTGCCCACAGGCTGGCCTCCGCCGATTTTCTCGGCGATGCAATGCAATCCAAGCGGCGTCTGGTTCGAGCCTTCCCTTTGCCCGACGCCAAATCGGGACGTCGAGACACGGTATTGACGGTGAATTTCGTATGAGATCCGATTCGAGCGCATCGCCGCGGGCCCGCACGGAATAGAACGCTCCCTTTCCATAAACCTGCCTTTGGAGTGCGCCAGTCTCCTGGCGCTTTTTCGGGACGCGCGGACGGAACGGGGCGTCTCGAAAGCAGCACAGGAGTGCCGCACTCCACAGGGTTCATCGTCCGTGGGAAAGAGGGTGTTAGCGACTTTAGGTGGGTGGCGTTCCAGCAGCCACATCGTCTGTGAGCGAACATCGACCACCAGGACAAATCGCGTCGGGCGGACACCGTATCGGCGGCAGGCTCTCAGGAATTCTGCCTCAGACGACCGTTTTACGCTTTCACGCTCCAACGCTTTCACGCTTCAACGACCCTGACGCCGCTCAACCACGGTCACTCCGCGACTTTCGGCCCATCGGCCGGAGCGGGCTTGACTAGCTTCTTGACGAGCACCTTCGAGTTGCGTCCGCTTTGGTCGTACTTCTCGCGGCGCGCCGGCGGCAAGTCGTCAGGCGTCCCTTCGGCAAAGCCGCCTTTGGACTGGAAATAAGTGAACGCCTGCGTTGAAAGTGTGATCAGTTCCTCCAGGCCGAGTTCCCGCGCTTTCGTCTCCACGTAATTGATGAGCTTGCGTCCAATCCCCTGGTTTTCATGCGAGGGTCTGACGTAGAGACAAGCCAGCTCACCTTTGCGTTGTTCGGGAAAGATGTGCAATGCGACGCACGCGACGGGATTCTTATCGATTTCGAAGATGTAATAATCGCCCAACTGCTTCTCCACCGCCACGCGCGAGCGTTTGACCAGTTCGTCCGTTTCTACGGAATTGCGGATCATGGTGAGAATGTTCCGCACGTCTTTCTTCATCGCGCGCCGGACTTGCTGATACTCGTTGGCGTAAATGAGCGTGCCGATGCCTTCGTTGGAAAACACTTCCGCCAGCAATCCTTCATCGACGCGCCCGTTGATGATGTGAACGCGCGGCACGCCGTTTTGGCACGCCGCCGCCGCGTAGGTGGCTTTGGACAGTCCCTCCGGAGCGAGTTCGCTTTTCCGGCTGGTCAGGATTTGCAGCAAATCGCCGACCAGCATTTGGTGAATGAGCTGGCCTTGCCGGATCAAACCGTCCTGGGTGGTGATGTAAATCAGTTTGGTGGCCTTGAGCGCTCCGGCGATAGATTCCGCCACCGCGTCGGAATTGACGCGGTACGTTTTACCGTCGCCATCGAAGCCCAGCGGCGGAACGACCGGAATGATGCCCTGGCCGAGCAGCGTCTGAAGCAGTTCCACGTCCACGCGTTCCACCTTGCCCGTGAACAGATGATCGATGCCCTGAATGATCCCGACGGGATGCGCGATGATCGCGTTGGTGCAAGCGGCGCGAAGGTCATTCGCGGAAAGGCCTTCGAGGATTTCATGAGTCAGTCGATTGGCGGCGGTTAGCGCCAGTTTCAAAGTGTTCGCGTCGGCCACGCCCGTGCCTTCGAGATCCGAGGGCACGATGCCTTGCTCGGCTGCCAGAGCCTTGATCTGCGCCGCCGCCCCGTGGACCAGGACAACCCGGATGCTCAGCGAACGAAGGACCGCGACATCGAGCAGGATGTTGGCGAAATTCTCATCCGTGACGATGGCGCCATCGACACTGATGATGAAAACTTTTTCCCGGAAGCTGGGAATGTACTGGAGGATGCCCCGAAGGTCCGTGAGTTTCACGTCGCAGTCATTAAACCGTAGTCTCGTTCATCAAAGGAATAACTAATCTGTTTCCCCGGTGATTCAACTTCATTTTTGGCTCTTCAAGGATTCCAGAAACGCCACGAGATCGGCAAATTCTCCCGGCGAGAGCACTTCGTGCAATCCTTCCGGCATGAGCGACAGCGCGCTCGCGCGGCGGCTTTGCAGGCGTGCCT
This sequence comes from Verrucomicrobiota bacterium, assembly GCA_016190065.1. Lineage (GTDB taxonomy): Bacteria > Verrucomicrobiota > Verrucomicrobiia > Limisphaerales > SIBE01 > VHCZ01. The sequence continues at coordinate 2,470 of JACPRI010000121.1, forward strand.
TGGAAATTCGATGCAGATTTCCGTCGCCGTCGCGCAGCACGAGCATGTCGGCGGTCTCCGCGTTCACCAGGCCGGAAAGGTTTTCGTCGTCCTTGGTCTCAACGATGACCTGCTGGTAGCCTTCGCGCACGGCTTTGCTGGGGAAGAGAATGCTTTCCGCAAGGTCGCGCCTCGAATATTGCGAGCCGATCGTGCTCAAGTCAGGGCCAACGTTGCCGCCTTCGCGCCCAACGGTGTGGCATTTTACACAAGCCGTGCGGCCGAGATCGGCGAACACTTGCTGGCCATTCTGGGCGTCGCCGCCGCGGTCCAGTGCGAACGCCAAATATTCCGACGCTTCCGGCTTATTTGCTGCCGCTGCAAACAACGGACTCTTGAGCGCTTTGGCGTCACGACGATAGATAGCTTGCAGCTCGGCCACGACCTCCGGCGCCAGGCCGGGCAATTTGCGTTCGATTTCCGGAAG
>JACPRI010000122.1 GCA_016190065.1 Verrucomicrobiota bacterium
CCTTCGAAGCTCAAAATGGTCTGCGCTTCTTGCCGACCACCATTACGCCCGGAAGCTTTAAAGTCCAGGCGGCGCTGAATGATAATCCCAATGGGAGTGGACTGGGTGGAACCAAAGCCACAGCGACGATTAATGTGGTCAAAGCGGAGCAGTTCATCACGTTGGGACCCATTCCAGCGCACAAATTCTTCGGCGATCCGGCCGTCACGCTCACGGGCACCGCCTCTTCAGGCTTGGCGGTTCAGTTTTCGGTGAATGGACCGGCGACGCTCTCGGCGAACAACTCAGTCACGATCACGGGCACGGGCGTGATCACGATCACCGCTTCGCAGCCGGGAGACGACCGCTTCAATCCCGCGCCCTCGATCACGCGGTTGCTTGAAGTGTTCAAAGCGAACCAAAGCCTGACCGTCAGCCCGATCCAGAACAAGACCTACGGCGATCCTCCCTTCAATGCGCAAGCAAGCGCTTCGTCGGGCTTGCCCGTTCGCATCCAGATCAGTTCGGGACCGGCCGTTCTTGCGCAGGACGGGAAGATTCAACTGACCGGGGCGGGCTTCGTGACGATCGTGGTCTCGCAAGACGGGAATGAGAACTTTCATGCAGCGTCGGCGGTCTTTCAGTCTTTTAACGTGACCAAGGCAACGCTGACGGTCACGGTGAACGACGCGAGCCGGTCTTTCGGCGCACCCAACCCGACGTTTACCGGAACTCTGACCGGCGCCCAGAACCAGGACAACATCACCGCCACTTTCGAGACGTCCGCGACGCAGACCAGTCCCGTGGGCGCGTATGCCATTCTCCCGCGGTTTCACGACGCGGCCGGCCGCCTGGGCAATTACGCGTTGAATGTCACGCGCGGCACGCTGACCGTGACCGCGAACGTGGCGCCCGTCGCGCAGCCGCAGTCCGTCACTACGGACGAAGACACGCCCAAAGCCATCACGCTGACGGGCACAGACGCCGAAGGCGTCGCGCTGACGTTTGTCATTCTGCAAGGGCCGCAGCATGGGTTTTTGAGCGGGGCGCCGCCGACAGTCACTTACACGCCGAACCTGAACTTTAATGGGAGCGCAGCGGACACGTTGAGCTTCAAAGTCAACGACGGCCTCCAGGACTCGGCTCCGGGCACCGTGACGATCACGATCAATCCGGTGAACGATCCTCCGACGTTGAGTCCGATCCCAAATATCGGACTCCGCTCGAGTGGCCCTGTGATGGCGATTCCTCTGTCGGGGATCACGGCCGGACCGCCGGATGAACCGCAGACGTTGACGATCACCGCGAGTTCGAGTGACACCTCGAAAGTAACGGTCCAGGGGGTCGATTACACCAGTCCGCAAACTACCGGGGCCGTTCGACTCCAGGCAGTCGCGAATGCCACCGGCAGCGCCACAATTACGGTGACGGTCAGCGATGGGGCCGCGGCAAACGCCACGACGACGCGAACCTTCACCGCGGTCATTACGCCTCGCGTGATCCGAGTGGTGAACACGACCGGCTTGGCAGGAGGGCTGGTCGCAGTTCCGGTTGAGTTCGTGGCGCAGGGGGATGAGAACAGTTTGGGTTTTAGCGCCAACTTTGACAACGGCAAACTCACCTTCGAAAATGCCGCTCTCGGGAATGACGCGACAGCCGCTTCGCTATCGGTCGATGAGCATGACGCGGGCAATGGGCGTGTGGGACTAAATTTAACTCTGCCAGCGAATCAGGTCTTCGCGGCTGGCAACAAACAAATCGCGCGTTTGACCTTCAGGATTCCGGTCGCGGTTGCGGAAGGAGACACTCAGATCGTCTTTGCGCGCGGACCCATTTCCCTGCGAGCGATGGATGGCCAGGGGAATCCTCTGCCGATCGCTTTTGATGGCGGGACGGTGTCGGTCGCGCATGGCTACGAAGCGGACGTGACGCCGAGGCCCTTCGGCAGCAACGACGGCACCGTCACCGTGGCGGACTGGACGCGGGTTGGTTTGCTGGCGCTCCAGTTGGACCGCACCGAGAGCCAGAGCGAATTCCAGCGAGCGGATTGCGCGCCGCGTCAGATTGGCAGCGAGTTGGCGCTTGGGGACGGTGTGATCGGCATTGCGGACTGGGTGCAGGCGGGACGGTACGCGGCCGGATTGGACGCGCCGGTGCCGAAAGCCGGCGGACCCTCCGCGCCGTCGCAGTCTCTGCTCGGCAACGCGAGCGGGCCTTCGTCTCTGGCGAGAAAGTCTCTGGCCGCCAAGCCGGCCGCTCGGAGCCTCAAGATTCAAAATCGGGTGGTGAGTGAAGGACAAAGCTTCCTGGCGTGGGTCGAATTGAATGCCCAGGGCGACGAAAATGCGCTCGGCTTCAGTCTGCGCTACGACACCGAAGCCTTGTCTTTTGTCGCGGCCAGGCCCGCCAAGGGAATTGCGGGAGTGACGTTGCTGACGAACCTCAAAAACATCGAGGCCGGGCGCCTTGGATTGGCGCTCGCTCTTCCGACGGGTCTGACCTTCCAGACTGGATTGCGGACGCTGGTTGAACTGGAATTCAAAGCGCTGACCTCCACGGCCTTCTCACGCTCCCGACTTCAGTTTGCCGATGATCCGGTCCGGCGTGAAATCGTCGAGGCCAGCGCGCGCCCGCTCGACGCGAGCTATTTCGATGGGACCATTGTGATCGAAAGTGCGGCTGGAATCGCTGCCGAATCGTTGCGAACACCAAAGTTACAGGTCATCGGAAGATCGCCTGAAGGGGACGTGCTGCTCGGTCTGAAAGGCGAATCAAGCAAGCAATATCTGATCGAAACGTCGGAAGACCTGAGAACCTGGCGTCCGCTGAAATCCATTTGGGTGACAGGCGGTGGGATCGAAATTGTGGACGGTGAGGCGAGAGGTTTGCCGGGCCGCTATTACCGGGTCAGGCCGGCAGAGTGATTTGTTTGTAGAAAGCCACCCTTCCAATTGGAACGGTGCACGAAACATGAACCCACCCCTACCCCTCCCGGGAGGGGAGCTTCGTTGGAGCACGCGCTGCAGGTTCCCCTCCCGGGAGGGGTAAAGGGGTGGGTCGGTTTGCCACAGAGGTTCCAAACGCACGCGAAGGGCGCTTTTGCGCTTGGATTCGGAAAGGGATTCGTGTATGAGCTTGATCGTTGCTGCGGTTCAGCGCTGCGGCAGGGCGTGTTTGGGTTTGCGTGGAGCCCGGACACATCAGTTGAAGATTTAGAAGAAACTCACAGTATTAAATCATGTCTCCCAGACAGGGGTGGGGCGTGTTTCGCGTTCTTCTGCGGCCTTCCGCTCCGGAGAAGTCGCCGCCGCCCCGGACGCCGGCCATTCAATTTTTCGTTATGACCCATACTTTCAACCCTCACCGAACTGATTTCATGAATTCAATCGATACCCGCTCTGTAAACACGAAACGATTGTTCCGAACCGTGATCTTAGCTGTCTTGATGCTGAGTGGCGCGGCTAGCGTCCGGCTCAATGCGCAGACCCTCAACGCCGCAGATGCAACCTCGAGCACTTCCGAAGACGTGGTCAAGAGGATCGCCATCTCTGGATTTATTTCCGCTAACGTCACCGGGGGCGTCTCGCCATACTCGCTCTTGACTGTCAGCGGAGCGAACAACGGCACCGTGTCCATCGACACCGGCACTTCCGAAATCGTTTTCACTCCGACAGCCCACTTCAGTGGAACGGCGTCGTTTACATATATCGTGCAAGATAGTACCTCGACCGCGCCGCTGTCGGACTCGGGAACCGTCACCGTGACCGTCAATCCCATATCGGACACGCCGACCTTGACCGTGCAAAGCGCGACCGGAGATGAAGACACGGGGATTTTCTTGAACATCAACCTCACGCAGACGGATACGGATTTCTCCGAAACGCTCTCGGTCAAGATCGAGAATATTCCCACAGGAGCGTCGTTGGACAATTCCAATCACGACGTGCCGACGATCACCGCGAATGCAGTCACGTTGTCCCATAGCCAACTCAGTGGCCTGTCCATCAAATCGCCCGCCAATGACGACACAGATTTTACTCTGAACGTCACCGGAATCAGTAAGGACGGCTCCGCGACGGCCGTAAACCACTCCGCCACTCCAGCTTCATTGGCCGTAACGGTAAGGGCCGTTTCGGACACACCAACCCTGACTGTGGACAACGCCAGCGGCAATGAGGACACGGAAATCTCGCTCAGCATCACGGTCATCGCCACCGATTCGTCTGAGACTCTCAGTGTGACGATCAGCAACATCCCGAACGGGGCCAGCCTGTTGGACGGAACGACGCCGATCTCGATCAGCAACTCGTCTGCGACTCTGACATCCTCACAGTTGAGCGCGCTCAAGATCCGACCGCCGTCCAACAGCGACACCGATTTTGCCCTAAGCGTTCAAGCCTCCAGCAAAGACAGCGACCCGGCCATTCCAGCCAGCACGGAAGCAAAAACGCTGAACGTGTTGGTCAATCCGGTGAACGACGCGCCCTCGTTCACCAAGGGTCCCGACATCACACTGGAGGAGGATGCTCCATCTCAGTTCCACTCCAACTGGGCGACCGCGATCAGTCCCGGCGGCAATGAGTTTGGGCAAGTCTTGACGTTTCAGGTCACCATTCCGACGAGTGCGGCGAGTTTGTTCTCCGTCGCGCCTTCGATTACGCCGGAAGGTCATCTCATATTCACGACCGCCCCCAACGCGAATAGCTCGGCCGTGACCGTGACGGTCGCCCTAAAAGACAATGGCGGGACGGCGACCACGGGATCAGCGGACACAAGCGCGTCGCAAACCTTCACGATTACTGTGACGCCTGTAAATGACGCGCCGCGTGTCACGGCCCCATTTCAGCAATCACTCAAAGAAGATACCACGCTGGTTTTCGCCGCTGGCAACAACAACCTGATCTCAATTACGGACCCGGACGCGGGAAGCGTCGCGCGCCTGAGCTTGTCGGTGCAAAACGGAAAGATCAATTTCAGCACCACGACCGGCTTGACGTTCCTTAATACGTCGGGTTCCACCTCCACCCCGGTGACGCAGAACAACAGCGCCAACATCGTCGTCGAGGGAACCCTGTCGGCTTTGAACGCCGCTCTGGCCGGGAACGCTTCCTCGCCCGGCCTGAGCTATACGCCGGATTCCGAGTTCAACGGCTTCGACACTCTCGTGATCGTGGCGAACGATCTGGCGAGTACCTCGGAGGGCGGAAACCTCAGAGACACAAAGACCATCAACATCAACGTCACGCCGGTCAACGACACGCCAGTCATCTCCAACACTACCCCGACGTTCACCGTGCCCGAGAATTCTCCACCGGGGTTCGCGGTCGGAAGTGTGAGCGCGACCGACGCTGATCCGGGCTCTTCGCTGAACTTCGTCATTACCAGCGGGAACTTGGGCGGAGTTTTCAACATGAACTCCAGCTCTGGCGAAATCTCCGTCGCCGGCAAACTCGACTTCGAGCCCCTGCCGACCGACAAGAAATACGTGCTGACAGTGCTGGCGGCGGACAACGGCATCCCTTCTCTATCCGCCTCGGCGACGGTCACCATCAACGTCAGCGACGTTAACGAGCCTCCGCACATGGCGCGTCAGGTCTTTTCCGTTAATGAGAATTTGACCACCGGCAGCACCATCGGAAGTTTGGTTTCAACGGACCCTGACACCACCACTCCAAATTCGACGCGGAACCACGCCATTGTTTCTGGAAACGAAGACAACAAATTCGCCCTCAGCTCGGCTGGCGTGCTGACCCTCAATGCCGCGCTCGATTTCGAGACCCGCTCCTTCTACGAACTGAACGTCTCCGTGACAGATGGTGGATCGCCAGGGTTGTCGCATGTGGCCCCGATTGCGATTAACATCATCGACAACAACGAAACCCCGATCATCAGCCCTCAGACCTTCACGGTGGATGAAAACGCGCCCATTGGGACATTCGTGGGTAATGTCGTTGCGGTCGATCCCGATGCCGGACACCGAACCAAGTTTTCGATCACAGCCGGCAACACGGACAACAAATTCGGGATTGATCTCGTGACGGGTCAGATTACGGTCCGAGGCAATCTCAATTTTGAAGCGACACCTTCCTACAGCCTGACGGCCAAGGCCGAGGACAATGCCGATGCCAGCTTGTTCAGCACCGCGACCGTCACGATCAATGTGGTCAACCTCAATGAAATCCCGATTATCAACGTCCCGCGGGTGAACAATGTGCCCGCGCTCCAGACGGTGGCTGAAGATGGAACGCTGACCTTCACTGGCTCGGACGCCACTCCAGGTAATAGGATCACGATCTCGGACGATTCGGGCAATAACTCGATTGAGCTGACGCTCAAGGTCGAGCACGGCACCCTCAAACTCGCCACCGGACCGACTTTTGAAACCCTCAGCGGTGGCGACAACACCGGCCGCATGCGAATTCGAGCCAAGGTCGCCGACCTCAATACCCTGTTGAACGGATTGCAGTACAAGCCGGAGCTTGATTTTAATGGTGAGGACTTTCTGGAGCTGATGGTGGACGATCTCGGGGCTTCCGGCGCGGGAGGGCCTTTCAGCACTTTGTCCGGCATCCCGATTCGAGTTCAGCCCGCGATTGATGGGGCGCCGAACGTCACCGGCGCGACGACCCCATTCGGGGTCCTCAGTACGGAGGGTCTGACGATTGAACGAAATCCGCTGGATGGCCCTGAAGTGTCGCATTTCAAGATTACCGACATCACCGGTGGCCGCTTGTTCCAACGCGACGGGCGCACGGAGATCGCGAACGGAAACTTCATCAATGCTTTTGAGGCTCGAGATGGCCTCCGGTTCCTCCCCAATTCGATTGCCGCGGGAAGCTTCAAAGTTCAAGCGTCGCTCAATGACAATCCAAACGGCTCCGGCCTGGGCGGGACTCAGGCCACGGTCACCATCACGGTGGTCAAGGCGCAGCAATTCATCAACTTTCCGCCCATCCAGGGAGTGAAGACCTTCCGCGACCCGGCGTTTCTGGTCAGCGCTACGGCCTCCTCCGGGCTCTCCGTGCAATTCCAAGTCAGCGGTCCGATGAAGATTGTCACACACGTGGCGGTCCTGAATGGCGCCTCCGAACGGCCGACGCCGGTGACAACGCCGGCCACGGGTGCAGCGGTAGCAGTTCTGGAAGGGAGCCAACTGACCTTTCAGATCGCCTACCAGGGTCTGTCCGGCGTAGCCAATGGAGCCCATATCCATGGCCCTGCGGATGCAAACGGAACCGCTGGCGTGATGATCGATCTCCAGTCGTTTGCGATTGGCGGCTTCGGGACGGCCGGCGAGATCGAAGGGACGGTCACCCTGAACAGCGATCAACTCAGCGCCATTTCCAGCGGCCAGACTTACATAAACATTCATACTGCCGCCAACGGCGGAGGCGAAATCCGGGGCCAGTTGGTCGTGCCCACTTCCACGAGCGGAAAACTCCTCATGATCACCGGCGCCGGCATCGTCAATGTCACGGCGCTGCAACCCGGAGACGACCGGTACAACCCAGCGCCGAGCGCTGGCCATTTCATCACGGTCTTCAAAGCCAACCAGACCATTAACTTTGCTCCGATCTCTGGCAAAGTTTACGGAGACGCGTCCTTCAACGCGCCGGCCAATTCCTCAGCCGGTTTGCCCGTGAAGGTCGAGGTTAGCTCGGGGCCGGCGGTGTTGGGGACGGATGGCAATGTCCAGATCCTCGGCGCAGGGTTCGTAACCCTCGTTGCCGGGCAGGACGGCAACGAGAACTTCCATCCGGCCCAGTCGGCGTTCCAATCGTTCAACGTCGCCCGCGCGACGTTGAACATCAACGTCAACAGCGCGACGCGTTCGTTCGGCCAGTCGAATCCGACGTTCAGCGGAACCTTTTCGGGACTGCGCAACAACGATTCGATCACGGTCAATTACTCGACCTTCGCCACTCCCAATAGCCCGCCCGGCAGTTACGATATCTTCCCGACCTTCCAGGATCCTGCTGGCAAACTGCAGAACTACTCGCTGAACATCACGCGCGGCACGTTGACGGTGACAGCGAACCAGCCGCCTGCCGCTACGGCTCAAACCGTGTCCACGGATGAAGATACGCCCAAGTCCATCACCCTGGGGGGGACCGATGCGGAAAACGCGAATTTGACGTTTTCGATTGTGCAGGGACCGCAGCACGGGACTTTGAGCCCGATGACCGGCACGCCGCCGAGTGTCACGTACACGCCAGCTCTCAATTACAATGGCCCGGACAGCTTCACTTTCCGGGTACGAGATCAATTCCAGGAATCTCCGCCCGGAACCGTGACGATCAACGTCAACGCGGTGAATGATCCCCCGGCCGTGAGGTCCTTCTCCGGCATCGGCCTTCGACCTAGCGGCCCGGTAATCACTGTTCCGTTGGGCGACATCTCTCCCGGACCTCAAGACGAACAAGCGCAAACCGTGACCGTTGAAGCCTCGTCGGGCGATACGACGAAGGTGACCGTGCAGGGAGTGGACCAGCCGACCGCGAGCCAAACGGGCGGTGTCAGAATTCAGCCTGTCGCGGGCGTGACCAGCGGGAGCGCACTCATCACGGTCATCGTCACCGACACTGGCTCCCCGCCTGCCTCGACCTCCCGGACCTTCAACGCTATTATCACGCCGCGGGTTCTGAGGTTGGTGAACACGACCGGTCTTGCAGGCGCGCAGGTTGCCGTTCCGTTGGAACTGGTTGCTCAAGGCAACGAAAACACCTTCGGTTTAAGTGTCGATTTCGATGAAACGAAGATCTCCTTTGCCAGCGTTGTCCTGGGTTCGGATACCAGCGGCACTGCCGTCGGGGCAAACCTTCAGATCAATTCCAGCCACGCCGCAGAAGGGCAGGTGGGATTTGCGCTGGCGCTGCCCGCTGACCAGGTTTTCGCCGCCGGCACCAAGCAGGTCGCGTTGCTGAATTTCAATATTCCGATCGACGCCCAGGAGGAGACGACGCGCATCCGTTTCGCGCCGTTCCCTGTATCCCCCGAAGTGGTCGATGCGCAAGCCGCGCGAGTGCCCGTCGCGGTCGAAGGAGCGGACTTGGCCATCTCTCTCGGCTTCGAGGCGGATGTGACTCCGGCTCCGTTTGGCAACAACACCGGCCAGGTCACGGCGACCGACTGGACCAAGGTCGGAATCTTCGCGATCCATCTGGAGAATCCCAGCAGCCCGAGCGAATTCCGACGCGCGGATTGCGCGCCGAAGGAATCGCTAGGGGATGGCGTGATCAGCCTGGCGGATTGGACTCAAGCGGGCCGTTACGCGGCGGGCCTGGATCTCACCGGAACCGGGACGGCGGCGACGGTGCCCAAAGCCGGCGGCTCTTCCGGTTCGAATCAAGGCGCGACGGGCGCGCAAGGTTTGAATTCGGGCGGAAGCAACGTGGCCTTGAAATCTTCGGGGCGCGTCACGCGAAGCATTCGCCTGCATGACCGGAGAGTTCAGCGCGGCCAAAACTTCATTGTCCTCGCCTCGGTGGACGCGCGAGGCGATGAAAACACCCTTGGCTTCAGTCTCAAATACGATCCGCGTGCGGTGCGTTTCGTCGGCGCGCGCCTGACCGGTGAAGCCCAAGGAGCGACTTTGCTCACGAACGACCGCGAACAGGAGAACGGCCGAATCGGATTGGCCTTTGCGCTGCCGGCCGGCAAGTCGTTGAGCGTGGGAAGGGGAGCGGTCTTGGAATTGGAATTCTCGTCCAGTCCGTCTGCAACCGAAGCGATCTCACTCGTGCAACTGGCGGATGCGCCGGTGCGCCGGGAAGTGGTGAGCGTCACGGCGGATGAATTGCGCGCGAATTATTCCGACGCAACCGTCACGATTCAGAGCGCGGATTCCCCGGTGTTCGAGAATCGTTCCGACCGGAATCTGAGCGTCGTGGATCGAGCGCCGGCCGGCGAAATGATGCTTCGGTTGAACGGCGTTCCGGGAAGCCAGGTGGTGATCGAAACTTCCACCGATCTGGTGAATTGGACTCCGCTCAGAACGGTGACTGTCTCGAACGGCCAGGCCGAATTCGTTGATCCGGACGCAAAACATCTTCCTGGAAGGTTTTACCGCGTTCGACCTGTACGATAAGTCGGAGCGCCGGTTCGTTCGCTCGTGACTGGCGCTTTCACTTGGTCTCAACCTCTGACACACAGGTCAATGAATATCCTAAAACAATTGAGTCGGCTGACCGATCCGTTCCGCGTAGCGCAGATTTGTAATCTGCTGTATCGCGGAATTGCATTCTGCAGGCGTCGGACCGATTCGAACGCCCTGGAATTTTCCTGCGCGCTGCCGATTACAAATCGGCGATACAGCAGATTGAAAATCTGCGCTACGAGCTACGGGCCGGCGAACACGTGCTTACCGACGGTTGCGCGTGTCTTGGCGGGATTGTTTGCCGCAACTCTGTTTGCGCAGTCCGCTTTCGCCGCGACCGTCGTCCGCGTCGTCAACACCACCATCGGCGCGAACCAGAGCGGCACAGTGATCATCGAAATGGTGGCGACCGGTGAGGAGGCAGCGCTCGGATTCACTCTGAACTTCGATCCGGCGCGCCTCACCTTTGTCAATGCGGTCCTGGGGCAGAGCGTCACGTCCGCGACTCTCAACGTAAACAATCTGCAGGCCAGCAGTGGCCGAGTCGGAATCGTCGTGGGCGTCTCTCCGGGCCAAGCCTTCACGGCAGGCACGCTTCAGTTGATCAACTTCAGCTTCACCTCGAGCAGCGTGAGCGGCTCGACTCAAATCACTTTTGGCGACGTTCCAGTCGTCCGGGAGATTTCCAATCGGCAGGCCCAGGCGCTGGCCGCGACCTTCACCCCCGGCACCGTGCTGATCAACAGCCCTCCCGTCGCCAACGGTCAATCTGTGAGTGTGCCCGAAGACGGAACGGTCAACATCACCCTGACAGGCTTTGACGCGGATGGTGACGGGCTGAACTTCAGCATTATCAATTCTCCCACGCGGGGGACTTTGAGCGGGTCGGCTCCTAATCTAATTTACCGCCCCAACGCCAACGTCACTGGCCCGGACAGTTTCAGTTTCACGGCCAGTGATGGCCGTGCGACGTCCAGTCCCGCCTCGATCAACATCAACATTGGCTCGGTAAACGACCCACCGACGTTGAGTCCGATTCCGCCCCGGACGGTCGTTGAGGGCAATGCCGTGACATTCGCCGCGTCCGCGACCGACGGCGATGTCCCGCCTGATCCGCTCACGTTCAGTTTGGAGGGCGCGCCTCCGGGAGCCACGATCAATCCTTCCTCCGGCGCATTCTCCTGGACGCCCTCCGAAGCGCAGGGACCCGGAACGTACACGATCACCGTCCGGGTCACTGACACGGGCTCCCCTCCCCTGAGCGCGACGCAATCGTTCTCCGTCACGGTCTCAGAGGCGAATCAACCGCCCGTGTTCCCGGCCATCGGCGGTCAAACGGTCAACGAAGGCAGTCCGCTCGCGGTGATCGCCGTGGCGGCAGACCAAGATCAACCGCCTCAAACACTCAATTACAGCCTGGACGGTGCTCCTGCAGGCGCGACGATTGATTCAACCTCCGGCATCTTCAGTTGGACCCCTTCCGAAGCGCAAGGTCCCGGAAGATACACAATCAACGTGCGCGTGACTGATAGCGGCGGCGCCAGTGCAACCGCCAGCTTCGAAATCAACGTCCAGGAAGTGAACGCGCCGCCGACGCTTGCACCCATCCAGAATCAGAGCGTCCGAGGCGGGCAAACCTTGAGCTTCACCGTCAGCGCGAGCGATCCCGATGTGCCGGCGCAAACGCTGACGTTCAGCTTGCCTTTCGGGGGACCGAGTGGCGCATCTATTAATCCGACCACCGGAACCTTTTCCTGGACGCCTCCCGCTGGCCTCCCGGACTCGACGGAGTCGGTGACCGTGCAAGTAACCGACAGCGCGGGTTTGAGCGCCTTGCAGAGTTTCAGCATCGCCGTCGCCGCCTCGAACACGCCGCCCTTGATTGCCCCGATCGCTCCTCAATCCATCAACGAAGGAGTCGGTTTGACGGTCAACTTCAGCGCGACGGACACGGATCAGCCGACTCAAACTCTGACCTTTGCGCTCGAACCCGGCGCACCGACGGGAGTTAATCTGAGTTCGAGCGGAGTGCTGACCTGGACTCCGACCGAAGCTCAAGGCCCTGGCGCTTATCCAATCGCGGTTCGAGTCACGGACAATGGCACGCCGCCGTTGAGTGCGGCGCAAGTCGTCAACGTGACAGTCAACGAAGTGAACACGCCGCCAGTCCTGGCCGCGATTGCCGATCAAACGGTTCGCGCAGGCAATCTTCTGACGGTCTCGGCCGCGGCCACAGATTCCGACCTTCCTCCCAATGCATTAACCTACAGCCTGGGTGCCGGAGCGCCGGCTGGAGCGTCGGTGGATGCCGGCACGGGATCTTTTTCCTGGACTCCCACCCCGGCGCAAGGCGGGACCACCGTCCCCATCACCATCCTCGTCTCCGACAATGCCACTCCGCCCGGGACCGCCAGCCGCACGTTCAACGTGGCCGTGAGCCCGTCGAACACCGCGCCCACGCTTGCGCCCATCGCGCCCCGAACGATTCCGGAAGGAAGCCCGTTCAGCCTCACGATCACTGCCGCGGACACGGATGTTCCGGCAAACACGATTACCTACACGTTGGGAGGCGGCGCGCCAGCCGGCCTGACGATCGATCCAAACACAGGAGTCTTGAGTTGGACGCCAACCGAAGCCCAAGGACCGAGCGTCAATCCAGTCTCAGTCGTGGCGACCGACAACGGTGTTCCTCCGTTGACTGCGACCGTCCAGATTACGATCAACGTCACCGAGGTGAACCAACCGCCCACCATCGGAGCCATTGCCGATCAGACAATCGAAGCGGGGCTCGTATTGACGGTGCCCGTGGCGGCGAACGATCCGGACCTTCCTCCCAACACACTCGCGTTCAGCCTGGGACCCGGGACGCCCACTGGAGTCACCATTAATTCAGGCACGGGTGAAGTTTCGTGGAGACCCACCGGGCTGCAAGGACCGGCCACACACCGCATCACCGTTGTTGCGACGGACAACGGCACTCCCGCCCTGAGCGCCAATCAATCTTTCTCGGTGGTTGTGACACGGCAGAATCAACCTCCGGTTTTAGCGGCGATTCCGGATCAAACGGTTGAAGAAGGCCGTGAACTGACTTTCACAGCGTCCGCGACCGATCCGGACGCAGGGCAAACGATCGCTTACACACTCGCGCCGGGCGCGCCTCCGGGGGCTACGATCAACCAAACCACGGGCGTTTTCACCTGGACACCAAATGAAGCCCAAGGCCCCGGCCCATTTGTCGTCACCGTTCGCGCGACCGATAACGGTGCGCCGTCCGTTCGTTCCACGCAGGACGTCCGGATCACAGTGACGGAAGCCAATGTCGCCCCGGTGCTGGCGGCGATCCCGGATCAATCTATCACCAGCACGGACACCTTGCGCCTGACGGCGAAGGCGACCGACGCGGATGTCCCGGCCAACACCCTCACGTATAGCTTGGAGCCGGGCGCGCCCGCTGGAGCCACGATCGACGGGGTGACCGGCGTTTTCACTTTCACGCCTCCGCCCGCGCAACAGCCCGGAACCCTCCGCGTCTCCGTTCGAGCCACGGACAACGGCACGCCTCCTTTGAGCGACGCCAAAGCTTTCAATATTGTGATCCGCGCTGGAGTCAATCTGCCTCCGACGATTTCGCAAATCTCGAATCAGACTACGGCAGAAAACCGGCCCACGGGAGCCATCGCTTTCACCGTGAACGACCCGGATACGCCGGTTGCGAACTTGAGGGTCACCGCGACTTCATCTAACCCAACTCTGGTCCCGACGGAAGGGATTGTGATTTCGGGGGAAAGCACCAATCGGACGGTGACGATTACGCCGGCCAAGGATCAAACCGGGACGGCGACCATCACGCTCCGAGTCGAGGAAAACACCGGTGGCAGCGCCACCACTTCTTTTGACTTCACCGTCAGCGCCCTGCCGACCGGGATCGCGAAGCAGCCGGAGAAACAGGATGTGGTGGCCGGCGGTCTCGCGGCCTTCAGCGTTCTCGCCACCGGCTCTCCGCCGTTCACCTATCAATGGCGGCTCAACGGCACGGATATCCCGGGCGCGACCAATTCGGTGTACACGGTGTCCAACGTCCAGACCAACCATGCCGGCACGTACTCCGTCGTGGTGGGGAATCGCGTCTCGAGTGTGACCAGCGCCGGGGCGGTTCTCTCCGTGATCGAGCTGTTGCGGATCACCAAGCAGCCGATCGGCCAGGCGGTGCTGGCCGGCGGCAACGTCACGCTGGTGGCCACGGCCGCCGGCCGAGGCACGCTCCGGTACCAGTGGCGTTTGAATGGAGCGGATCTCCCCGGTGAAACCAACCCGTCGTTGGTGCTCCTCAACGTGGACATCACGAAAGCGGGAACCTATTCCGTGCGTGTCTCCGACGAGACGGGCGCCTTTGTGGACAGTCAGGGCGCGGTGTTAGTCGTTAACGCGGTGTCCGCTTTCACCCAACAGCCGCAGAGCCAGACCGTGGTGGAAGGGACGAACGTGACGTTCACGGTCCAGGCGACGGGCGCTCCTCCCCCGCGCCTGCAGTGGCAGTTCAATGGGGTGGATATTCCGGGCGAGACCGGCGCCTCTTTGAGTTTGCAGAACGTCAGACCTCCGAATGCCGGCCAATACTCGGTCGTGGCGAGCAATCCGGCTGGTTCGACCAACAGCGCTGCCGCCACCCTTACTGTCGTCACCGCCCCCGCTGTTTCGCGTCAGCCCCAAAGTCAGACCGCCAAGGCTGGAGATGCAGTGTCTTTCACTGTGAGCGTGAGCGGCACGGAGCCGATCCAGTATCGCTGGCGGTTCGTGGCTGGCGCCGCAGGTCCAGCCAGCCCGAGCCGCGGCAACAGCGTGGCGTTGCTGTCCGCCGGGAAACAGGCGGCGCTTCCCGGATCGGAAATCCCCGGAGCTACCGGGCCAACTCTGACGGTGCCCAATGTTCAGGCCGGGAACGTCGGCGAATACTTTGCGGTCGTGAGCAACCTGGCCGGGACGGCGGTCAGTTCCGGCGCCAAGCTGGACGTGCTGGCCCCAGCCACGATCACTCAGCACCCGCAGAATCAAATCGCCAACGCGGGCGGGACGGCGACGTTTTCCGTCGCCGCGACCGGCACCGCGCCGCTCATTCACCAATGGCGCGTCAATGGCGTCGATGTTCCGGGGGCGACTAATGCGACTTTTGCCATGACCAATATCCAGGCCACGGACGCGGGCGCAGTTCAGGTCGTGGTGGCCAACGCGGCTGGCCCGGTCGTGAGTAATCCCGCCACGCTGACGGTGAATCAAGGCGTCACCATCGTGACTCACCCCGCGAGCCAGAGCGCAACGAATGGCGCCTCCGTCGTGTTCAGCGTCGTGGCTGCCGGAACGCCGCCCCTCGCTTACCAGTGGCGTTTCGAAGGACAGAATCTTCCGGGCCAAACCGGCTCCAGCTTGACCATCGCGAGCGTGGGCATTGTGAACTCTGGACGCTACACTGTCGCCGTTCGGAATGTGGCGGGCGAAGTGGTCAGCAATGAAGCCAACCTCGGTGTGATCGAGCCGCCTTCGATCCAGACTCAACCCGCGAATCAGAGCGTTAACCTGGGTGCAACCGTGACTTTTACAGTTGTTGCCTCGGGCGATGCGCCGCTGGCGTACCAGTGGCAAAAGAACGGCGTGAACATTCCTGGGGCGACCGGCCCGACCCTCACGATCTCCAACGTCCAGCCCGGCGATCAAGGCACGTACAACGTCGTGGTCAGCAACGCCGGCGGCGCCCTCACGAGCAACTCAGCGACGCTGGGCGTGATCCTGCCCGTCATCGCTTCCGGGAACTCGGCGCAAAACGCGCCTCCGCCAATTGAATCCGCAGAAGGATCGTTCGACGGCGGCAGCAACGAAGCCGCCGGCGGTGCCGGCCAGATCGCGCGCAAGAATGCTCCGCCGCGAACGGGCGAAGAAAGGTGGTTCTCCTGGCGCGCGCCGCAAAGCGGTATTGTCACGTTCACCACGGTCGGCAGCACGTTTGATACGGAACTGGCTGTATTTACCGGGGTCGCTCCGAACCTGACGGCGGTGGCGTCCGACGACGATCGAGGTGGATTCTTCTCCAGCGAGGTCAAATTCAATGCGGTTCGGGGCACCACTTATTTGGTGCAGGTGAAAGGCTTTGGCGGCGCTGCCGGAAAAATCGTCGTGGGATTCAAACTCCAACAGACCGCGCAGCGGCTGCCGGAGATTACGTCTGCGCCTCCGCTGGTCCAGACCGTCACCGCAGGCCAGCCGGTCACTCTCCGTGTGGAAACCCGGGCCCAGGCTGATCCTCTGAGTTACCAGTGGTTCAAGGATGATACAGCGATCCCCGGTGCGACGCAGAATCAATACACGATCCTCAGCGTGCGCGACTCCGATGCGGCGCGGTACACGGTGCGAATCACGGCCAATCCTCCCGGCCAGAGTCCCGTTTCAATCGAGAGCCTGCCCGCGATCGTGCAAATCGGCACGACCGGTTCCTCTGCCGTCGATAAGTTCAAGAGCGCGCCGTCGCTGAGCGGAGGGCCGCAATTGCAATCTTTGTCCGGGGATTTCATCAAGAACGCCGGGGGCTCGGTGGCGCGCGGGTATTCCGGCTCGCAAGTCTTCAACACTTTCGGCGCCAGCAAAGAGCAAGGCGAACCGAACCACTGCGATGTCATCGGCGGCGCTTCGCAATGGTTCGTTTATCAAGGGATCACCAACGGCATCGTCCACGTCAGCACCGAAGGCAGCGATTTTGACACGGTCCTGGCGGTTTACACGGGGCCGGGAACGGATTTCGCCAGTCTGAAGTTGGAAGCGTGCGACAACAATGGCGGCGTGGATGGAAAGACCAGCGCCTTAAACCTCGCGGTCAAGCAGGGAACCGCTTATTACATCGCCGTGGACGGAGTCAAAGGGGCGACAGGCACCGTCAGGTTGAGCTACCAATTCGGCGCCGGTCCCGCCATTTCAGTGCAGCCTCAGTCCCAGTCCGCGCCCCTCGGAGGGACGGTGGCCATGTTTGTTGAAACGACCAACGCGTTGAGCACGGTCTCGACGACGATTCCGCAGGTCGGCTATCAATGGCAAAAAGACGGACTACCGGTCCGCGGTGAAACGAATCGGTCGTTGGCGTTGCTCAGCGTCAAGGTCGCCGATGCCGGGGATTACCAGGTCGTGGTTTCAAATTTCGCAGGTTCGAGCACGAGCGCCGTGGCCCGTGTTTCCATCAACGTGCCTTTGTCTTTCACCCTGGCCCCGCAGAGCCAAACCGTGAAGATCGGCAACGCGGCAACCTTCATCGCGACCGCGAGCGGCACGCCACCCATTTCCTATCAATGGCGCTTCAATGGGCTCAACGTGACGGGAGCGACCAATTCCACCTATGAGGTTCCGAACGTCCAGCCCGCCAATGCTGGCGCGTACAGCGTGGTCGCGCAGAACCCGGCCAACACCATCGAAAGCCCGCCGGCTTTCCTGGGCATCAACCAGGCTCCGGCCATTACCGTGCCGCCCGTTCATCAGGTGGCCGCCTTGAATGGCAGCGCCACGTTCACGGTCACGGCTATCGGCACGCCCCCGTTGAGCTACCAATGGCGATTAGGCGGAGTGGACATTCCAGGAGCGGCCAGCGCCACGCTCACGATCAACAACGTCAGCGCGGCGAACGTCGGCGAGTACACTGTCGTCGTGAGCAACGCCTCCGATTCCGTGGCCAGTCCGCCGGCGAGGCTGGATATTCGAATCCCGCTGACGATCGTGGAGGATCCTCAAAGCCAGACCGTCACGGTCGGCGGCAGCGCGATTTTCAACGTGCGCGTGGCGGGGCCAACTCAGATGGCTTTTCAGTGGTTGAAAGACGGAGTCGCCATTCCGGGAGCCAACTCCGCGAATCTTGCCCTCGCAAACGTCCAGCCTGGCGATGCCGGCCAATACACCGTGGCCGTGGCCAGCGGAACGGAATTTGCCGAAAGCAAACCGGCGACGTTGACCATTGGATCCGCGCCCGTCATTACCCGGCAGCCAGTCGGCCAGATCGTCTTCGCGGGCAGCACGAACGTGTCATTCAGCGTGACCGCGACCGGAGCCGGGCCTTTGAGTTACCAATGGTTCAAGAACAGCGCGGCCATTGCCGGCGCGACCAATAGCACGCTGGCGCTGGCCGTTGCGCAGGTCGCGGACACCGGGATTTACTCCGTGACCGTGAGCAACGCGAGCGGCTCGGCCGTGAGCGAATTGGCCGTCCTGACCGTGCAGCAAATCGTCTCCGACGCCCGTTTCGACGCGGTGACGGGATTTCAATTCCGCCTGAGCATTCCAGCGGGCAAGACAGCGACGGTTGAATCATCCGCCGACCTGGTGAATTGGATCACCGTCACGCCGGTTCCGGTGACCGGCATCGTGGATATCCAGGATCCGCAAGCCCCTGCCGGCGCATTCACCTTCTACCGGATCATTATCCCATAGAAACGTAGGGTAGGCTTCCAGCCTGCCCAAAGATTTCCTGATCCGGAGTCAGCGTCTCGTTCAACGACCAATTATCGATGCATAGGCACGAAAGATTGGCATGTGGCGCGAATTCCGAGAGGTTTAATTGTTGCAGTTCGTGAACAGCCAGCCGCCCACCGCACCTCCCTTGCCAGCCGGCGGAATCAATTTGGACAATTTGGAGGTGGGCTAGTGAAGAGAGTTTCGTTATAGCTTCCTGGTCCTTACGAGGCGAGAATCGGTATGTTGAAGGCCGGCATTGTTGGTTTGCCGAACGTTGGGAAATCGACGTTGTTCAACGCTCTGACGCGCACGCACAAAGCGGAAGCGTCGAATTTCCCATTTTGCACGATCAATCCGAACTTGGGTGTTGTCGCCGTGCCTGATCCCCGATTGGAAGCGCTCGCCAGGATCGCGAAATCCCCGGCCGTCGTCCACGCGGCGATCGAGTTTGTGGATATCGCGGGTCTGGTTAAAGGCGCTTCGCGCGGGGAAGGACTGGGCAACAAATTCCTCAGCCACATTCGCGAAGTGGATGCCATCATTCAGGTCGTCCGCTGCTTTGAGGATGAGAATATTCTCCACGTAGCCGGATCGACCGACCCGGTCCGGGACATCGAAACGATTTTCACGGAACTGGTCCTGGCCGATCTGGAGTCGGTCCAGAGCCGCCTGGACAAAATCTCGAAGGACGTGAAACGCGGAGACAAAGTTGCCGTCGCCGAGATGGACGTGTTGAAGAAAATCGAGCCGCACTTGAACCAAGGCAAACCGGCGATCACACTCCGGCTGGCTGCGGAAGAAAAAGCGGCGGCGAAATCGGTCTTTCTCTTGTCGGATAAGCCGACGATCTTCGCGGCCAACGTCAAGGAGAGCGACTTGGCTAAGGCGATTAACGCTTCCCATGCCCCGAGCGGAATCCCCCTCACCCGTCCTGCGGACA
>JACPRI010000123.1 GCA_016190065.1 Verrucomicrobiota bacterium
ATCGCGAGGCCTTGAACCTCCTTCGGGTAACCTGGAGCGGATTTGTTGATGTGGATACCAGCGAGTTGAATGATGCCACGAATGTCGAATTCGACGCCACCAAGGGTCTGGCGACCCTTTGGCAATGTGGCGAGATTGTTGCCCTTCCACATCATGCCATGCCAGTCCTCGTCCAACGCAGCGTTGTAATGGAGGGAGAGATCAATCAGCTCCGGCGTGGCTTGCGGATCACGAGGCGAAATGTTCTTGGCCAGCAGCCAATCCGCCTGCGCCTCGACACGTCGGTTCATCCGCAACAGCACATCGCGCCGATTCCGCAATGACTTGGTTCGACCCGGCAAATCGTTTCTGGTTCGCTGCAGTTCGATCGCCCTGGAATAAGCCTGGTAAGCCTCCTCAAGCTGCCCTTTGCGTTCCAGCAATTTGCCTTTGGCGTTCCAAAAAAGAGGGTCTGGCGGATTTCGATCACTGGCGCGCTGCATGGCGTCAACGGCTCCAGCGATGTCACCCGTGAGTTCGAGCACTTCTGCGCGTGCCCACCAGGACTCCGCTTCTTCCGGCGCCCAGGCAACGGCGCGACGGCTGTACAGGTCGGCCTGGTTCGTTCGACCGGCGTCTGGATCCGACGGACGGACGGCCATCAGGCGCGCCAGTCGGGCCATGGCCAGGCCGTTGGTCGGTGACAAACGCAAAGCTTCGAGCAGGCTGCCCAGAGAATTCTCGGCGATCTGGCGCGCGACGTATTCAGAGACGCGCACCGGCAAATCCGGCGAAATCGTCCGCCCCGAGCGATCGCTCAAGAACCATTTCGCCCAGCGACGATGCGCATCCGCCGTGGCGCCATTCTCCAATTCCGACTTTAGCCGAGCTAAATAAGCGCGGTCGCTGCTGACAAATGAACCGTCGTCAATCACTTGCTGACCCGCAACGGCCTCGGCCAGCAGGGGCAGCCAAGGCGGGCAAGACGCCGATACCACTGGCAGTTCCCAGACTCGAGCCGAGCCGTCCAGTGAAGCTGTCATCACTCTTCTGGCATCCGGACTGAATTCCGCCTCGAAGACAACGAGTTTGTGGCGGAGAAGTTCGCTCAGCGGCTTGCCGGTCGCGGCGTCCCAAACTCGAGCGGTCGCGTCCCCAGAAGCGGTGATGATGCGACTGCCCTCGGGGCTGAACTGGGCGCACATGACCGGGCCCTCATGCCGCATCAGCGGAATGAGCGGCTTGCCCGTCCACGCATCCCAGACGCGAGCGGTGTGATCGTCGGAGGCGGTCACGACTCGCTGGCCATCGGGACTGAATTCACCGAATCTGACCGGCCCCAGATGGCGGAGCGTATCACCAATAGGCCGGCCGGTGGGCACGGCCCAAATCCGCGCGGTGTGATCGCTCGACGCCGTCAGAACTCGCCGGCTGTTCGGACTGAATTGGCACTGGTTCACCTGGCTTTCGTGCTGGAGATCTGGGCCTAAGGCGCGGCCGTTCTCCGCATCCCAAAGCCGCGCCACGCCATCGACCGACGCGGTCACGATATACCGCCCGTCGCGGGAGAATTCAGCCTGGCGAAGCCTGGTGGCGTGCCGGGAAAGCTCGGCCAGAAGCTTGCCGCTGTGCGCGTCCCAGACGCGGGCGATTCCATCCCATCCGGCTGTGGCAATGCGCCGTCCGTCGTGGCTGAACTGAGCCGCCGCAAGGCGCGCCCCATGCCGCAGCGCGGGGCCAACTTCCTGGCCGGTTCGGCTGTCCCAAAGGCGCGCGGTGACATCCGCCGCCGCGGTTAAGATCCTGTCGCCATCGCGATTGAACTCAGCAGTAAGCACCCATCCTGGGTGGGCCAGCACGAAGGTTTCACCGGATTTGAGATCGCAGAGTTTGGCAGTGTTGTCCCACGACGTTGTGACGACCTGGGCGCCATTCGGACTAAATCTTGGCCGTGAAACCTGGCCTGTATGCCATAAAGTCCAACCCAGCATCTGTCCTGGACGGACATCCCAGACCCAAGCCGTCTTGTCAGAATATGCGGTTACGATGCGCTCTCCATCGGGGCTGAAACGCGCCCTGGCAAGCCGCCCGCCGTGCTTGATCGGTTCCACCAACGGCTGGGCGCTCATGACATCCCAAACCCAGGCGCTGTTATCGGCCGTGACGGTCAACAGGCGTTGCCCGTCCTCGCTGAACTCGGCATGGTTCACCCAGGCTCCGTGTTTGAGCGTCGCCAATAGCTCACCGTTGTCGGCGTTCCAAAGCCGAGCCGTGCGGTCTCCTGAGACGCTGACGACCCGGATGCCATCGGGACTGAAAGCGGCAAAGCGGACATCATCATCGTGAGCGAGCGGCTTACCCAAGAGCTGACCTGATGGAACAGCCCAGAGCCGGGCCTTGCCGTCATAGCCGGCCGTGACCAACCGAGTCTCGTCAGGGCTGAATCGCGCCGAGTAGAGGTTCAGTGGATGCTTCAGAGGCGGGCCCACAGCATGGCCGGTTTCGGCGCTCCAGAGTTGCGCGATTCCAAGCCAGGTTGAGGTCACAATCCACTTCCCGCTTTTACTGAACTGGACGGAAGTGACACTGGAGTTGTGTCCCAACGGTTCGGTGATGGCCGCTCCGGTTTGCGCTTCCCAAACCCTCGCCGTCTGATCGCCACAGGCAGTCACGATCCTGGAACCATCCGGACTCCAATCCAGCAGACTGACCGCGCTTTTGTGGCGAAGCGGGTCCGTCAACGCCTGACCGGTCTCGGCGTCCCAGATCCTCACGGTCTTGTCCTGGGAACCCGTCGCGACCTTTCGCCCGTCCGGACTGAATCGCACCGAATGGATCGCCGAGGTGTGAACCTGCCGGGAAAAGATGACTTCGCCCGTTCGCGCCTCCCACAGTTTGAGAGTTCCATCCTGACCGGATGTTACGAGCAAACGTCCATCGGGACTGAAGTCGGCATCCGTTACCGGCGCCTCGTGCTGGATGGGTTGCAAGGCGGGCAACGCAAAACTGCGGTGACTCAAGGCTGAGAGAAGACGCTCGGCCGCGATCCGATTTCCAGGATGTTTCCGCAGGACGCGCGCCAGGTAGGCCAGGCCGCTGCTGCTGTCGCCGGCACGGAACAGGTCCTCCGCGCGTTGGAGTTCCATTTGACTCAACGCTTCCTCGACCCGCTCCCGCTGGTGGGCCTCAGCAAGGGCGTTTTTTCGCGCCACGCCCCATTGCCAGGAGACTCCGGCAAAGCCTGCCAGAAAAAGAATCACTACCGCCGCAGAAAGCGACGCCGTCGCCGGGTGTCGCCGGCACAAGCGCCAGATTTTCTCCAGCCGGCTTAAAGGGCGGGCCTGAATCGGTTGATCTTGCAGGAAGCGACCCAATTCGTCCGCCACTCTCTCCGCCGATGGATATCGGCGCTGCGCTTCTTTCTCCAGGCATTTCAGACAAATGGTTTCCAGATCCCTCGGAACGGCCGGGTTCAATAACCTGGGTGATATGGCGTCGGTATTCAGGACCAGATGCAGGGTTCCCTCCAGCGATTCTGACAAAAAGGGTGGCCGCCCGGTGAGCAAAAAGTAAAGCAGCGCTCCCAATGCATAGATGTCGCAAGCCGGTCCGGCTTTCGCCCCCTGCCCGCGAGCCTGTTCCGGCGCCAGAAAACTCGGGGATCCGATCACTTGACCCGTCGTTGTCAGATCCCGGTCAACCGCCACGCGCTTGGCCAGACCAAAGTCGGCAATGCGCGGTTCGTCCAATTGGTCGATGAGCACATTAGACGGTTTTAGGTCGCGATGAATTGTTCCGTGTTCGTGCGCGTACTGGATGGCCGTGGCAATTCGCTGCACATAGCTGGCCGCGCGTCGGGGGGGAAGCGGGTTTTCGCGGACGAGTTCAGCAAGGCACTGGCCCTCGATATAGTCCATGGAAAAATAATGCTGCCCCCGGTGTTCGCCCACGTCGTGAATGGCCACGATATTCGAGTGTTGCAGACCGGCCGCCGCTTCGGCCTCGGCACGAAACCGCTGGATCGATTCCACGGTCGCAAATCGGCCGGATAGAATCACCTTCACGGCCACTGTCCGGTTTAAGCTGAGCTGGCGCCCCTTATAGACCACCCCCATTCCGCCGCGGCCAATTTCTTCTAACAATTCGTAATCCCCAAACTTTCCGAGCCCTTGAGCGCCTGCCTGGCGACGAGTCTTGTGTGACGATGAGGACGATGGCTTGAACGGGAAGGTCATTCGTGCCAGGCATCTAGGACACAGTCCTTCCACCGCGACCGTGGAGAGCCGGGTGCCGCATTGGGCACAAACGTGGACCTGACTCATGGCGCGCCTTCGCTATAATTTACTGACACAACGACTGGGAAAAATTACAGAAAAACGTGTTGGCCCTGAAGAAAGGACAAGTGGGCTTGGCCATTATTATCCGGTAAGGATTGCATACAAGTACCGCAATTCATCATCGATGTCGGCAGGTTGAGCCACGGTTTGGGCAATTTCGGCCCGAATCAATTCTCCGTACCGGTGCCGCAAACGATGCACCGCCACACCGACTGCCCCGGGGCTTATCTTGAGTCGTGTGGCAATGGCCGCGTAGTCGCCGTCGTTAGGTTCCGTCGTTAAGAAGTTTTTCAGCAATTGGAATTGAGTGGATTTGCCGGTGCGCTCACATTTTTCCCGCAAGCGGGTCAAGGCCTGTTCCATGATCGTCGTCGCCCATCGCTGCTCATAAAGTTTTTCGGGTGACAAATCGTTTTCCGGGTCCAAGAGATAGCGTTGCTCGGCCTGCCCGTCTTCCAGGGAGAGGAGCGTCCGGCCGCCGCCCCGTTTGATTCGGCGACTGCGCACGCGTTCGTTGGCCAAAAAGTGCTTCATCGCAGCCAAGAGGAAAGTGCGAAACTTCCCCTTTTCGCGTCTCACGTCCGCCAGGTAGTTTTTCTCAAATAAGCGACAGAAGAATTCCTGCGTAAGATCCTGCGCGTCGTCGGCAGTGTAGCCTTGCCGCCGCACGAAGGCGTATAACGGGTACCAGTATGTCTGACAGAGCTTTCCCAGGGCGTCCGACGCTTGAGGGGAGGATCGTTCCACGGCGGCAAGAACAACCGTCCAGTGTGTCGTGGCGAACTGTGCGCCGCCTTTGTTCGGGCCGATGGGAATCTGGTTTTCCACGATGAACTGATTGGTGTTTGCTTTTCCGTGATGAAACGCAGGATAAGACTGCCCGAGCGTTTGGAGCAAGGAAAACCCCGGTCTGAGACGCGGTTCAGAAATTCAATCGATGCGTCCGTCTCAGAGCTATCGGTTGAAGTAATTGGGTGGCACGTTGACGGGCGAATTCTGTCGCGCGGCGAGCAGCCAAAGCAGATTGTAAGCGAGGTTGCCAACCATTAAGTCGCCTTCGTAATGGTCGATCGATGTCGCGCCGCGAAAGAGGCCTTGGTGAAACAGCCGCTCAATGGCCAGACGCGCGTAACGCTCCGCCTGCGCCAAATGTTCCGGCTTCTTCCCCAGCGAGTAGAGGTCCGTGAAGAGGCCAATGATGCTGGCATAGACGTGGGCGCGGACAATTTCGTGTGGGGGAGGAGGCTCGTGGGTTGCGTAGAAATTTGCGAAATCTTCGGCCAGGCGAAACGCGCGCGGATCACCGGTCAAGCGGTGCAAGGCCAGAATCAACGATGCGTCGTCGGCGGAGAAGCCGCCGCCGTATCCATACCGGTAAGGCTCGGAGTAATCCGGTTTTTGACCTGGATCGCTCTTCCTAGGAAAGCTGGCCAGGAATTGGCCGTCTTTTGCCTTGTGCGGCAGACTGAGCACGCTTTCAGCATAAGGCTTGCCCGCGCTGACGAAACGCTCCTTCGCCTCGCCCGGCGGAAGCAGAGTGGCCGATTCCAGAAGGCTGAGCGCGAGGCTCAAGGTCGATTCTACGGTGGCCGTGTTTGTCTGGCTGCCGCGCGTCGTGCTCGGAAGAATGCCCGTCCCGGCGTCGCAGGCGCTCCAATGGTGGTCGATCATCCTAAGAGACCAATCCAGATATTTTCGGTCCGCCGTCTTCGAGAACACAAAAGTCCAAAGGCTGATAAAGAAACCTGCGTGCCTGGGAAAATCCATTCCGCCGAGATTCCTGGGCCGCGGTGTTGGGAGCGCTTTGAACAAGTCGGCATGCCGGTCAAAATGAAACGATTCAAGGTCGCCGACGTGATTGAGCAAACCGTCGGCTTCCGCGCGCAGGGCTTTCGGGTCGAGTGACCAAATCCTTTCCCAAAACGAGATGGGAACGCCGCCGAGGAATTCATGCGTCGGGTGGCCCGGCTTTTCCTGAAAGAAATCCCAATAGGCATGCTCGCCCCAGGGGAAGAGCCCGGTCGGCTGCGGGCAGTTCCCCAGGAAGAATTTCAAATAATCGGTCGCGGCCTGTCCGTATTTGGAATCACCCGTCAGACTGGTCGCCAGATCGCACGCTCGGAGCAGCATGACGTCGTGCATGAGATTCCCGCCGCGCAAGGAGCGATCGGAGTAGCGCTGGCCCTCGATGTTTGCGGGAGTGTCATCGGGAATCCGATGGCTTTCCATGTCGAGCAGCGAGGCGAACATTGGGCTGTGCACGGCTCCGTACCGGTCCGTCCCCTCGGTGATCATCGTGTCGAGGAAGGAGCGAACATAATGAACGTAGCCTTTGGATTCCTCAAACTTCATGCCCGGCGCGATGTATCTTTCCCCCAGCGCCCGGCGAAGGACGAATCGCTCAGAATCCTTTTCATCCGCGATTGCCGAACTCGCCAGCGTGACAGGCACGGTGCCAGGTGGACTGGCATAGACTTCAATCTCGTGGATTCTTGGATACGAATGATCCTCGCGCCAGGTGTCGCGGATTCGAATGCGGAGCCGGCTAGTCCGCACCGGACGGAAATCGACCACGGTGCTGACATTGGTCGTGCCTTTCACCACCGCGACTGGCGTCGCGCCCGTCCAGTTCGTATTCACCCCGGCATAGACTTCGAAATCCTTCAACGCGAGCCGATCTCTGAAGATAGTGGACAGGAGCACGAGTCGTTGGACCGTTTGCGGCTCGTTAAAATGGATCACGATGTTCGCCGGCTGGAAGCTGAGCGGATGCGCTTCACCGACC
>JACPRI010000124.1 GCA_016190065.1 Verrucomicrobiota bacterium
GCGCCGCTGAATTACCAGACGATGAATTTGACCACCCTCACGAACCTGGCTGGAAACGGAGATGCCATTGCACAGAATGAACTGGGGATGGCGTACGGGTTGGGGCGCCGGGTCAGGAAGGCGAGCGCGGAGGAAGCGTTCAAATGGTTCCGAAAGTCCGCCGAACAAGGGTATGCCCCGGCCCAGTACAACCTGGGAAGCCTGTACTACCACGGAACGGGCGTGCCCAAGGATTATCAAGAGGCTTTGAAGTGGTACCGGAAAGCGGCGGATCAGGGATTTATCCAGGCCCAGTATTTTCTCGGTTGGATTTTCAGCACCGGCAGAGGAGTCGAGGAGAATTTCAAAGAGTCCATTCATTGGTTTGGAAAAGCGGCGGATCAGGGAGATCCGGAAGCGCAGTTGAGCCTCGGACTGATGTTCAGCCGGGGAGAGGACCTTAATCCAGACTATGTGGAAGCGTACAAATGGATCAATTTGTCCGCCGCGCAAGGGAATACCAATGCAGTTAAACATCGGGGCAAGTTGAGCGTCAGCATGACGCAGGAACAGATTGCTGAGGGACAACGCCGCGCAGTGCAGTTTTCGGAGAAGAAGGCCGGGATCCCGGGATCCACAAACCAGCCTGCTGCGACGCCACCGCGCTCCGCTGCAAATTGATCCTGCCCAACAAGGCCATGAGCGCATCAACCAAGATTCTGCTCGGAGGCCTGAGTTCACCGGCGGCGGCCAGATTGATCCAGGCCCTATCCGGCGCCGGTTATGGTGTGCTTCGGGCCGAATCCGGCGTTGAAATCCTCCGGGAGGTTCAGCACGAAAGCCCCTCTTTGTTGCTGCTGGATCTGGATTCGCCGGTAATCGATCCAATGAACGTATGCCGTCGGATCAAGGCGGATTATGCGGCGCGGCCAGTTATGGTGCTCTATCTGGCTGACGCGGCCAGGGCACGAGAGGCGCATGCCGATACGTTCACGGAGCCCGACGGCTACATCGCGCCCTCGATTAGCCATGAGGAATTCTTGGAGCGGATCGCGAGCTTTCTCCGAATCCATAGCGCTGAACGATCCCTGCACCAACATGCCGAGCGACTCTCCGCCATCACCGCCATTCAACAAGAAATAGCCGCAGCCGCTCCCGACCAAGAGAGCATCATGAAATTGGCGGTGAGCCGCGCCCAGCAACTCACGCGCGCAGACGGCGCGGCCGTCGAATTGGTGGAAGGTGACGAGATTGTTTATCGGTCGGCCAGCGGATCGGTGGCTTCCCACGTCGGCAAACGCCTCAGGGTAGGGATGAGTTTTTCCGGCCTGGCGATTCGCACCGACGAAATCCTGCGCTGCGACGACGCGCATACGGACCCGCGCGTGGATCAGACAGAATGCCGGGAAGGGAGCATTCGCTCACTGGTCGTGGTGCCGCTCCGGCACCAATACAATTCCATCGGCGCGTTGAAGGTCCTTTCGTCGAGGTCCCGGGCGTTCGATGACGCGGACATCCAGACGCTTCAATTGGTCGCCCATTTCATGTCGGCAGCCATCAATCAGGCCGTCGCTTTTGGGGCCAAACAGGCCTTGCTGGCCGAACATACCCGAACCATCGTCGCTCTCCGTGAAAGCGAGGAGCGGTTCCGCAGCGCATTCGATTATGCGGCGATCGGCATGGCGCTCGTGGCCACGAGCGGGAAATGGATGAAAGTCAACCGAACCTTGTGTGAGATTGTTGGGTATGCCGAAGGCGACTTCCGGTCGCTCTATTTTCATTCTCTCACTCATCCGGATGACGTCGCGGACCATCAGGCCCGACTGCGGGGTCTGCTGGCCGGGGAGTCGGGAGCGTTCCAAATGGAGGCGCGGTTCCTCCATCGTTCCGGCTCGGTCGTGTGGGTGTTTTTGAGTGTTTCACTTTTGCGCGATGGCAAAGGGAAACCGCTTTATTTCATCGCCCAGATTCAGAACATTACGGAGCGCAAGCGGGCCGATGAGCAAGTCAAGAGTTCTTTGCGCGAAAAAGAAGTGCTGCTGAAAGAAATCCACCATCGTGTCAAAAACAACCTCCAGGTCATCTCCAGCCTGCTCCGACTGCAATCCGGATACGTGAAAGATGAAGCGGCGAAGGAACTATTCCGGGAAAGCCAGAACCGGGTTCGGTCCATGGCGCTCATCCATCAAAAGCTCTACCAGTCCCAGGACCTGGCGCGGATCGACTTCAACGAATATCTCCTGAGCCTTCTCGCGATGCTCTTCCGGTCTTATGGCGCTCATGCGGGCACGATCAATCTGGAGACGCACGTGGATCCGGTTTTTCTGGATATCGACACCGCCATTCCCGTTGGACTGCTGGTGAACGAACTTGCGTCCAATTCCTTGAAGTATGCCTTTCCGGAAAACCGGTGCGGGACGATCCGAATCGACTTTCGCGCGGTTGGCCACGACGAGTTTGTGCTGGCCTTGCGTGACGATGGAATCGGGCTTCCGGGGGACTTTGACCTTGACAAAGTACTGACCCTCGGTCTTCGTTTGGTCAAGATTTTGACCAGCCAGCTTGGTGGAACACTAACCTTTCACCGGAACGGTGGGACTGGATTCACAGTAACCTTCAAAGAGCAGAAAGAAAAAGAAAAAAAGTTATCTCATGTCTAACCCACAAGTTCTTGTCGTTGAAGACGAAGGTATAATCGCTGCGGATATTCAAGACCGGCTGACCAGTTTAGGTTATGATGTCCCTACCACCGTCGCCACGGCCGAAGAGGCCATCCAAAAAATACCTGTGTTCAGCCCGGACTTGGTCCTGATGGATATTGTTTTGCAGGGCCAGATGGACGGCATCGATGCCGCGGAGGAAATCCGCAAGCGCTTCGGTCTGCCCGTCATCTTCCTGACGGCGCACGCCGACGAAAGCACACTCAAGCGAGCGAAAATCACGGAGCCATTCGCGTATATCCTCAAGCCCTTCGAAGAGAGAGAGCTTCAAACCGCCTTGGAAATGGCCCTGCACAAACACAAAGTGGAACAGGAACGAGCCAAAGCCAGAGCCAGCGAATCAGAGGTATTCGAGAAAACAATCGAAGCCACGATCAAAGTCCTGACCAAAATCCTTTCTATCGCCGAGCCTCAATCGTTTGAGTTCGGGCAGAAATACAAGGATTACATGAAGATTTGCACGACAGCGATGAAGATCGAAGTCGCATGGGAATTCGACGTCGCGGCAGGCCTCTGCCGGATCGGCTACGTGTCGCTGCCCGCGATTCTGATCCAGAAAATGCGCGCCGGCATGGCGTTGACGCCCGCAGAAAAAGACACCCTGCAACGGCTGCCCGAGCATGGGCGGAATCTCCTCGCCAGCTTTCCGCGTTTCGAAAACGTGTCTCGCATGGTCTATTACCAGAATAAGAAATTTGACGGCACGGGGTTTCCTCAGGACTCGATCGCAGGAGTGAGCATCCCGCTGGGCTCCCGGATTCTTCGGGTGCTGATCGACCTGGCGCATTTCGAGTCGGAAGGCATGTCAAAGGCCAAAGCGCTGGAAGACATGAGGAAAACCTCCGGCAATTACGATCCGAAGCTCCTCGAAGAGATCGCGGCGGCGTTTTCGCAAGGACCCAGGAAAGGCCGTGCCATTCATCTCAAAGATCTCTGCGTTGGCCAGGTGCTCGTGGAACCCATCGAAACCGTGGATGGCACGCTGATCCTCAACGCCGGAAACCGGATCTCTCCCTGGATGCTCAAAAAGCTGGGTAACTTCACTGAGGTGAGCCCGATCCGAGAGCCCATTTACGTCGAGGGTTAGCGGCGGGCAGCAGGCTGCCGAATCGATGCGTCTGTTGGATCGCTACCTGTTGCGGGAACTGCTTATTCCGCTGCTTTACTGCCTGTCGGGGTTCCTGGTTTTCTGGATTTCCTTCGACCTCTTCTCCGAACTCGACGACTACCAGCAAAGAGGCTTGCGCGCGTCGGAAATCGCGCGGCTCTATTTGATCAAAACCCCGGAACTGCTGGTCGTCGTCCTGCCGATAGCCTTGTTGCTCGCGCTGCTTTACGCTTTGACCAACCATGCGCGTCACCAGGAGTTGACCGCCATGCGCGTGGCCGGCATCAGCCTGTGGCGGCTGACCACGCCCTACTTCGCAGTGGGTTTCGTTTTCACTCTGGCGCTGTTCGCTCTAAACGAGCTTTGGGTTCCGAAAAGCGTTGAAGCCGTCGAATCCATTCTCCATCGGAGATCGCGCGCCTCTTCGCCAGAAACTGAGGGACGCTGGCATCCAAACCTCCACTTTCACAATGGACGCGACGGACGGTTCTGGAGCCTCGGCGCGTTCAATCTGGACACGTTCGAAATGAAGAACCTGCACGTCTCCTGGCGCGCGTCCGACCGCGCGGAGCGCAGTCTGAACGCTCGTCGCGCCGTGCGGACGAACGAATTCTGGATGTTCCTGGACGTTGAGGAATTCACCTATCGGCCGACCGGAGAGGTGGACACGACGCCCATGAAGACCAACGCGCTCATCGTGCCCGAATTCACCGAGACCCCGGAGCAGATCAAGAGCGAAATCCGGATCAATCAACTCCGAAGCGTCACCGCACCGAAGGGTGCGCAGATCTCCCTCTCAGAAATCCTGAACTATCTGCGGCTTCATCCGAATCCGTCCCCGAAAGATTCCGCGCTGCTGCAAACGCAGCTTCATGGCCGGCTCGCGTGGCCGCTGACCTGTTTGGTCGTGGTATTGATTGCCATACCGTTCGGAGCCGCGTCATCCAGGCGCAATGTGTTCGTTGGCGTCGCGAGCAGCATCTTCATCTGCTTTGTTTTTTTCATTCTGATGCGGCTGGGTGTAGCCTTGGGTTCCGGGAACTGGGTGACTCCCTGGGTGGCGGCGTGGCTCCCCAATATCGCCTTTGGCAGCGCGGGACTATGGCTCACAACCCGAGTTCGGTAGTGGGAAATATCTCAACGGACCATCGGGATCGCCGCGTTCTGTTCCTCGCGAGAAACCGCGTGCGGTCGCGCACGCAGATTGCCAAGCGCGTCCTCCAAAGCCCGGCGAACCTGACCGCTCGGGACGCCGACGGGGAACGCCTGACCCGTTCTCCCGGTCTGAACCAGCGTGCGCCGAAACGTGGCCAGGATTTCCCTGGGACTCGGCGCTTGAGTGGGATTGAGGGTTTCGACCAAAGCCAGGATCGCGGGCTTCGCGTCGGGGGCGATCTCCAGCAACGCTTTGGCCGCAGTCTGACAGAGGGCTTTGTTCTCCTTCATCAATTCAATGAGGTCGGCGACCGCCACCTCTGCGGGCGCGCCGATTCTCCCCAGCGTTTCGGCGGCGGCGACTCTCACGCGCTCGCTCTGCCGACAGTCCCGCAATATCTGAATCAGCGCTGATAGTGCTGCCGGGCGCTCCTGTTCGAAACCCCCGAGCGAAGCAAGAGCGGCAACTTTGAACGTGTCCGCTGCCGTGCTTTCGTTGAAAGCTTTGATCAAGGCGGCCAAAGCCTTCTGACCGAGCCGTGGGAGCGCTCGCGCCGCCGCGCCTTGCAGTCCTGCTTCGCCGTGCCGCAGAGTGGCCAGAAGTATTGGCGTCACACCCTCAGCTTGCGCTCCGATTTCTCCCAGCGCAGCCACGACGGCCTCCCGGACCTCCGCGCTTTCTTGGGAGTTTTGCAGGGTGTCGATGAGTGCTGGAAGCGCTGCCGCCGCCGCACATCCCAGGTCGGCCACTTTCAAAGCCGCGGCCTTTCGCTGCCGCGCGTCCGCATGCGAGAGCTGTTCGACGAGGCGATCGAGTTTTCTCCGCACACGCGCCTGATCGAGACCGGCTGGATCCAAACCCGCCAGTCTGCCCAGTTCGATTTCGGCGGATTCCGGGACGCCGAATTGTTCGCCCCGGACAAGACAAACGTCGCGCAGCGTCAAGA
Organism: Verrucomicrobiota bacterium; assembly: GCA_016190065.1. Lineage (GTDB taxonomy): Bacteria > Verrucomicrobiota > Verrucomicrobiia > Limisphaerales > SIBE01 > VHCZ01. Next base: position 5,910 of record JACPRI010000124.1, read on the forward strand.
TGAAACTCTTCACCGGCGGAAGTTTGGCGGCCTTGCAGGCTGCGTCTTCCAGGAATCGGCTCCACGCAGCCCCGTTTCCTCCGAAAGTTTCGACCGCGTGGCAAGCCGCGAGATGCTCCACCAAAACGCCGATGCTGAAGCGTAATCGCGGGAATTCTCCGTCCACGGGCCGGAGCAAAGGCAGCTTGGCCTCCAAGTAACGCAAGTGAGATTCTTCTCCTCCGTGCCGCCTGAGCGTGGTGAGCATTTCGTTCCGGTCAACTGCCGCGGGATAGAAATTCGTTTTCAGGCAATCCCACGCCACCGCTTTGACGAGCTGCAGGAGCAAGGCGTCGTCCAGTCTCTCTTCGCTTGGAACTCGGCGATTTAGCTCCCCCAGGTACCGCAGGACCAAATCCAGTTGGTTGCCCGGCGCCACCAACGCACGACCCGATTCCTTCGATCCGATTAGAAGCTCGGCAAACATCCGTGCCTGCAACGCGGACGGATGTCGGCCATCCAGCGCCTCTAACAATCGCAAGCAGCCCTCGAAGATTTCTCGGTCTGCAAACAGACTCCGGTTGCCGCGCAAAGTCAGGAACGCGCCCAGAAACTCCGAAAGCGTCTCGGCCTGGAATCCAGGAGTCTCGAGGGCGTCCGGGAATGTTGTGCCGCGCAGCCAATCCTTGATCCGCGAAGTTACGATGAGCGCGCGAATTGGCGAATGCCCTTCACAGACCGATCCCAAGCACGCGCTCGCGCCGTCCGACATTTCGGAAACGCCATCGACGACCACCAGAATCCGTCCTTCCTTCAGAAGCCGATCCAGCAGATTCGCCGAAAGTTCCGGCGTGTCTCCGCACAGGGCTTGGACCTTTCTGGAGACCAGCTCGATCAACGCGGGCCCATTATCGCCGGAACGCAGATCGTGCTCCTCCGAAATGAAAACAGGCAGCAAGCGATTCTTGGTGATTCTTTCCTCAGGCTTCTCTGCCATGGCCCAACGAGCCAACTGGCAGGCGAGACTGGTTTTCCCAGAACCAGGCTCTCCACAAATCGTCAATATCGTCCGCGATTTCTCAAATCGTCCTTTGAAATCAACGGGCGTGGGCCTGACGATCGCGCCGTCGCTGGTCCGCACTGGCACAGGGAGATGGAGGTTGCGGTCCGCACTCGTGCCGAGGGCATTGAAGGCGCGAGTTGCCTTCGGCCAATGTTGCTCCAGCCAGGCGTCCAGAACTCGAGGATGGTACTGGAGAAATGAGATCAAGAGATAGTTTTGCAAACGGAAGGGCACTTCGTTCCCGGCCGGGGATTTTGAGCCAGGAAGCTTTTCCAAAATGCGGGAGATTTTCCACAGCCTCAGCGGCGCCAGCCAGAGCAGGAGAAGCCAAAGCGGACCGCAAATGAGCGGCGGAAGTGCCAGCAAAAGAATCCAGCCCCAAGGTGACGCGAGCAGCCATTTCGAGAGCGACCTCCGCGCCGCCAAAGATTCCTTCCGCTTCTCCAAGAGCGTGAGGGCACGAGTAAGTTCGACCGGAATGTCATTGCCGCCGATCTCGAAAGCGGTGCGGACGTCACGTGCCTTGGCGAGGCGCTCTTCGACCTCGTGCAAGCCGCTGTTGCTCCGGTGCAGAACCTCTTCCGCAGAGCGGACCGCGGCTCGTTGCAACATCTGACCCGCTTGCTCGCGCATGGACAACGGTTCGGTCCTGTCCTGAAGAATCTTGCTGAAGTCGGCGGCAAACGTGACCGAGTTGGAGGCGAGTTTCCAGTAGCCTTCGAACGCGACCGTGCGGAGTTCGAGTGGTTCCTTCCTGTCTTTCAACACGACCATGAACGCGGGAACAGACTGTTCGTTCAAGCGCCCACTCATCAGTGCGAAACCTGCAGCCAGGCGGAGTGCTCGATCCTCAGACTTCTTAATGAAGACATCGACGAGCGAAGAGATGGCTGGTGTGGAACTGAGACCCAATTGTTCCAACGATCGCGCCGCGGAGATCCGGTTCGTTAACAGTTCCTCTGGGGAACTCAGAACCTTGACCAAACCGGCAACGTCCGTTGCGGTTTCAGATCCCGCTCCGGCTCTGACCGATGGCGCAAGCAGGACGCCCGAGCACAACAGCCAAACCCAGGCAACGATTGAATTGGGCAACGCCATCGCGAGCGATTGAAAGACAAAACCGCTCTTTTATCAAAGGAACTTTCTTGAAAATCGGGAATCCGATGCCGCGCGCGCACTGTGCTCCTGGCCTGGGGGGTGCGATTGGGCTGAAACGCTCTCGATCAGAATGGAAACGGCAGCCTCTTTAAGCCGCCTGGGCGTCTTCGAGAAACCCTTGAAGCTGGCGAATCCGCGTCGGGTGCCGGAGCTTCCGGAGCGCTTTGGCCTCGATCTGACGGATGCGTTCGCGCGTGACTCGATACTGCTTGCCCACTTCCTCCAGCGTGCGCGCATACCCATCCACCAAGCCAAATCTGAGTTCCAGGACTTTCCGCTCCCGTTCGGTCAGCGTGCACAAGACATCGGCGAGTTTGGTTTTCAGCAGATTGTAGCTCGTGACATCGGACGGATTCTCGGCGGTCTTATCCTCGATAAAATCTCCGAAACTGGCTTCATCTCCATCTCCGACCGGCGCCTGCAGTGAAATAGGCTGCTGCGCCATCTTCAAGATGGCATTGACCCTTTCGACCGGGATCTGCATTTCCTCCGCGATTTCTTCGGGCGTAGCTTCCCGTCCGAAATCCTGCAAGAGCTGCTTCTGCGCCCGGACCAGCTTGCCGATGATTTCGATCATGTGGACCGGTATGCGGATGGTTCTGGCCTGGTCCGCGATGGCCCGGGTAATAGCCTGCCGTATCCACCACGTCGCGTAGGTCGAAAACTTGTAGCCCCGCCGATATTCAAACTTCTCGACGCCTTTCATCAACCCCATGTTGCCCTCCTGGATCAAGTCCAGGAATGCGAGCCCGCGGTTGGTGTACTTCTTGGCGATGGAAATCACGAGCCGGAGGTTCGCCTCGGCCATCTCGGTCTTCGCCTGCTGAGCTCTGGCGGCTGCTTGCTTCAGCCGAGTGAATGCGTCGAGATAATCTCTGGCCGGCATGCGCGCGAAACTTTCCAGCGCTTTGATCTTCTGTTGCTCCGAGTGGATGATAGCGCGATGCTTTTCGGATCTCGAATGGCGGTGCAAATCTTCAATGGCCTTAAGACTTGCCTGGATCTTGTCATGGATGTTCTCGGTCACGAGCATCATTTCCTCGATGACCTTCTGTTTGTAGTAAAACTTCGGGAACGTCTCCTGCAAACGCTGGTCCAGGCGCCTGAATTCTCGGAGCAATTTCTCTGTTTTTCCTTTGCTCGAAACTTCACGCCACCTGGCATACTTCTCATCCACGCGTTCGTCCAACTGGCGCACTTTTTTGACCAGACTCCGCAGTTCACGGAGATGACTCTCACGGCTAGGCACTTTCTTATCCACGATGACCCGGTCAAAGCGTTCCTTCGGAGGCTCGGAAATCAGTTTTTCCGCCAAGGCAATGTGCTCTTTGGCCGCGAATCCGAAGCTGTAAATGATCCGTTTGACCTCTTCCTCAGCTTCTTCGATCCGTTTGCAGATGGATATCTCTTGCTCGCGTGTAAGGAGGGGCACTTTCCCCATCTCACGGAGATACATGCGAACCGGATCGTCAAGGATGTCCAGGCGGCCCTTGTCTTCTTCCTCTTCCGCTTCAGGCTGCTTAACCTGATCCACCTCAGCCTGATCGACGATTTCGACGTCCAAACTGGCAAGTCGCGCCAAGACCTCGTCCAAATCCTCCGCCGTTACGATGGTATCCGGCAAGGCATCGTTGATGTCATCATAGGTTAAATGACCTTGCTCCTGAGCCAGTCGAACAAGGTCTTTTACCTTCTCTGTTAGGTCTAAACCCGCCTGGGTTTTAATAGGTGCCAAATCAGTCGGCACAGTGGCAACGGCCTGTTGATTAGGAGGTACTCTCCTCGGAGGCCGACCACTGCGTGTGCGGTGGCCATTAAGCCCCACCTTCTGCATCCGGTTTCGAGAAGTGGGCAGGAGTCCGGTAGCCTTCCGGATCACCTTGCGTGCGCGACTTTTGGATGGTGCCTTGCCGCGCTTAAATCTTGCCGTGTTCAGCCGCATGTCTAGTAATGATCGTTAAAATAGCCGCTAACCATCTCAAAGCAATGGACAATAGTCAAATCCGGAAACGAATTTTCGGTGAAATCGTTTCGGCGTCACTTGAGATGGGTCAGTTCCGACCGTCAATATGGACTTAATCCATTAGTAACAAACAGCTTACGATTTTGGTTTCAGGAGATGCGTGCAGAGGGTTAAGCATTCTGAGTCAAACCGGCTCGCGGTCCGCAGCGGCGATGGCGAAGGATTGGGATCCTTGGCCATTCTCAAAAGAAGAGAATCGAACCTAACAGAACATCAGGCCAAACTGACACACCACCGCGGTTTGGGGATAAGAGCGTCCTGGGGGGATACGAAATCGCGACAGCCCAGGGAAACCCTATTTCTTGGCTTCTTCTTTCGCAGGCTCCTTGGCCGGCTCTTTTTCCGGAGGTTTGAGTTCGAATCCCCTGGAGATTTCCAGCTTGGGAAGACTCTTTTTCAGGTTGCCAACTCCGTTATCAGAAACTTTCGTTTGCCAGAGGTAAAGGTTCTTCAGATTCGCTAGGCCTTTGAGGTGATCAAGTCCGGAGTCGGTGATCGGAGTTCCGTAGAGATTGAGGTAAGTCAGGTTCTTCAAGTCCTTCAGTTGGGCGAGACCCGAATCCGTGATTTCGGTTCTTTCCAAGTGAAGACGGGTCAGATTGGTCAGACCTTTGAGGTTCGCGAGGCCTGTGTCGGTGATTTTAGTCCCTCCAAGATTGAGATCGACAAGACCCAGGATGCTCTTGAGAGGAACCAGCGTCGAGTCCGTCACATTGGAACCCAAAAGGTGAAAGTTCGCTTCGCGCCAGCCAACATTCATGGCAATCGGCCTGGCGGAAACCCCAAGAGTCTCCAGTTGGGCGACGGCTTTCAATTCTTCTGCCGACGGCTTGTGCTCGGCCAATCCAGTTTCTTTTTTCTCCGATGCAGCCGTCTTGAACGTCGCGGCATCCGGCCAAATGGCACCTTGGTTAATCCAATCTCTGATCAAATCGACCTGAGCTTTTGGAAGCGGGTCACCCTCGTTGGGCATCCGGTCGTCGTCGCTTTGCGGCAAGGTCACCCGGCGATAAAGGTCGCTCTTCTCGGCATTGCCTGGGACAATGACTTGCGAGTCGGAGGCGCGCTTGAAGGTGGAATCTTTGGAATCAAGGCGAAGTTTGCCTTTCTGTTTCTCGGGTCCATGGCACTTCACACAGGTTTTCTCGAAGATCGGCTGAATGTCTTTGACGAAATCGACCTTCTCTTGTGCGCTCAGGACTCCGGAACTCAGGCAGATGCCGAAGGCAGTGATGAGTGAGTTTTTCATAGTTTGCAAATCAAGTGGCCAGTTATAGATGTTCGTTTCTACCAAGGATTCTGGCGATCTGAGTTTCGATTTCATCGATATTTTTTCTGGCGGCTGAAAAGTCAAGGACATTTCGGAAATTGCCCGGCCCGAATTGCCTGCTTCCCGCCGTCCTTGCAGCTTCTTGTCTTTCAATGCGCCGCAATCATGGCTCTGAATTCGTCGAACAACGGCGTCGAATCATGCGGGCCAGGGGATGCTTCGGGATGATACTGGACGCAAAAAATCGGTTTGCCCTTGTGGCGCATGCCCTCAACGGTTTGGTCATTCAAATTGATCCGGTTTACACTGACCTCTCCGGGCATCGAGTCCGCGTCCACGGCAAAGCCGTGATTCTGGGAAGTAATCTCAACTTTTCCAGTTTCCAAATCTTTGACTGGCTGGTTCGCGCCGCGATGGCCGAATTTCAACTTGAAGGTCTTTCCACCGAACGCCAAACCCAGAATCTGGTGCCCCAGGCAAATCCCAAATATTGGAATCCCGGACCGAACCAAATCAGCAACCGCGCGAATGGCATAGGTAAGCGCCGCCGGATCGCCCGGACCATTTGAAAGAAAGACCCCCGCGGGCTTGTGCTTCAGCGCCTCTTCTGCGGGCGTCGTTGCTGGAAGCACTTGCACTCGAAAGCCGCGTTGTCGGAGCCGCCGCAAAATATTGTATTTGATCCCGAAGTCATAGGCCACGATCGGCACGTCCGCCGGCGGCAACGGATCACGCACGTTTCGGAAATCGGCGGGGCCAGCGCCCGAAGCCAGTTTGAAACTGGCGCTTTGCCGGTCCAGTTCGTCCCAGGCGAACGGCTTGGAGTGTGTGACCTCGCGAACGTAGTCCACTCCCACCAATCCCGGCCAGTGTTTCGCTTTCGCCACCGCTTCGTCGTCCGCGATTTCCTCCGTGGAAATGAAACCGTTCATCGCGCCGCGAACGCGCAGTTTCTTAGTCAAGGCGCGCGTGTCGATCCCTTCAATCGCCGGAATGGAATTCTTCTCCAAGTATTCTGCAAGTGTGAAATCCGCGCGCCAGTTGCTCACGACGGGCGAGAGTTCTCGAATGACAAATCCGGCCGCGTGCGGGCGCCATGACTCGACATCCTGCGCGTTCACCCCGTAATTGCCGATCTGTGGATATGTCATGGTCACGATCTGCCCTTTGTAGGATGGGTCCGTAAGGATTTCCTGGTAGCCGGTCATGGAAGTGTTGAAACAAACTTCCCCGCACGCCGACCCGCGCGCCCCAAAAGCGCGCCCGTGAAAAACCGAGCCGTCTTCCAGTGCCAGAATAGCCTTCATATCGATTCAGTTGCCCATCAGTGGGCCGCGCTCGCGTGCTCCGGAGCGGGGACAGCCTGTGCCGGCAGGAAAAAGTCCGGGTCGCGCCAAACGATTTGGCCGGAAACGATCGTCGCCATCGCCTTCCCTTTCAGTTTCCATCCGTAAAACGGGCTATTGAACGATTTGCTGGCGGAGCACGTCCGGTCGAACACCCACTCCTTCTCCGGATCGAAAACGGTCACATCCGCATCCGCCCCGACGCTCAACGTGCCTTTCGATAGCCGGAGCAGGCGCGCCGGCGCGGTGGTGAATTTGGAGATGAGTTCTGAGAGCCCAAGCTTTCGATGGTGATACAACTGCATCAGGCAAAGCGCCAATTCCGTTTCCAGTCCAGTAATCCCAAACGGGGCGTAATCAAACTCGACGTCCTTTTCAAAATCGCAATGCGGCGCGTGATCGCTGCAAAGAATCTCCAAAGTGCCATCGACGACACCTTGCAAGACAGCCTCACGATCGTTGGCGGACCTGAGCGGCGGATTCATTTTGAAATTGGTGTCGTACGGAGGCCAATAAGGCTCCTTGGCATCGGTCATCACCAGCTTGCGAAAGCTTTTGCCGTCGGTATTCCAAAACACTTCACTGCCGGCAACGGACGCGTCCGTCAGTGTAAAATGGTGCGGACAAGCTTCACCGGAGATCGGCACGCCGCGTTCCCTGGCTTCGCGAAGCAACCGAACGCTCCCCGCCGAACTGATGTGCTGACAATGCACGTGAGACCCGGTCAATTCCGCGAGCAAAATATTGCGCGCGACAATGGTCTCCTCTCCGATCGCGGGCCAGCCCTTTAGGCCGAGCACGGAACTCCAGTACCCCTCATGCACGACTCCGTCGCTCACCAAAGTCGAGTCCTGGCAGTGATCCAGCACCGGCAGATCAAACATTCGGACGTATTCCAGCGCGCGCCGCATCAATTCGTTGCTTTGAACGCAGTGTCCGTCATCGGTGATCGCGACCACGCCGGCCTGCTTGAGCGACCCGATTGGCGCCAACTCCTCTCCTGCCAGATCATGAGTGATGGCTCCAGTCACGAAAACATTGACCAGGCCTTCCCGATCGGCCTTTTCTCGGATGAAGGCGACGGTGCCGGCATTTTCTACCGGTGGTGACGTATTGGGCATGCAGACCACCGAAGTGAACCCGCCCTGGGCGGCCGCGCGTGTCCCCGTGCCAATTGTTTCTTTGGCCGACTGCCCCGGCTCCCGCAAATGCACGTGCGAGTCGATCAGCCCCGGACACACGACAAGTCCGGACACATCCCATCGTTCCGACTCCGCAATGGCCTGTCCCCCCACGTCGTCACCAAGCGCCCGGATTCTTCCGTCAACGATCAAGACATCCGCGATCTTATCCAAGCCATTGGCGGGATCGATGACGCGGCCATTGGCAAGAAGCAGCGACTTCATTTGTGGAGACGGATATTACGGGGGCGGATTGACAAGGCAAGTGTTGTCGTTACTATTGGGCCTGCTGCGGGTGTAGCTCAATGGTAGAGCTCCAGCCTTCCAAGCTGGCCACGTGGGTTCGATTCCCATCACCCGCTCCAACCTCAAAATCGGGAACGCGGTCTCGCACGGACCACAATCATACTGAGGTTACGAAGGACACACCAACAGGGGGCGCGCTCGTCACGGTCTGATTCTTAAACCTTCCGCTCTGGCCAATTTGCGCTGCCGGTCGTCAAAACTCAGAAACTCCCGCGCGCCCAGATGCAATGCCGTCGCCACGTGCAACACGTCGAAAGCCCGATGGCCTGCGGCTTGGGTGTATGCGTTCGACAGTCGCTCTGCGATTGGATGCACGTCCGGCCATTGCGTCGGGACGATCACCAGCGCGCCGGCTGCAAGATTGGCTTCCAAATCGGCCAAAGCTTGCACGCCTTCTTTGTCGGGAATGCCCTTCCTGGGATTCTGCCCGTGCAACCAGACTTGAAATCGGACTGACTGGCGGAATTCGTAGAGAAGCAACCCGGAGACATGAACCGGTTCGGTCATTTCGGCGTAGTATTTCTGCGCTGCCGGAGAATTGTCCTGCGGGCGATAGAGAGCGAAGAGGAAAGAAGTATCGGGGAAGGCGTTCATCCTTCCTCACCTTCCAATTCCGCCGCGCGCATCTCCGCGACTTCTGCCGCGGAAAACACGCGGCTGCCCCAGGTCTTGCGGAGTTGCTTCGCGAAATCGACCTTGACCAGTTGGCGCGATTTCTCCGGCGTGGCCGGCACCAAACGGGCGAAGGGTTTTCCGGCTTTGGTGATCTCCACGGACTCGCCTTCCGCAATCCACGCGGCCACGCGAGGGAAATGGTTCCTCAAATCTCTGACGGTTGCTGCTTTCATCGTGAGACCACAATGTCTCACACGGTCACGGTTGTCAACGCAGTCAAGGAATGTTCAAAACCCAATGCTTCAGCCGCTCGTAATTTCCACCAGTTTGTCCAAGGAAAAAGATTCCTTCTCCGTGGAGAATCGGCACTGCCTTTGCTCATAAATGCTGCCGATAAGTGTGAAGACTATTCTCCAAGACGGGATGTCAGGGCTTTACTTCAGCGCCCTCGGACGTTGGGTCAATGATCCCAATGCCGCGTTCGGCTTCAAGAGTTGCGGACGCGCCGTCGATTTTTGTCTCCGGCACGGCCTTTGGGGGACGCGCGTGATTTTGATGTTGGAGCCGAACTCGCAGGCGATCGTGATGACCCTCGAGCAGCCGGTGCGTAGCGTTGCCGAGGCCCGATTTTCGAACCCGGCCAGGCTCGAGGAATTTTGAAAACGCGGGTGAAGTAGTGCGCGTGTGGACGCGTCCTCACGCTCGGTTAAGGAGTTGAAAACCCTTCCTTCCAGCCGCGTGATCTGGTCTATAATTCTCTGATCTGGTCCCAGAGGGGTTCCAGGTCGGTGTCGTTCAAAGCCAGATTGCGGATTTCCTCCGCATCGCAAAGCTCGACGGCGACTTGAAGCCATTCCCAAGCCTCCTTCAGATTGCCCAACTGACACGCGTAGCAAGCTAGATTGTAGGGGACGGCGAACAGAAGCGGCAGTTTCAGCGAAGCCATCACCGTCTCGCCGGACGGCCTTGGCCGACGCAACGTAACGTTGAAGCCGCGCGTTCGGTGGACTTGGCTCAGCACGCTGCTCAGGTCCAATTCGGAAATGATGTCGGCGATAACCTGAGTTCCTTTTTCACCTTTGATTTCGCTATACAGTTTCCAGCGCGCTTTGATGACCTCGGGGTGTCCGGTAAATTCGGGGGAAATCTTCCGCAATTCCTTGAAGGCCTCCGTCTGGTTGCCCAGTTCGAGCCATCCCTGCGCGGCAAGCAAAAAATGTCGGTCCGGCGGCTGAATCGGTTTCATACTGAAAGTGGGAGAACTCCGCCGAGACTCACCGATTCGGCTCCAAAAGCCGAATGGCCGTCTGAGGATTCGTGTTGGCCTGGGTGGACTTGGCCGAACCCGCCTCTCCCAGGATTCGAAATCGCGCCAGTTCCGTGAGTTTTTTGGCCCAGTCAATGTCATTCATGCGGCTGTTCGCTGCCGAAAGGTTCTGGTTCAGAACCGAGAGTTGCTCGTTCGACAGGCTTAATCGTTGGAGGTTTGTGGTGACCTTGGACTGCATCTCCACAAGATTCTCCAGAGCCTGCCGAATGTTGGTCACCGCCGCGCTGGCGCCCGTCTGCGTCGTCACCTCCGTCACGCTGCAGTCATAGGCAACGGCCATACTCTGATCCGGCCGCGGGGCCGTCCAGTCGATCGCGTTCAAAGGGACACGCGTGCCTTCGGTTTCGTCGCCCACATTCAGCGTGACGCCGTTGAAAAGGCCGACGCCATTGAATTTCTTCGTTCCGATGTCGCTGACAAAGTTTTGGAGTTGTGTGAACTCGACGGTAAATCCGGCGCGGTCCGCGTCGCTTTTCGTGGTGTCCAGGCAGAGCGCGCTCAACTCGCTCATGCGATCTAATGCGTTTTGAACCACGCCCAAAAACGCGGCCTGAGTTTGGCTGAAGGAAACGGCTTCCTCGACATCGCTTCGGCTCGAAGTGGCCGTCTCGCGATACCGGGTCTGAGACATTTCGACCACGAGCGCGTCGGCCTCGCTCGATGATTCGTTCTCGCCGGATTTGCGTTTTTGTTGTTTGAAACCGTACGCGGCGGACCGGGGGTCTGGCGGCAGACGGGATCCTGCCACCGAGGCCGTGATTTTATCACTCATCGGAAACCTCAATTATTTGTTTTTTGGGCCTTGAGCAAGGCTGACACAGCGGAGGCAGTTCAAGGCGACTCCTCCCGCCCCGCAGCAACTGACAACGCGATCCGAACGCCAGCGATTGGCTCGCGCCGGCAAAAAGCCGAAGTCGCTATTGCCGGGCGGAATTAGGCCGCTTCCGGAAACTCCGACGGCCTTCGGCTCAGCCCCGACTCGATGATGTTCGCGTTCGCAGGGGCCGAGTATTCGCGCGCCTTCCTCTCGACCGCTTTTGAGATAACCAAATTCAAGCTGCGCGCCAGCAGTGATTCGAGCCGTTCTTCCAGCCGAAACCGGGGAGTCAATGAATCTGACCGCGCGCTGGTCGCGCTCATCTGCTCGGGGCTCACGTCCAGCATGACGATCTTTTCTGCCAGCGGACTGAATTCCGGATCTTCTACGCCGGAATCCTTCTCGCGATCCACCGCCAGGGCCGTAGCGCCTGCGCCATTCACTTTAATGACCATAAGACAAATCCATTTGTCTCTTCTGATGTTGACGGCATCCATGCCGCCAGAAACGTCGTCCGACTGCTTCCATCAACCTCGACGATGCATCAGCACCGCCGCTTATCCAGAAGAGTCGGCAGATTTCACGACAACTTTAGCCGCTTCCCAGGATTCGAAGCGCCTGTCCTCCAATTAGGTGTTGCGCCGAGGGTTTCCACACCTATACTCCACGCTGTGCGATTGAATTCGAGACTCTTGCGCTTGGTGGGGATAGTGTCGTTGCTGGTCCTTTTCGGGGCCGGATGCGGGGGGCTGAGCGCATCCCACAGCGTTTCTCCAGCCACGTTCTTTTTGCCCGGGCTGGGAGCGGTCTCCCCGAACGCCCCTCAGCAGAAGCCGCTTTCCGTGTTGCCAGAATCCCCTCCGCTGATCGCTCAAAAGAATTAGTTTATGCGATTCCCTCTCGCCCTGACGGCCAAGATCGCGGGGCACATCATCAAACACAAGGCCCGGCGCACGCCCAAATTCGCGCTCGTCCTGCAACTCGAACCGCTGCACACCTGCAATCTCACCTGCACTGGCTGTGGCCGCATCCGGGAATATTCCACGAACCTCAAGGACATGATCCCGTTGGAGAAATGCCTGGCCGCCGCTAGCGATTGCGATGCACCGATGGTATCCATCTGTGGCGGCGAGCCGTTGATCTACCCGAAAATTGAAGAGTTGGTGGCTGGCCTGCGCGCGCAAGGCCGCATCATTTACATCTGCACCAACGGCGTGTTCATGCGGAAGAAAATGCGCGAGTACATGGCCGCCCACTGGTCGCGGGAAATGGACCACAAACTTCAAAGGCTCGTCCAGGAGGAGTTGGTCTCGACAAAGGAAGCCGAGCAAATCCGTAATGCCGGCGAAACAGCGCCCGCCAAGGCAACGATCCAACCCAGCCAGTGGATTTACTGGAACGTCCACATCGACGGCCTCGAATACACTCACGACCTGATCGTCGAACGCGAGGGCGTATTCCGGGAGTGCGTTGCCGCGATCCAGATGGCGAAGATTCTCGGCTACCAGGTCGCCACTAACACCACGGTCTATAAGGAGACCGATGTTCAGGAATTGGAAGAGATGTTCAAATTCCTGTCGGGTTTGGGCTGCGATGGGCACACGATTTCTCCGGGCTACGATTACGACGCCGCGAAGAAGGACATGGCCAAACGCCTGGGCAAGGATCCGAAAGATTTCTTCCTCACGCGAGATCTGACGCGGCAGAAGTTCAAAGATATCCAGCGCTGGGGCGAACGCTTCACCATCTTCGGCACACCGGTCTATCAGGAATTCCTGGCGGGCAAACGCGAACTGACTTGCACGGCGTGGGCAATTCCCACTTACAACGTCCGCGGTTGGAAAGCGCCCTGTTACCTCATGACCGACGGCCATTACCCAAGCTACCGGGAAATGCTCGAGAAAGTGGCTTGGGATAAGTACGGCGTCGTCAACGGCGTGGCGCGGGACCCGCGTTGTGAAAACTGCATGGTCCATTGCGGCTACGATCCGAGCGGCGCTCTGGGCACGAACTACCAGCGCGGGGACAACTGGAAGAATTTCAGATACAATTTCTGGCCCAAGCCACAGCCTTGCGCCGATGGCCACAAAGTTGACGCATTCAACGGCGTCTCTGTGGGCAAAGGACACTTGGCCGAAGCGAAGGCGGCCCTTCGGAATGACGCCGCAGCGAACAGCGGCGAAGGCGGTTGCAGCACTGGTCACTCCCCCCCAACCAAGCCGCTCACCGCGAAAATTGCGCCGAACTAAACACGGCCTCGTGGCCGCGCCGCGACGATCTTTCAGCGCCGCTTGCGCCGCGCGTGCCCGAAATAGTAACCGCCACTCAGCCTCACCCCGCGAACCCGGCCCGGATGGCCAGTCGGCGCGCCCGGTTTGTCTTGCTCGAAGAGCGCCGTGTACTGATAAGCAAAACCGTCCAACTTCACGCGCGGTATTTTCTGACTGATGAAGCGCTCGATGGCATAGACGTGCGTCGCGTCCTCCGCCACCATGACCGTGAATGCGTCGCCCGTAGCTTCCGCGCGGCCCGTGCGGCCAATGCGATGAATGTAATCCTCCGGATGCTGCGGGACATCGAAGTTGATGACGTGGCTGACATCGGCGATATCGAGCCCGCGCGCCGCGATGTCCGTGGCCACGAGAACTTCGAAGCGCCCATCCCGGAAACCGCGCAGCGCCTGCTCGCGCTCGCGCTGAGTTCGGTTTGAATGGAGCACGGCTACGGCGTGATTGTTGCGCTTGAGGAAGTGCGCGATCCGATCCGCCCGATGCTTCGTCCGGCAGAAAACGATCACCGAGTCGTAGTTCACCCGTTTGAGCAACTCGAGCAAGAGATTGGTCTTCTGCGCTTCCGCCACCGGATAGATGACGTGTTTGACGGTCTCGGCCGGCGTGCGCCGCGCCCCGATCTCGATCGTCTCCGGCCTTTTCATCGCCCATTGGATCAGGGACTCGATTTGAGGAGGGATCGTGGCCGAGAACAGCGAGGTGTGCCGCTCGCGTGGACACTTTTCGACGATGCGTCTGACATCCGGCAGAAATCCCATGTCGAGCATGCGATCGGCTTCGTCCAGCACGAGGTATTTGATCGCCCGAAGATGACAGGTGCCGCGTCCAATATGGTCAAGCAGACGGCCGGGCGTGGCGACGAGAACATCCACCCCGCGCGTCAAAGCCTCCGTCTGCAACCCGTAGCCGACGCCACCGTAGAGCACCGTCTGGCTTAAGCCCGTGAATCGCGCCAAATCGCGGAACGCCGTCTCGACTTGCGCCGCCAGTTCGCGCGTCGGTTCCAAGACGAGAACGCGCGCGTCCCGTTCGTGGCGGTCAAGCTTCGTGAGGATGGGCAAAGCAAACGCCGCCGTCTTGCCGGTCCCGGTTTGCGCGCTGCCGATGACGTCTCGGCCAGCGAGAATCAGCGGGATCGCGCGAAGCTGGATCGGCGTGGGATCCACGTAGCCCATCGCGTTGACACCTTGGAGAACCTTTTCCGACAGACCAAGAGTTTTGAATGACATTGCCCAATAATCTCAAATTAACTCCCAGGAAAAAGAGTTTTCGAACCCAGAGGATCGGGGGGGGAATCACATAACTTGAAAGAAATCCGCTTTTGTGACGAATATACAAGGGCAGTCGAAAGTTTCGGGCGACGGACACAGCGACTACGACCAGCGGCTCAAGAACTATGCGCGACGATCCCGCGGGCGAAAAAACTCGAATGGACACCCGGGAAGGGCTCACGCCTCGCCCCGCGCCCAACGACCCGAACGCCGCGGTCCGGCCGGAGATTCCCGATCATCAACTGCTTCGTCGGATTGGGAGTGGCAGCTACGGCGAAGTCTGGCTGGCCCGCAACGTCATGGGCACGTACCGCGCCGTCAAGATCGTGTATCGCCAAACTTTCAGTAACGACCGCCCGTACGAGCGCGAATTCACCGGCATCCAAAAATTCGAACCCATCTCCCGCTCGCACGAGGGCCTGGTGGATGTGCTTCAAGTTGGCCGGAACGATCCCGCCGGCTATTTCTATTACGTGATGGAGTTGGCTGACGATGCCAGCAACGTAGGGCAGGCTTCCAACCTGCCCCTGCCCGCAGATCTGGATGGTGACGATGCCAAGCAAAGGGCCAGCCGGGAAACCGAAATCTTCTCTTCGATCTCCAATCGCCAATCGGAAATCTCCAACCCCGACAGATACATCCCCAAGACTCTGGCTAAAGAACTCCACAACCGCGGCCGCTTGCCCGCGGAGGAATGCCTGCGCCTTAGCCTGACGCTCACCTCCGCCCTGGGCCACCTGCACCAACACGGCCTGATCCACCGCGACATCAAGCCGTCAAACATCATTTTCGTGAACGGCATTCCGAAGTTGGCGGACATCGGGCTCGTGGCGGATGTGGCCGAAGCGCGATCGTTCGTGGGCACGGAAGGCTTCATTCCGCTGGAAGGTCCCGGCACCGCGCAGGCCGACCTCTACAGCCTGGGCAAAGTGATCTACGAGATTTGCACCGGCAATGATCGCCTGGAATTCCCAGAACTGCCCAAGGAGATGAGTGAGGCCGAAGACCGCGAAGGTCTGCTCGAACTGAACGACGTCGTGATCAAAGCCTGCGAAAATGATTTGAAGCAGCGCTACCAATCAGCGGAGGAGATGTATGCCGACCTTCTATTGTTCCAGAGCGGAAAATCGATCCGCCGTTTGCACACTCTCGAGCGGCGATTGGCCGTGGTGGTGAAAGTTGGCGCTGCGTTGCTCGCCGTTGGCGCACTGAGCTTCGGAAGTTACTACGTCCAACAACGACTCCAGCGGGAACGCGATACCCGCAGCCGATTGGAATTGCAGCGTGCGGAAGAATTGTTGATTCAAAACAGGTCATCGCTTGCGCTGGCCTATTTGGCGAGATTAGTCCGTCAAGACCCAAACAATGGCGTGGCGGCGAGCCGACTGCTGTCCACGCTGGGTCAGCGGACTTTCGCGCGGCCGGTCAGCGAACCGTTTCGACATGCCGAACAGATTTACAGCGTCCGATTCAGCCCAGCCGGGGATCGGGTCGTGACGGCTTCGGCCGACCGGACCGCGCGAGTGTGGGAATCTCGGACGGGGAGGTCGTTGGCCGAACTCCCACACCAGAATCGAGTGGTGTCCGCAGAATTCAGCGCTCAGGGAGATCGGATCGTCACGGCTTCCAGGGATGGCACCGCCAGGGTCTGGGATGCAATAAATGGCCAGGCACTGCTCCAGCCACTCAAACATGCCGAGGCGGTACAGACGGCGCAGTTCAGTCCGGATGGGGACCGGATTGTCACGGCTTCCTTTGATCAAACCGCTCAAATCTGGGATTCGCGCACAGGAAATGCCCTGACGCCGCCGTTGAGTCATCAAGGCCGAGTCATCTTCGCTCAGTTCAGTCCGGACGGGAATTGGGTCGTGACCGCTTCGGCGGACAAAACCGCGCGGGTCTGGGATGCTCGGAGTGGTCGCGCCCGAACGGAGCCTCTTCGACATGAGTCCCTCGTGCGCATGGCCCGATTCAGTCCCGAGGGGGATCGGGTTGTCACAGCTTCGACCGACGGGACTGCGCGAGTCTGGAATGCGACGAATGGCGCGGCGATTACACCGCCGTTGCGACATGAGAATGGAGTCCTTTTCGCCGAGTTCAGCCCAGATGGGAATTGGGTCGTGACGGCATCCGAGGACAAGACGGCTCGAATTTGGGACGCTTTTACCGGTCGAGCTCGCTCCGAGCCGCTCCGACACGAAGGTCCCGTGCATATGGCGCGATTCAGTCCTGATGGAGATCGGATTGCGACGGCGGCGGGAGACGGCCTGGCGCGAGTCTGGGACGCACGATACGGGCGCCTGGTGGTGGCGCCTTTGCGCTGGGCCGGCTCGATCAGTTGCGTGGAATTCAGCTACGATGGCTACAGGTTGCTCACCGCCTCGGTGGATGGAACCGCGGAGATCTGGGATCTTTCGGCCGAAGCAATCTTTGCATGGTCGTTGCCGCATTCCGACAGAGTGCTTTACGCCCAGTTTAGTCCAGATGGCCGTCGGATCCTCACCGCGTCGGACGATGGAGCCGCCAGATTGTGGGATGCCGCCACGGGCCAACCGCTCGCAAGCCCGATGACGCATCACCGCACAGTCACGATGGCCCGTTTTGGTCTCAATGGAGATTGGATCGTGACCGCTTCGGACGACGCCACGGCTCGGGTCTGGAAAGGCCACACGGGCGAACCGGTGACGCAGTCCTTGAAGCATGATGGCCCGGTCACGTCCGCCGATTTCGCCGATTTCAGCCGGAGCGGTGACCTTCTCCTGACGGCCTCGACAGACGGCAAGGCCCGGCTCTGGAAGGTGCGCGACGGTGGATCGTTGGTTCTGCTGCTGAAGCATCCGAGCGCGGTGCAATCCGCTCAGTTCAACTCTGTGCGCGATCAAATTGTCACGGCATGCCTCGATGGTACCGCTCGAATCTGGGATGCGCGAAGCGGCCTGGAAACCCTGCCCCGTCCTCTCCGGCATGAACTGCCGCTGTATCACGCTGAGTTCAGCCCGGACGGGAGGTGGATCGTCACGGCCTCCGCAGACAAAACGGCTCGCGTCTGGGACGCTCGGACAGGCCAGCTTGCGACGGAATTGAGGCACGAAGAGGCGGTTTACTTTGCCCGGTTCAGTCCGGATGGGCATCGAGTCGCCACGGCTTCGGCCGACTAGACGGCACTTGTGTGGGATGCACGAAAAGGCCATCCGCTGACGGAGCCGCTCAAGCACGACGATTCAGTCTTCCGCGTTCAATTCAGCCCTGCGGGGGACCGGATTGTCACGGCTTCCGCGGACGGAACAGCGCGGATTTGGGATGGACTGACCGGTCAACCATTGACGGAACCTTTGAGGCATCAAGGTCTGGTTCATTGTGTTCAGTTCAGTCCGGACGGTGAACGAGTCGTCACGGCTTCGAATGACCAGACGGCCCGAGTCTGGGAAGTTCCTAAACCACCGTTGCCGATTCCATCTTGGGTGGCCGATTTGGCGGAGGCTGTCGCCGGCCAGCGAGTCAATCACGCGGGAATTTCGGAACCGACTTCCGTCACGAATCTATCGAAAATCGGCAGGCGGCTCGAAGCACCTTCCGGTTCCGATTTCTGGAGTCGGTGGGCAACGTGGTTTTTGAGGGAGCACGCCACCCGGACGATTTCTCCCTTCTCACCCGTGTCTGTTTCAGAATACGTGCGGCGCCGGATTGAGGAAGGCACGTTGACGAGCCTCCGCGAAGCAGCACGATTGTCGCGGACGAATGATCAAGTGCTGGTGCGTCTGGCCCGCGAATTGATGGCGCAACGCTCCGACCCGGGGTTCCGAAACCTGCGGGAAGCCGATCTGCTCGTTCGCCGAGCTTGTCAGTTCGCGCCAAGTAATCATGCGGCCTGGGGGACGCGGGCGGAGATTTTGGCGGCACGGCAGAAACCCCACGAAGCGCAGCTGGCCATTCTTCGGGCGCTAGAACTGATCGAACTCGAGAAATTCCCCGGACAGGAAACGTTGCGTTCGACCTATCAAGCGACGCGGCGCCAAATTCACTCCCAACTCAACCGGCCATCCGAGGCCAAAGACAAATGAACAACCCACCCTTCCGGACTGAGCGCTGGCCGGACCGATCCTTGTGGCGCCCGACACTGGTTTTGGTCTGGTCGCTGACGGTGTCGGCCGGATCGGATGGCACACATCTCACGCCGCGTGAGCCATTGGAGGCTGGCCTCGACTTGATGAGGCGCGGCGAATTCGGCCCGGCCGCCAAAGTCTTTCAACGCACGGCCGAGGGTTTCAAAGCTTCGAACCAGTCTGAACTGAAACTCGAAGCCCTGCTCCATCTCAGCGCTGCCTATCAGTCGCTGGGCCACCCTAAATTGGCGCTCCGGGCCTTGACGAACGCATTACCGCTCGCGAACCAATCGCCCGATCCCTCCAGGTTAACGGCGATCCACAGTGCGCTGGGGACGATGCACACAATCCTCCGGAACGCGGACGCTTCGTCGGAGGGGGATGCGACCCACTTGGAGCTTGCACGGGCTCACCTGGACCAGGGTCTCGAGCTGGCCGAGGAAGCCAACGATCGTTTGGCCATGGCCAGGTTGCTGAATAACTCTGGCAACTGGCACGCCGCTCAAGGCAAATATGCTGAGGCAACGCAGCATTATCAAGAATCGGGCAGGATGGCTTTGGACGCGCGAGATTCCTTGACCGCCGCCCGCAGCTTCGCGAACGCGGCGCGGGTATCGATTCTAAACCGCAATCTGACCGGCGGCGAGTCCTTCAACCGGGAAGCTCTCAAACAACTTGAGCTTCTTGAAGCCTCGCACGACCAATCGAGCTTGTACACGTCGATCGGGCTGAACTACCAGTCCATGGCGTCACGAAATCCCGAGCGGAAGGCCTCAATGCTGTCCAAGGCGGCGCAGGCCTTTCAAACCGCGCGCGCCGTGGCCGAGCAGACCGGGAGCCAGCGCGCCCTCTCGTACGCGCTTGGATACCTGGGAACGCTATCCGAACGGGAAAGCAGACATGATGAAGCTCTTCTCCTCACCCGCAAAGCTCTGTTCTCCGCACAGCAGGCCGATGCCCTTGAAGTGGCTTATCAGTGGGAGTGGCAGTCAGCGCGGCTCCTCGCAGCCATGCATGAAACCGATGCCGCGATTGCCGGCTACCGCCGTGCCGTTGACACCTTTCAAGGCATTCGTCACGACCTGGCCCTGGGGTATGGCAATCAATCGGTGGACGAATCCATCGATCCAGAAGGGTTCGCGCAAGGGACGGGCGCCGTCTTTTTTGATCTAGCCGATCTGCTTTTTCGAAAAGCCGACTCGCTGTCCGATCCATCGCAAATTCAAGATTGCCTGGGCGAAATCCGTGAAGTGATTGAAACGCTCCGCTCCGCAGAATTGGAGGATTACTTCCGGGACGAGTGCGTCAATCTTGCCCGTTCACGGTCCATCCGTGTCGAGGCTGTATCCACGAACACCGCCGTGCTCTACGTCGTGCCCTTCCATGATCGAATCGAACTGCTGGTCGGGATCTCTCGGGGCACGGATGGCGTGAGATTCCGGCGGTTCAAGACTTCGGTTACCCGGAGAGAACTCCATGACACCGTTCGCAGTTTTCGTTTTTTGTTGGAAAAGCGAACCACCGAAGAGTTCCGGGATCCCGCGCAGAAATTGTATCATTGGCTGATCGCTCCGCTGGCTCCTGCGCTTGCGGCTCAGCGCATCGATACGCTGATTCTTGTCCCCGACGGTGCGTTGCGGAGTATTCCCCTGGGCGCTTTGCATGACGGAGATCATTTCCTCGTCGAACAGTTCTCTCTGGCGGTGACACCGGGGCTGACCCTGTTGGATGCCAGACCCATTCCCCGAAAGCACGTCTCGATCCTGCTGGGCGCGCTGTCCGAAGGGGTCAGCGGATTTCGCCCTCTGGAATTCGTGAACGAGGAGGTTCGAAATGTACGGCAAGCTTACTCCGCCGCCACGGTTCTCACCAATCAGCATTTCACGATGGGGAACTTGACCCGCTCCATGAGCCAGGGGCGTTTCCCGGTGGTTCATCTGGCTTCCCATGGCGAATTCGAGTCGAACTCCAAGAACAGTTTTATCCTCACTTATGACGCCCGGCTTCGCCTCAACGATCTGGAAAAGATGATCCGGCCAAAACAATATCGCGGACAGCCCGTGGAGTTGCTAGTGCTGAGCGCGTGTCAAACCGCCGGGGGCGACGATCGCGCGGCGCTGGGACTCGCCGGCATCGCGGTCAAGTCGGGCGCTCGGAGCGCTCTCGCCACACTTTGGTATGTTAACGACGAGGCGGCGGCACGGCTGGTGTCGGAGTTTTATTTCCAAATTCGCCGTGATCCCGACATCTCGAAGGCCAAGGCGCTGCAAGCGGCCCAGGTGCAACTCCTCCGGGCTCGCCAATACGAACACCCGTGCTACTGGTCGCCCTTTTTGATCATTGGAAATTGGCGCTGATACTTTTCTCTTATGAACACAACACGACATCTGATCCCAATGGTCTTCGCAGGATTGCTGGCAGCCCGGCTTTTGTGTATGGCCGACGCCCAGGAGACTCGAACGCCTGCGCCGAATAAGAAGCCCACGCGCCAGGCGCTCAGCCCCGGCATTAAGAACGCTTCCGTCGGCGCTCCGCGGGCGAAAAACCCGCCGGCCCGCGCCACGCATCAAGCGCTTAACTCCACGAACTCCTCCCCGACCGCGCTGGTGTACCGGCCGCCCCGTTTGGGCATGCCCGCCGTTCGAGTCGGCGCCGGTTCGCGAGGCACAGCCGACTTGCTGCCGGCCCTGGATGTCCTGGCGCCCCTCGCGACGGGATGGACCACAAAAGCGCAACCGAACCTTTACTGTTACGCATCCAAGGCCGTCGCGACGAACGTCGAGTTCACGCTGATTATCTCGGGCCAATCGACTCTGGTGCTCCAAACCAACCTTGTGAACGGCTTGCGCGCCGGCATCAATTCCATCGAACTCGCCCAATACGGAATCACACTCCGGCCCGAGACCGAGTACAAGTGGTCGATATCCCTGGTGCTCGATCCCGAAAGTCCATCTCGAGACGAGGTCACGTCCGGCATGATCCAACGAATCCTGCCCCCGGCCGAATTAGCGGACAAGCTCGCCCAGGCCAAGGCGTTTGACCGTCCCTTGATTTACGCGCAGGAGGGACTTTGGTACGATGCCGCGGACTGGTTGCTTGGCTTGCTCGCCATCACTCCCATGGACGAGGGCCTGCGGCGGCGGTTGGATGAGTTATTGTCCGCCGAAGGCCTCAGCAACGTGAAGTATAGGCCCTGAGCGGAACAGCGACTCAAAACGCCATTGCAACGAGCTTGAAGTGCAATCCCAAATCCTGGGCATCACGCCTTGCCGGGTGATTGAAGTTTCGAAACGCGTGTCCCCAATAAAGCTCCGCCTGAACTTTTTCGTGAAGTGTGAAAAGGAGGCCAAGCCCTGCGCTGGCGATGTCTCTCGGATTCCCCTTTGGTCCCTCGACGTTCCAGCCGTTTCCGTAATCCACGAAAGGCGCCACTTGTAACATGGGTCCCCCTGCCTTGGTGAACAGGATAGGAATGCGCAATTCCAGGGTGAGCACGGCGCCCTGGTCCCGCACCAACTGGTTCTCCCGATAGCCGCGCACGGTATGGGCGCCCCCCAGGCTCATCTGTTCCAGCGACAGCAGCGGACCTTCGGTCCATTGGAAGTTGCCGCTCAGAATCAGTTGACTGCCTCTGAGGGCCAGACGTCGGACATATTGCGCCTGGCCCAGCCACGTGACCTGCTTTCCGTCCCGCTCCGTGCCATCATCCGTCGAACCCAGCACATCGATCCCCCAACTCAGTGTGGAACGCAAGGCAATGACCCGATCCTGGCTGCGGTCCACCCATTCGTGAGTGAATCGAAGCGCGCTGATCGTGGCCTCGCCATTCACCGCTCCGGGCGAGAAGGAAAAGGGCTCGCCGAGCAAAAAGCTTTCGGTATGGCGGCGGTCTGCCGCAACCGTCATCGATAATTCGCGACGGGGCGTTCGGTAGAGGGGGTGCCTCACGCCGATCGTGTAAACATCGGATCGGCTTTCAATCTCCAGCGAATCGAACGGCTCTTCAATGAGGGCATAATCACTCCGGCTGTAAGCCACCTGAATCGAGGTATCGTAGGTGTTGATGGGGATGCGGTAACTCGCTCCCCAATTGTCGGTCCCGGAAAACTCCAGGCTGTCGCGACTCCGCTGCGCCAGGCCGTAGCGCAAATCCAAGGCATCGCTGTTGCCCGTGACGTTCTGGTTCGAAGCCAGCACCTCCAGGGCTTCGGCGCCCACGCTGGGCGGGCGATCGTTGCGCGCTGCGAGGCCCAGATGCCAGGGATTTTTCTCCGTGACCTTCAGCTCCAAGCGCGCCTCCCCTCGAGTCATTCCTGGTTTTAATTCGGCGTTGATTTGCCGGAGATTTGGATTCTCTTTGAACAGCAGGAGAGTGTTCTGCAGATTGGTCAGGTTGAGTGGATCCCCCGCGCCGCGTTGAAGTCGGTTCTTGATAAAGCCATGCCGCAGACGCGTCGGGTTCTCAATTTCGATCTCGGTCAATTTCCCTTCCACAATCCGAAATGTGATGACGCCATCGCTGACAGGCTGATCGTCGAGGATGGCGCCGGAATTGATATATCCGTGATCGACGTAATGCCGCGTGAGGGCGTGGCGTGCTTCTTCCAACTGGCCGCTGTGGAGATTGGTCTGTGTGAATGAGGCCACGACTCTGGCTAATTCCGCGCTGGAAAAAACCGTGTGGCCCGTGAAGCGAAATTCCCGGACGAACACTCGGATCGATTCGGACAAGACCGGCGCGGCATGGGGCGCCACTTTCACCGGCGGCAAGAACGATTCTTGAGCCTGGAGGGGAAGAGAAAACGCGGCGAGCGCCACGACGAGGCCTCGGATCGGGAAGCGAACCAGCCCCTCCCTCAGACCAGGCCGTCCCGTCTCACCTTGTCTCATGTTCAAGTGGTTTCTTTGGGTGCGGCGGAGCGGGAAGGCTGGGCGACCATCCTCCCGGTTCCAACGGCAAGCCACCGCGACCAACCAGCAGAAAACTGCTCAGATCGCCCGGCAGGTTTTTGCCACAATGCTCCGGCAACGCCACCTCCCCGCCCAGGAGCGAGCCGGGCAGTGAAAGCAAACTGCCACTCAAGTCAATCGCCGGGCCTAAAATGCTGATGATCCCATCGACGTCCTTTTCCGAGGAAGCGGTGATCGCGCTATCGGCCGAGGAAATCAGAAAATCCACGGCCACTGTGATGTTGCCGCCGCTCCGCTCCCGCGCGTTGGCGTTCAGTTGGCTTTTGTTCAGCGTCACGAGCGAGCCACTCATCAGGATATTGCCGCCGTCCAGGCCCGCTTCGGAAGTCACTTTGCTGCCGAACAAATGAATCGCTTGATCCGAACGCACCGTGATGCCGCCGGCGCTGCTCGCCGCAGCCTCGGTCGTGATCGCCCCGCCTTGGGACAGCCTGATGGGCTCTCGCGCATGGATGAGGATGTTGCCGGAATCGCCCATTCCTTTGCTGGAACTATTGATGTTGCCCCCGTGCTCAAGACGCAATTCCCCGGCGTTAACCTTGATCTCTCCGCCGTTCCCGCTCGTCTCCGTACTGGCCGAGATGGTCCCTTTCGGGCCGCTAATCTGAAGCCGTTCCGTGGCGGTCACTGTGACATTGCCTCCCTGGCCGCCGCCCAGTCCGAAGCTCTGCGACCCGATTCCCGTGCCCCGGAACGTCGGGCCAAAGCGGAGGGTTCGGAAATCGCTTTCTTGGCCGCGCCAGTCGATCGTAATCTCCTTCGCCGTAACGGAAACATCGCCCGCATCCTTCGGCTCGCGGCTGCGCGACGTGGCTTGGATGTTGCCTGAATTCAGGAGCTGAATTCGTTCGGCCTCGACCTTGACCTGGCCAGCCCCGCCTGAGGAGGTTTCGCGAGCGTCCGCGTAGATGCTTCCAAAATCCAGCGTGATGTCTTCGGCTTGCACTTCCACACTGCCCGCGTCTCCGGTGCCACTTGTGCGCGCTCCGATGCCGCCTTCGTGGCTGATGTCCAACTGGCGCGTTTGCACGCGGACGCTCCCGCCATTGCCGATTGAGCCTTCACCTGTGCTCGAAACAAGCGAACTATTCTTCAGTACAATCTCGTCTGCCACCACGGACACACTGCCGGCGTTACCCACGCCATAGGTCGCGGCAGAGATGATACTATAACCAGCAATCTGCATTTTGTTCGCTTCGATCTTGAGGCTTCCCGAGGGCCCGCCTTTCGCATCGAGGCCCAGGGAGCCTATCGCGGTGAATTCGGTCGTGGGCGGATCATCCATCAAGATCTGCCCCATCGCACCCCGCCCGTCCATGTGGATCTCGCTCGCTTTCACTTTGACATCTCCAGCCGGCTTTAACCCAAGAGTAAATGAGCCGAGACCCACCGGCTGTCCATTCGGGTGGTTCAAAATCTCGATCCGGCCCGCATCTACGATCACGTTTCCAGCCTTGCCAAGCCCAACCGTGCTCGTGCCGACAAAATTCTCGAAGCGAGAGCTCTGGCCATCCAGGAGAATCTGGTCCGCTTTTAACTCTAAATTACCACTTTCCCCGGGCCCGAACGAGTTGTTCAAATACTCGCTGCCGCCGATGACGGCCACGCTTCGAGCGGAAACAAGCGTGTCTCCGCCGCGCCCGGTGCCTGCCGCCGTGGTCGTTTTGAGATAGGAATGATCTGAGAGCGTGATCGAATCCGCCTGCACCTGAATGGAGCCGCCATTGCCAGGACCAAACGCGCTCGTTACCAGGTGACTCTCATTATTCAGTTCCAAACCCTGGCTGAGCTGGACGCTGATGCCACCGCCGGAAGCCAGCGCCGCCGTGGTTTGGTAAACTGCACCGTGATCCATGAGGAGGCGCCCTGCACGAATGACCACTTGGCCCCCTCCTGACGAAATGGGAGCGGTCCCGGCTGCCCCGATTGGCTGACCAAGGCCTCGTTGATTGGGGGCAAACAAGCCATTGGGAATGGCCACGGGACTACCTCCTCCCACGTCGATCACGGCGCTGTCGCTCAATTCGATTCGGCCGGATTCCAGGGCGGTCAGAGGAGGCAAGTTCCTGGCCACCGGAATCCCGACTTCGCCGGCCGAGGCGACGCTCAAGACATTGACCGTGCCACCCGGTGCTCGAATCTCACCGCCCTTTATCTCCACCTCACCCGCCACAAGCGAAAAACTTTTTCCTTCGCTCATGCTCAGGCGGCTTCCATCGATTTTGACCGGATTCACCTTTGGTCCGAGAAATCCAAACGCCTCGACCGGCGCGCTCGTGAGAATGCTCTCCGCGGGCCGGACAGCGTCGAAACGTCCGCCGCCGCCCAGCTTCAGGTAATCCGCTGTTGTCACGGCCAATGATCCGCTGATGTCCACCTTCGCATTCGGTCCGAACACCACGCCGGCTGGATTGAGCAGGTAAACGTTTGCGCCTGCGATGTCCGAGCGAATCGCTCCGTCTATCAACGAACCGCCTCCGCCAGTGACACGCGACAATACATTTTGCACGTCCTTCGGCCCCGAGAACGTTGCCGACTCACCCGCTTTCAAACTGAACTCCTTGAAACTATGAAAAAGATTCGGGCCAATCTGGCGGCCCAGGTCCGGAGCAATCTGATAAACCGGTCCGGCCAAAGGACCACTCCGACCGAACGTGCCATCCAGAGAAATCTGCGCGAAGGCAGGCGACCAGGGCGAAAGCCAAAATGACATGGCACACGCTGGCAGAGTGCGTTTCGCCAAGCGGAAAGTCATAAAGGAGTTCAACGCGGTCAAAACTCTAACAAACGCCAACCCCACCCGGCAACAGAGACTTTGTCGAAAGGCGAACCCGACGGCCGGTGATCAATCAATTCACCGCAGTTTTTTATCAATGATAGCGTCTGCCTTCCGCCAGCGAACCAATCCCTGTGCAGAAAAAACAAGCCAAGCAACCAGGGATCTCCATGAAATCTCCAACGACTCTCTTCACGGTGCAGGGCCTCCATTCCATTTGGAATCGCGCGCTGTTCACGCTGGCCGCACTCGCAACGGTTCCACTGTTCGCTTCGTCCGGCTCAACCGCCGACGCTCAACCTGAGAAAGGCTCCACGCGTCTGCTCATTCCTTCGGCGGTCAGGCGGCTCTCCGAATCGCTGCCGCCGGAGCGCGACATCCCGGAGTTGGCGGCCCTGGCTGAGGCCTACGCGTCGCTACCCTCGACGCTTCGATATCACCCGACGTTGCGCCAGGGGACGCTTGTTCACGTGGCCGTTGAAGAACGGGGTCTGGGTGCGGGTGATCGCGTGATCGTGATGATTCACGGCGTGCTCTCCGACCACCAGGCCTGGCGTTACGTCGCCGGCGAATTGGGCAAGGAATTTGATTTGTGGCTGGTGGAATTGCCCGGCTGTGGCCGAAGCGATAAACCGCGTCCGGCGTTACTCGGACCCGACGGTTACGGCCCCACCGCGATGGCGGACCGCGTTCTTCAGGCGTTGCAGAAGTGTCTGGATTCCCGCCCGAAACCGCCGCGTTTGGTGCTGGCCGCGCACAGTCTCGGCGGCATGGTTGCGCTCCGCATGATGGGCGACCCGGAGTTGCGCCAACGCCATGCCGCGGTCCTCCAGCAGATTGAGGGCATGGTTCTGCTGGCGCCGTGCGACGTGGCCGTACATCAGGAGATTCCCACGTTCCGGGACATCGTCAACCTCCGCGGCTCGACGGTTGCCATCGGCCGCACGCTGGGGATCGTGACGCGCACTGGGTACGCCATCAGAAACCCAAAGCTGAAATGCACGAGCCGGTCGTAGTGATTGCGCTTCAGGCCGAGTGCTTCCGTGAGGCTGAAGCCCGCCAGGGCGTGGCTCCAGTCGTCATACGGGACCAACGAATACGTGTAGTGCGCACCAAGCAGGTGCAGTAGAAGGAAGCCAAAAATCAGCGTGTAGGAGAGATGGCTCAAGAGAAAGCGTCTTCGAGTCAGCATCAACAACGTCAGCAGCAGCACCGTCAAGATATGCTCGAGAAAAAAGTCGAACGGATACTGAATGCCCCAGGCGCTGAACACCCACAGGACCAGAAACACCGCCCCCAGCGCCGCTGGATATCTCCGGTTTGAAAACCATCCCATGATCGTTCTTAAAGGAGTTTGGCGGATCTCGCTGTGTGTCAAATTGTCGGCCAGCGCGCTGACGTGACGAAATACGCGCTGGAACTTACTTTGCCAGCCTAAGCGGCGGTGAGCCTAAGCATCCATAGGACGAGGAACAAGCGAAAATGAAAGTGACGACGGAATACTCCGGAGTCTGATTTTCTCCTCGTCCGTCCTTGGTTCAATCGACGCGTTGAAGAAAAGTCAGAGGTGGAACGCGTCCTTACCACTCGCGGGAACGCGTTCTTCAATTCTTTTTGAAAGACCCCCGGCGCCGCGAGCGAACTGAATTCCAGATGACAGCGAATCCACGAGCGACCCGCAGCCCTGAGGCGAGCGAATGTGTCCAGGGAAGCGCGGCATCGGTTAATTCAATTCATCATGGATGTTTATCGATTAACACCTCGCGAAGCCAACCCGCTATACCCAAGCCCATGACAGCTAATCCAAATCCCCAATTCAAAATCTTCCTGAGCGCGGCCCTGGCGCTAATCCTGGGAGGCTGCGTCACCTCACTTCAACCGCTCTTCACCGATAAGGACCTGCTCTTCGACCCTGCCCTGATCGGCATCTGGGAAGAGAGCGAGGACACGACATGGTGCTTTGAGAAGCAAAACAAGGAAGCACAGGATGGAGATAAGGCCTACCGGCTTGTGGTGACGCAGAAAGATGTGGCTTCACCTATGCTGGCCGGCCTGGGCAAACTTGGAGAGCGCCGGTTTCTTTGCCTCTACCCCGACCTGGAGGAACTCAAAGAAAGAAAATTGGGAGACCTCTATCAAACAGCTCTCATCCCGGGCTGTCTCATTGCAAAAGTCACTCAAGACGGGCCGACGTTGGAGGTCGCTCTCCTCAATCATTCCTGGGTCGAGAAGCTCGTGGAGAAGGATCCCAAAGCGATCCGCCACGAAAAAGTCGAGGGCCGCATCATTCTGACGGCGCCGACGGAGGAGCTTCAGCAGTTCCTGCTCAAACACGCTGACAAGGAAGAGGTCTGGGAAAAGCTGACCGAGCTCAAACGGAAACAGCCCAAAGGTTTCTCGGCGGTCCGCAGCCAGACAGCCCCGCACAGTCAGCCACTGAACTCGATCACCAAACCGTTGCCCAGCGTATGAAAACTCTCTCGCTTTGCCTTTGCGGACTCGTCGTCTCATTTGCCACCAGCGGTTGTGCGATCAAAAAGATCGCGATCAACAAGCTGGGTGACGCGCTAGCCAGCGGCGGGACGTCCTTTTCCGCGGAGGACGATCCTGATCTCGTCAAAGACGCCGCGCCCTTCAGTTTGAAACTCATGGAAAGTTTGCTCTCCCAAAGCCCGCGCCACCAGGGGTTGCTCTTCGCCACGTCGAGCGGGTTCACTCAATACGCCTACGCCTTCGTGCAACAGGAAGCGGACGAAATGGAGGACCAAGACCTGGCTGCGGCCACGGCACTGCGCGCCCGCGCACGCCGGCTCTATTTGCGGGCGCGGGATTACGGATTGCGTGGACTCGAAGTGAATCACCCTGGCCTCGGAACCGCGCTCCGGAAAGATCAGCGGCAAGCCGTGCGGGTGGCCCGCGCCGCGGATGTACCGCTGCTTTACTGGACTGCCGCTTCGTGGGCAGCCGCGGTCTCGGTCCAAAAAGACAATCCGGATTTGATCGGCGACTTGCCGGTGGTCGAGGCGTTGATGGATCGGGCACTCGAACTGGACGAGCGCTTCAACGCCGGCGCCATTCATTCCTTCCTCATTCCCTACGAATTAAGCCGGTCGGGAGGAACCGGTGATCCCATCGCTCGGTCGAGACAGCACTTCGACCGGGCGATGGCCCTCTGCAACGGGCAACAGGCGGGGCCGTTGGTCGCCTTCGCCGAATCGGTTTGCGTGAAGAGACAAGATCGCACCGAGTTTCAGGCGCTGCTGAATCGGGCGCTGGCCGTGGAGGTGAATGCAAAACCGGAATGGCGGCTGGCGAATTTGGTCATGCAACGGCGCGCCCGCTGGTTGCTCGACCGCACCGACGAGCTCTTTCTCAACAAAAACCAAACCAATCAAGGAGATCGCATTATGAAGAATTCCGAACCATTTCCAACGCCGAGCCGGGCTCGAATTCCGGGTCAGTATTTCACTCCCTTCCCCCTCACCCCGGCCCTCTCCCTTGGGGAGAGGGAGTCGCATTCCGGTCATTTGCATAGGAAGTTGGCGCGCCGCGGTCCTTCCCGCTTTCTCGTTGATCAAGCAAATGGCGGAGGCACGTTCTGTGGCCCTCGATTAGTCCGTGAGCGCCAACGGATATTCCCTCTCCCTGAGGGAGCGGGCCAGGGTGAGGGGGAAAGAGGCGTGAGATTGGCGGATGCCAGGGATTACTCAAGGA
The DNA here is from genome assembly GCA_016190065.1 of Verrucomicrobiota bacterium. Lineage (GTDB taxonomy): Bacteria > Verrucomicrobiota > Verrucomicrobiia > Limisphaerales > SIBE01 > VHCZ01. Next base: position 36,124 of record JACPRI010000124.1, read on the forward strand.
CACGCCCCACAACCGCTACGAGAGTCGCCAGAAAGCCGCGTTTGATTTGGATCGCGATTCGATTGCTGGCCGCGCTCATTCCGGCGGGTCAATTGCTCGCCGCCGAATCAACCTTGCCCATTAACCTCGGCACGATCGCGCCACGCGGATCCTCTTACCACCAGTCCCTCCTGGCCATGGGCGAAAAATGGCGGCGGGCTACGGATGCCAAAGTGAAGCTCAAGATTTTCCCGGACGGCAATCAAGGCGGCGAAGCCGACATGGTCCGACTCATGCGCGTGGGCACTCTCGACGCAGGATTGCTCACCGCCGTGGGCCTCAGCGACATCGAGCGCGGAGTCGTCGGCCTTCAGAGCATGCCCCTGATGTTTCGCGATTTGAAAGAATTCGATTACGTCAATGAGAAGCTTCGGCCTCAACTGGAAAAACGTCTTTTGGACAAAGGCTTCGTGGTCTTGTTCTGGGTCGATGCCGGCTGGGTTCGCTACTTCTCCAAGAAGCCCATGATCCGGCCCGACGATTTGCGGAGGATGAAACTCTTCGCCTGGGCTGGAAACGAAAAGCAGGTCGATATCATGAAACAGGCCGGCTTCAACCCCGTGCCGCTGGAGACGGGGGAGATTGTGACCGGGTTGAACACGGGCCTCATCGATGCTTTCTGTGTCCCGCCCATTTTTTCCCTGGCTGGCCAACTGGATCTGCGCGCGCCACACATGCTCGATCTGAATTGGGCGCCCCTGGTCGGCGCGGCTGTGGTTCGAAAAGAAACCTGGGACAAAATACCTGTCAGCGCGAAAGCGTCGCTGCTCGCCGCCGCGGTTCAAGCCGGTGAGGAAATCAAGGCCAAGAGCCGAAGGGAAAGCGACGAATCCGTCACGGCCATGAGAAGGCGCGGGTTGACGGTACACGCGGCCACGCCGGAAATCGCGGTCGAATGGCGCAAAGCGGTGGAGCGGGTGAACCACAGAATTCGCGGCGAGATTGTGCCTGCGGAAATCTTCGACGAAGTGCAGGTGCTGCTGAAGGAATACCGGGACGCCAGGACGGAGAAGACAACGTGAACCCGCGAACCTGGACCAACAGAGAGGTGCTTCCATGAAGTCGAACGGTAGGGCAAACCTGTCTCCAGCGATCCGAAAACCGACATGCTCCGAGCCCGTGGTGCGGATTCCCGAGGCGGACTCGCCCCACGCGGTTCAGGCCCCAGGGCGTGCGCAAGACGAATGGCCACTTCCCATGAACCGATCCCCCTCACCCCATCCCTCTCCCCCACTGGGGGAGAGGGTGTCCGCAGGACGGGTGAGGGGGATTCCCATCAGTTCATGGGCGGTGAGCAGGTCCGTAAGAACAGGGGACTTCGCATGAACCGACCCACCCCTTCACCCCTCCCAGGAGGGGAACTTGCAACCGATGCGTTGAGTGGAACTCCCCTTCTGGGAGGGGA
>JACPRI010000118.1 GCA_016190065.1 Verrucomicrobiota bacterium
CCCCTCTCCCTGCCCTCTCCCCATCGGATGGGGAGAGGGTGTCCGCAGGACGGGTGAGGGGAATGTTTGAGACCAGGGATGTTTCCGGCGAAGCGCCTGTGCTTTCCAAATTCGCGTGAGTTCGCGTGCATTCGCGGTTACCTGAAAAACTCTTTGTAAAACGTCACCGCAGAAAGGATGAACCCAATCGTGGTGACGATCTGGCGGACGCGGTGTTGGGGAATGCGCTGCGAAAAATGCGAGCCGAGAAAATAACCGGCGATGGCGCCAACAGTCATGACTCCCGCTCTCGGCCAGTGGATCAGCCCCGCCAGAACGAACCACGCCGCGGCCACCACGTTGATCAACGAACTGAGCACGGTCTTCAGCGTGTTCATTTCGTGAATGTCATGCAGGCCGATAAATCCGAGCGAGGCCAGCATGAGGATCCCGATCCCGGCTCCGAAGTAGCCTCCGTAAACCGCCACCGCGAACTGAAAGACGATCGCTCCCCAGATTGCGTGGTGCCGCCTCTGCCCGGCCGCGGTATCGTCGAAACCCACGAACCGCCGAAAGATTCCTTGGGTCAGAAAAAGCACCGTCGCGAACAGGATGAGAAACGGAACGAGCTTGGAAAAGGCTTCGTTGCTCGTGCGTGTGAGAAGTCCGCTGCCAACCAAACCTCCCAGGATGCTGACGGGAACGAAACGCCAAAGCCAGGGCCGCACTTTGTGCAGATGACGCCGGTATCCGAAGACGCTGCCCGCCGTGCCGATGACCAGGGCGAGCGTGCTCGTGGCATTCGCCACGACCGGCGGCGTGCCAAAGAAAAGCAAGGTCGGGAACGTCAGCAGCGTGCCGCCGCCGGCCACCGCGTTCATCGCGCCGGCGGTTGCGGCCGCGAGGATGAGTCCCAATGCTTCAAACGCAGACATGCTTGGGCGCAGACCCTAAACGCGCGCCAGCGCAAGACAAGTCTTAGAATTCGCACATCCTCCTCCCCTCGAGCCCACGGTCCATGAACTGGTAAGGACGCGTTCCTTGGTTTCAAAACATGCTCACGGCTCATGAACTGATAAGGACGCGTTCCACCGCGTCCCTGAAATGGTTCTTCCGATCGCAGAGCAAAGTCAGGGACGGAGTGGAATCCATCCCTACCAGGTTCACGGGTAGTCTTGTCGCGCGCTATTTCAAACCTTGAAGGAACGTTAACAGATCGCGAAATTCGTCGGGTGAAAGAGCGCTGTCCAATCCGTCCGGCATCAGGGAAGTGGCCCGGCGTTTCAACTCTTGAACGTCCTGCTTGTGGATCAGGTGATCCGCCCCGCTCGCATCGCGCAGTCGGACTGCATTCGCCGTCTGCTGAACAAGGATGCCGTCAATCTCGCGGCCATCCTTGAGCGTCGCGCTGTAGCTCTCGTAACCCTGGGCGAAAGTCGAGCTCGGAACCACGATGGACTCCAGCAAATCGCGGCCCGAACGCACGGCGCCAATCTTCGTCAGATCCGGTCCGATCGCGCCGCCTTCATTGCCGACGCGATGACAGGCGGAGCACACGACCTTGTTGCCGAAGAAAATTTGACGCCCTCGCCCCGCTTCTCCGCCTTTGAGCAGCGGTTCGAGTCCGATCAAGCGATTGCTCTCGTTCTCTTTCAGCCGCTTGATCTCCGCAACCCATCGGCTCGATTCTTCCTGCATCGACTTTGGAGCGTTCCGCGCCAGTCTGGTCATCTCCTCATCACTGGGCCGCCAACCGGCGCGGACGGCTTCTGAGAAGTAGGCCAGCACAACGGGATAAACACTTTCGCCGGCGCGCGCCAAGGCGGGAGCGAGTAGCGAGGTTGAAAGGATCGGAGTTCGGCGAATCGCCTCCAAAAGGGCTTTGATCTGGGCGTCCGTCAATTCGGACCTGCCGAGCAAACCCGCGGCCACCAGGCGGGAAACTGGATTGGATTGGGATCCAATTTCGCCGAGCAGCAAATCGAAAGTCCCTTGCGAGAGCCTGGCGTGTCGCGGGAGCACCGCGCGCAAAGCTTCCATCCGCAACTCCGGCCCCGCCGACGCGTCGTCCATAAGGTTCAGCAATTGCGGGTCAAAGGTCGGAACCTGCCAAAGCGCCGCGATTTTGACGGCCTGGAGCCGCGTTTTGGTCGAATGGCCCGTCAGGCCCGCTTGAAGCGCCTTGATCCAGGCTGGCGGCGGCGAACGCAAGTTGACTTGAGCCAAAGTCTCCCAGAGAAAGCCCGCGCGGTCCTCCGATTGCGAACTGGCGAATCGAGTCAACGCCTCAGCGACCTGGCGTTGCACGGTCGCGTCGTTTTGGAAAGCCAAGATCAGATTGCGCAAGACAGCGGGTTCTTCACCGCTCAATCCCGGCTTGAGCAATAGCGTCTGCGTGACTTCCGAGGCGTGGCTCGTCCATTCCGAATGCTTCTGCAGAATTTGGAGCGCGGTCTTGCGGAGATCGGAATCCGTTGCCGAGAGGCGCGCGATCACCGCGTCCGCCGGCAGATGGCTCCGAGGCGGTTGGTCCAGGAGCAGGAGCGCCGCCTTTTGCACGCGCGGGTGCGCATCGTGCAGGGCGCGGGTCAGGCCGGGCTCGTCCGCGATCTGGTACGCGGCGTGGATCAATGCGTGCTCGAGAAATCGGCCAACCTCCGGTTCGCCCAACGCCGACCAAATTGCAGGCAAGGCTTCCTTAGTTCCACATCGGGCCAGCGCTTGCGCGGCGGCGAGTCGAACTGACGGAGACGTTGACTCGAGTAACCGGCGAAGGGTGGGAGCGCTTTCGCGATCAACTCGCAACCCTAGCGCCTGCGCGGCCACGCAGACCAAATCAGGCTCACGATTGGTGAGGGCCTGGCGCAAAGGCAGGAGTGCCGCCGAATCGGGAATGGCCGCCAACGCCCAGAGCGCGTGGAGTTTTGCCTGGGTAGCCTCCGCGATTCTTCGATCGCGCATGGGGACGCTGAACCCACCCCCATCCCCTCCCAGGAGGGGAGTTGCGGTTTTCTCACCCGTTGCAAGTTCCCCTCCTGGGAGGGGCGAAGGGGTGGGTTCTTGGAAATCTGCCGCGCGAGCCAGCACGGCCGTGAGCGCCGGAACCGATTCAGATCGCCGCATCGACAGCGCAAGTTGGGCGCGGTCGCGCACCGCCCAACGCTGGTCTTCCAGCAAGGTCGCGAGTTGTTCGGCGCGCAAGGCATTCCATGAAATTTTCAAACCCCAGGGATCGTCGATCCGGAGCGCCGTCTTCGAGCGAACTCGGTAAATCCCGCCCGGGGCGCGTGAATTTCGGATTCGACCGGTGGGGCAATGCTGCACGTACCAGCCCCCGGTATCGACCACGAGCAAGCTTCCATCCGCATCTTCGAGCACGTCGGCCGGATGAAAATCCGGATCGTCGCTGGTAATGAAATCATGATCTTCCACACGAAAGGTTTCCTGGTCGAGGATCAGGACGTGGCGTGCAACCTTGCGAGAATTATGTTGTGCGGAAAACAGGTTGTCCCGCATCTCGGCGGGAAACGCGTCGCTGCGATAAAGCGCCAGACCGCTCAAGGCCACGGCTGGATACAGAGCCGTTGGAGGCAACGGATCACCCGTGAGCGGATAGTGCGTCCCCTGGTCCGGTTGCATGGGATACAACCCGCCATCGACCAGATGCACCAGAGCGTCCCGCATTCCGCCGTCCGGCTTCTGATACCAGTTGTCTGTCCCGATGATCGCTCCGTTTGGCAGGAACACAATTTCGACCAGATTTTCAAATCCTCGGCACAAGACCTCCGGATCGGCGCCGTCCGCGCGGCAGCGAATCAGCGCCCCGCTCCGACCCGTCAAGACGGAACCATCGCGCCGGGTGAGCCGATACCCATCCGGCTCGCCCATTGTCATGTAGAGCAGACCGTCCGGACCAAACGTGAGACCGTGCAAACTCCCGTTGTCCGTGTGGCCGAATCCAGTGACGACCACTTTGCGTTCGTCGGCAACACCATCGTTGTTCCGGTCCGCGAACGAAACCAAGTCCGGCGGGTCGGCTACGTAGAGCCGGCCCTCGCGCCAGACCAGGCCCATGGGGAAAACCAGGCGGTCCGCGAACACGCGCGCCGTTTCGAATCGGCCATCTCCGTCGCGGTCTTCCAGAAGGCTGATGCGGCATTTCCGGGTTTGCGCGCGAAGTTCGGCGTATAGGTCCAACCCGGACGATTCGGCCACGAACAATCTTCCGCGGTCATCGAACGTTGCGAACATTGGGAAGAGGATGGCCGGATCGCCAGCGACTTTTTCGATGACGAAACCATCGGGAATGTGATGCGGATCGGGCGTGTGCGCTCCTTCTGTGGAAATGAGGAATGAAACTGAAGATGGAGCGTCTGCTTGAGTTTCTCCCTCTCTTCCCTGCGAAGGGAGGAGAGGGCTGTGGAGAGGAGAGCTGTCTTCATGGGTTTTCCCCTGCCCATGAACCCACCCAAGAAGAGCAAGGATCTCTACGTGGCCTAATTCAACCGCCGCGGGCTTGTGCACGGGCGCGGCATGAAGGAGGCCGATTAGAGCCGAGCCCGAGGATGCCAGTGCCAACCAAAGCCGGAGCATGGCGTCACTGTAGGCCGCGCGACAATCAGGTCAAGGAGCGCCACAAACAAGGCTGACTTCCGGCTGGCGGTCCGTTATACTGGCCCCACCATGAATCCGATCCTCAAAGCCATTTTCCGATTCACCCACTGCGGCGTGGCGGTGGTTTCGCTTCTTCTCTTAGGAACCGGCTGCGGCGCAAAGACGCCCAAGAACGCGCTCGCCTACTGGAAAACGTTTTCCCCGCCGGGCGGGAATTTCAGTATCACCATGCCGCCCAATCCCGTGGAAGAGAGTCCCAAGACCAGCACCGGCTTCGAGGCCAAAACTTATCGGATCGTCTCGGCCATGAGCATTCTCGCGGGACTGGCCGTCGGTTACTCCGATCCACCGGCCAATGCCGCCGTCCTGAAGGATCCTAAAAAAATCTTGGACGCCGTCCAAAAGCAAGCTTTGTCCGATTTGCGCGGGGAACTGATCAGTGAGAAACCCATCACGCACAAGAATTATCCGGGACGAGAGTTTCTGGCTTCGGTCAAGGGCGGATATACCGTGCGTCAGCGCATTTTTCTCGCGAATAAGAGAATGTATAGCCTGATGGTGATCGCCGGCTCGAAGGGCCTCGAATCGCCGGAAGCCCAAACTTTTTTCGATTCTTTCCAAATCCTCAATTGACCGACTTTCAGTTTGTTTATGAAGCATGGTTTCATCGCTCTGGTCGCCATCGCGTTCCTTTCTCTCTGGTCTGGCTGCGGATCGAACTCGACTCCCGCGGCTGCCTCCGCCGGCCATCGGCTGGAATTGGAAAGGCTTCGCACCGAAAACCAGGAAGTAAAGAAGTTGCGGGCGGCGAATCAAGACCTCGCCAGGCTGCGCAAAGACAACGACGAACTCCAGCGCCTTCGTGGCTTTGACGCGGAGATCGCCCGCCTGCGAGCCGAGAACGAACAGATACGCCAAGATCTCTTGGCGCGAAACATTCCCATCCAGCCGCCTCCCGCCGAACCTCCGGCCACCAACCGCCTCGAACCGATTCAGGATTTGGTGCGCGCGTTCGAGGACGCGGCGCTTGTGGTGACGAGCCAGGGCGCGGCCCGCTCCGAGGATCTTCCGCAGGAAGGCGACAATATCTTGATCGACCAGAGTGTGATCGGGCTTTTGATCCCGGAATTTCAGGATCGAACCAACGCCGGGCCGTATGAAGTTTCCGGCTGGCTCGCCTCCAAGGGGGTTGTCCTCAAAAACTACCAGCAGTTGAATTACGTCGGGTTGACCAATTACCAGATTCGCCGCGCGTTGACGAAACCGCAGGGTTCACCCGCGAAGTAAAGTGTGGCGCGAGTGTGCGGGCTGCAAATATCCTGTTGCCTTGACGAGCCAGTTGATCTCGTGACCAGAACCATGACTGCTCTCGAACCACCGGACAGTTACCATTTTTCCGCCGCAGAAGGCTGGCTGGTGCTGGGGAGTTACCCCGACGCGCTCGACGAATTGGAGCGGATTTCGCCGACGTTGCAGGAACACCCGGATATCCTCCTGCTGCGCTGGCACGTCCACGCGAAGATGAAAGATTGGAAAGCGTGCGCCGACGTTGGCAAGCGGCTCGTCGGGGCCGCGCCCGGCGAGATTTCGAGCTGGCAGAACTACGCGAACTCGCTCTTTTACGAAAAGCGTTACCGGGAAGCGTTCGACGCCTTATTTCCGGCCATCGAGAAATTCCCCAAAGAATGGAGCGTGCCGTACAATCTGGCTTGCTACGAATGCCAGATGGGCAAACTCGACGAAGCAATGTCCTGGTTCAAAATGGCGCAGGCGCTAGGAAACGCCGACGAAATCAAACAGCAGGCCCTGCGCGACCCGGATCTCGGTCCGCTTCACCAGACGATCCACGGCCTGTGATCGCAAAAAAGGCGGCTCAATGCACAAAGCCGCCTGAGGAACTAACGGGCATGAATAGGCCAAACCCGCATTCTTAGAATCGGCAATGTCGAATGAAACTTTAGCCAAAAATCCTCGCCGGCCTCGAAAGGAGCGCGGGCCGCCTGCCCGCGCGCTTCTGAAGAATCCCGCCACGCCGCGCGGACAAGTTGTCCGCGTTCCTTCTTGAATCCACCTCCGCAGGTCCATGGTCAAGCTGTCGGCGGCGCGCGGTTCAAATCCAACCAGTATTCTTTAACCAGCCGCAGCATCTTGGCCAACTCGATTGGAGAAGTAGGCTTCACGAGAAACGAGTTGGCTCCGATCTCGTAGGATCGGGGAATGCCCTCATCCAGATGCGAAGCCGCAAGCATGATCACGATGAGCGACTTCAGCTTCGCCTGGCTGCGAATCCACTTCAGGACCTCGAGGCCGGACACGCGCGGGAGCTTCAAATCCAGCAGAACCAAACAGGGCAACGGGAACCGCGAGCGATCGGCATAATCCCCGGTGCCGTCCAGGTACTCGATCGCCATCCGACCATCATTCGCCACATACAATGGGCGGCGCAAGCCGGCTTGTTCCATCGCCCGCTTGAAGAACAACACATCGTCAGGGTTGTCTTCGACCAATAAAATCAGACCGTTCACCGGACTGCTCATTTTAAGCCACGCATGGCCCAAGGTGCATTTGGTCTCTACCCGACAAGGGGTTGCGTCAGGTCGGCCCAAACCCATCTAACGAGCTTTGCTTGGTCCAGGACCATACTGCCAACCCGTGACTTCTGGTAGAAGGTAATCACCGATTCCGTACGGGGACTTCACCCCAGATGGCAACTTGGTTTGAACCTAATTGCCCGCGTTGTTCGGCAAAAAAAAGTTGAACCCTTCTTCACAAGGCCTATGATGCACCGCACTGATTCCTCCATTTGGTGTCAGTCAACCCATATCTTAATGAAACGTATGAAAAACAATCATTCTCAGGGTTCACGTGGCGCCGGATTCACCTTGATCGAATTGCTCGTCGTCATCGCTATCATCGCGATTCTGGCCGGCATGCTTTTGCCGGCTTTGGCGAAGGCCAAAACCAAAGCGCAAGGGATTTCCTGTATGAGCAACAACCAGCAATTGCTCAAGGCCTGGCATTTATACGCAGGCGATTTTGATGACGGCTGTGCCAACAATTTCACGATTCCGGACACAGAATCCGCGATCAATTCCCGGAAGTTCGACAACTGGGTCAACAATGTCATCACCTGGGGCGCCGGAACGGGGGCCGCAGATGTCAGCAACACCAATGTCTTGTGGGTGCAGAACGGCGTGCTCGCTCCTTACACCACCGCCGCTCTTGCTATTTACAAGTGTCCCGCCGACAACTTCGTCAGCCCGCAGCAAAAAGCCAAAGGGTGGAAGAGCCGGTTGCGAAGCAACGCGATGAACGCTCTGTTTGGCAAATCGAGCGGCAATCCGGGCGACATCAGTTGGAAAGGGCAGAGCTGGTACGCCGGCGGCCAATACCGCCAATTCCTCAAAACGTCCCACGTCCCGAATCCCGGCATGACATGGCTGACGGTCGATGAGCATCCGGATTCGATCAACGACGGCTTTTTCATCGTCGATATCAACGCCAGCCAGTGGGGCGATCTTCCGGCCTCTTTCCATAACCGAGCGTGTGGATTCTCGTTTGCCGACGGGCACGCGGAGATCAAGAAATGGCAAAGCGCGAGATCCGTTTATCCTGTAAGATTCAGTTTCTCCACGCAGCCCTTTGATGCCGCGGGTAAACTGGATTTCGCCTGGTACCGGGAACGAACCGGCTATATCCTGTATCGGTAGGAAGCTCGTTAAGGAACGGAGGAAGGCCCTTTAGCCGTCGAGATAAGCGCGGACAATTTGAGCCACGGCGTCTGGATACACCCTCATATCACGACGGTCATTCAGCGGCGGGTACACGAGGCGCGCGTATTTCACTCCACGCAGTTTGGAAATGATCCAATACATCGGGTGACGGTAGTCCGACGGCAGCAACTCCAAAAGGAGTGCCCCCGGAGGCGAGAACATGATGTTGGCACAGCCTGCGCCGTGAGGCATGACCACGATCTCGGCCTCGCTAAAGAGCTCAACTTGTTCGCGCACGCTCTTTTCACGGAGGACATGGGTTTCAAATCCAAAGGGTTCAAGTCGGGCCAGCAAATCTGGTTCATTGAGGACACGGCGTGTCGCCGCGTCACGCCGCGAGACGTAGATTCGACGAGCTCGCCGCGGCGGGGTTGTCACGTGGAGCAGTCGGCGGACGGTGCTATCGGTCCAAGCGATTTGTTCACGCGAATAGCCGCCATTCGCAAGGAAGGTCGGAATAAAGAGCCGTTGGAAGCGCGCGCACGGCTCTGTCAACTCAAAGGTTGTCAATCCCTGCACCAGCGGACCGAGCAGTTCGGCATGATGGCGATTTTTCGGTTTGGGCAGGAGCAAGGGGTACTGACGCAGTTCACGGACGACTTCCAACCACCAGAATCGTGGAAGCAACTCGATCAATGTGTGCGCATAGTTGTTCATCCAGGTGTGGGACATCAGAACGCAGGGCCCTTGCACTTCATAATCTGAAGTCCAATCCCGATACAAATTGACGCGGATTGTTTGACCCTTGTACGGAAAAGCCAACTGTTCACCGTTCAGGTGCGATATGAGGTCGGCCTGCGCGGCGGATTGGTACGATTCTCCCGCGGCGATCGCGTCCGCAAGAAAAACGAGGTAGCGTCCTTCGCCAAAGTTGTCGCGGAGCACTCTGACGTTTTCGACCGACGCCATGAAGGTCTCATCGCGCCAGAGTGAGGAATGGCGAATTCTCAAGGCGAAAACTTCATCGCACACGAGCTCGCCCGATCCATAACGGCGGACATCCACGTCATCCCCCACCGCGAACCAGTCGGGTGGGCCGAACATTTCCAGGTCAGCCGCGCGATGAACATAGTAGCTTTCGGGACTGGCCAGCATTTGCCCCACCGTTTCTACACGGCGACACCAGTCTTTGAGAGACACGTAAGAGAAAGATCGAATGGCAGATTCAGACATACGCAATCTTTGGCGAAGCAGCCGGCCGCACTCCCGGGCTGCGCAGGATCGACACCGTGTCTGTTAGCCGACAGGTCGATGGGCTTTTATAGGAGCCGGGCTTTGCGAACGAGGCAGAGGCTAGTCCGGATAAGTTCTTCATCGCAAGTAAAACCCGGACGCGGTGCCGAGCTGATGGCTCTCTCCCGTTCGCAGGTTCGCGAGTCCTGGCGCGCGAGCCCATGCTGCATTGACGTTGATTGCTGATTACGTGCGTCCAAGGACGGATCACGAGCCGAACGAGAGCCCTAATGGGTCGCGCGGATGGCGTGATAGCGATTCGGCTCAGGTCCCAGCAGTGTCGTCTCGGGGCGTCCGGGCCATCGGATTTCCACGCGCTCCACGCGATCGGCCTTACCTAGACCGAAGTGCACGGTGTTGGCGTGTTGCGAGCGGTAGGAATCTCCGGTCACGATTTGCCGAACGACGTTGCCGCCATTGGAGCGGAGCGTCACCTGGGCTCCCACCGGTGATCTTCCGGCTTCCTGGTGAAATCGAAACCCAATCCAGTTGCCTCCATCGGCGAGCGTGTTCTTGAACACCCACAAGGTTTGCTTCGCCTCCGGCCAGACTTCAAATGTGGTCACCAGCAGATCCATGCGTCCGTCGCCATCGAGATCATCGGCGGCAACATTGCGCGCATCCTGTTCGAGCGCGACGCCCAGCAAGTGGCCGATTTCAACGAACGATTCACCGCGCTGATTCAGGTAAAGTCGGTTCTTTTCGTAACCGCCGTAGGACCAGCCGCGGCCCCGCGTCCGGGCGAATTTGCTGGTAAAATAGGCCGTCGCCGCCGCGTCTTTGGCCGAATCGTCCACGTAAATGTCGTGCAGCCAAAACTCCGGCTCGTAGTCGCGCACGGTCTGCTTCGATTCGTGGCCGTTGGCGACATAAACGTCGGGGAATCCGTCGTTATCAAAATCGAAAGCGCTGCCTCCCCACGACCACCCGGAGCGCGCGATGGAATCGCTCAACGGCGTCTGGGCAAAGCCGGATGCAGAGCGCGCCAGATAAAGCCGGTTCCCGAACGTCATTCGGCTTCGCATGCTTCGGTCCTCGCTGGCCCCGGGGCGCGTCAACCCCAGATGCTCCAGCCGATCGACCGTCGGAGAGTTCATTCCGATCATCAGGAAATCGAGCTGCCCATCCGCGTCGAAGTCGGCCAGCGCGTGTGCCATGCCGAACGCGTGCGCTTCCGGGAGCCATTCCGGCGTGACATCGGTAAAATGGCCACGCCCGTCATTCCGATAAAGATCGGCACCCGCGAAATCACTCACGACCAGCAGGTCCAGGTGGCCATCGTCATTGAGATCGGCGAAGGACGCGCTGAAGACGCGCCGGGAGCGCTTCTTTTCCAAGCCCGATGCCGACGTGGCGTCGGTGAAATTCCCGTGGCCATCATTCAGCAGCAAGTAGGCGGGATGTCCATCGTTGGCGTCGTGAAAATTTGGCCTCAAGATCTGGCCGAGCGTGGGAATCTTGTATTGACCGAGGAACAGATCGAGATCGCCGTCGTGATCGATGTCGCCGCAGGTCAACACCGAGGCATTTTGCAGGCGCGGATTTGCCGTCCACGCGAGGCGTCCGGGTTCATCGAAAGCGCCACGGCCAGAGCCTTTGAACAAAATCAATCCCTGCGGTTTGGCGCACAGAAAATCCGCTGCGCCATCTCCCTCGAGGTCGGCCATGACTCCAGTGAAAATCAATCCGGGCGGAGTCCGGCACAACGGCTCCGGCTCGTAACGATCCTCGCCGCGACGACGATAAACTTGATTCTTCGCGGCCAGGATAATTTCGGACAAGCCGTCTCCGTCCAGATCGTAGAGGATGAGGGGATCGATCGTGCCAGCCTTCTCCGGCGGCGTGATGGCTTCGATGAGGATCGGACGAAACGGCGGTTCGCCGCCTCTGGTTTTGAGCGACAAACGGCTGGCATCGATCCGTTTCACGCTCGCCAGTTCCTCGCGCGACGGCTTTGAGGCCCAATCCACAATCAGATCGCCTTCCAGAACGGCGCGTTCCAGCGGCGCCGTCTTGGTCAGGTGGCCCGAGAAATAGAAATGGCTTCGCCACGGCAGACCCCCTTCGTCCGTGTCGAAACGAATGTGGCGAAATTCCGTTTGTTCGAGGCGCCAACCGGAGCGCGCAAACTCTGCGACGAATCGCCGCCATTGTTCGGTCGAGAGCGAACCGCCGGCCGCAATCGGATTCCGCAGTTCAACTCCGGGTGGCAGGCTCTGCGCCTGGCTCCAATTGCCGAGCACAATTTCACCGACGGGGAAATCGGCGAGGCGATCCAGTTTGTTCGTCGCGGCGTTGAGCGAATCCCAGAGTGCCTCGAGCGTCCGGCCGCATTCCTGCGCGAGGAGTTCCTTGGCCCAAATCGTCTCCGCGACTTTCTGCTCCTTCGTTTCCAAGGCCGCTAGCGTTGTGGCGAGTTCCTGGCTGAGCCGGTCACTGGGAGCAATGGACTGCCTGGAGCTTGGGGATTCGCGCGAAAGCCGAATCAAAAACATTGCCAGGCCGATGGACAGGAGAGCAAACAAGATGACGAAGGAACGCTTTTTCGGGCAACCGCGCACCTTGCGATTATCCCGCGGCGACCGCGAACTTCAAGCGTCGGCGCCATCCTCCGGTACGTTGCCGAACTCGACGGCTGAAGCTCGGTTAGAGGCTGATCTCGCCAAAGATGACCTTCAAAATGTCCTGCAAGCTGACGACGCCCATCTCGCGTTGGTCGGGTCCCAGCACGATCGCCAGCCGTTGGCCGCTGCGCTGCATCCGCCGCAGCGCCTCGTCCAGTCGAAGTTCTTCGCGGAGATAGAGCGCAGGCGTGACGTACGCGCCCGCGGTCTTGTCCGCATCAAAATTCGGCGCATAAAGAAAACTGCGCAAATTGGCCACGCCCACGATCCGGCGGACAGTTCCTTCCGTTTGCCAAACCGGCAGGCGCGTCAGATGATGTTCCTGGCAAAGCCTGAGCAATTCGTGGGCGGAAGCGGATTGAGCAACGCCGATCACTTTCTGAAGCGGGACGGCAATCGACCGCAGAGTGAGATTCTGCAAATCCAACACGCGGGCAATCATGGCCCGCTCTTCGGTCGTCAGTCCGGGCGCCGATTCCTGCGTCATCATTCGCAGTTCGCTCCGGCTGCCGAACAACTGGCCTTTGAAACTCGCCGCTCCGGTCCAGCGGATCAATCGATTGGAAAACCACGCCAGCAACGAAACCAGCGGCGACAAACTCAAGTGAATGAACCGGAACGGGACGGCCAGCGCGAGGCAAAGCCGCGTCGGGAAAAGCTGAAACAGCATTTTCGGCAGCAAATCGCACAGCGTGTAAAAGGAGAATGCGATCAACAGGAAGGCAGCCAAAAACAGGGGCGGTTGCTTGCTCAAGGCATCGAACAGCGCGGCCACAATCATGCTGAACGCCAAGAACGTCGTGAGCGTGTTCCCGATCAGAATCGTCCAAAGAAAATCCTCCGAGTTCTCCAGATATCCGTGCAACAACGCCGCGCGCTGGTTGCCGGCGCGCACCTGCTGGCGAATGCGCAGCCGGCTGAGGGCGAACACGCCTGCCTCCATTCCGGAAAACAAAAACGACAGGGCCACGCACAGCCCGACAAACAAGAAGAATTGCCAATCCAGGTTCATCTCAGCCAACCGCCGATAGCTTGGTTCCAAGAAATGCAGGTGAGGTCATGGCACTTGCCCTGTTCACGACTTCCTCACCACTTCGGCCAATACCTCCCGCACGCGCCGTTCATCCGCCACGTGCGCGGTCAGGCGCAAACCGGAAAAGAGCGCGCTTTCGCCCTGCGCCGGGACCACTTCCAGCAGCGCCATCAGCAGCCCGCCCATCGTATCCACTTCCGGCATCTCCCCGAGCGCCGGAAACTCACGGCGGAAATCGTCCACCCGCATCGTGCCGTGGATGCGCCAGCGGCCCTCGCCGAGTTTCTCCATGATAAAGCCCTGTGCTTCGCCTTCGCCATGGAGTTCGCCGACGACTTCTTCCAGAATATCCTCCATCGTCACCAAGCCGGCGGTGCCGCCGAACTCATCCAGCACCATCGCCAGCCCGCGCTGCTGCCGCTGCAAGCTTTTGAACAATTGCAGCAAATTCATCGTCTCCGGCACGAACGACGGCAGTTCGATTGCCTCCGCGAGATCGACGTGCGGGTCGAGCAGCAGCGTGCGCGTGTTCAGGATGCCCACGATGGTGTCGGGCGTTTCATCATAGAGCGGCAGCCGCCGGTGCTTGAATTTGCGCGCCGCCGCAATCATGTCCTCGATCGAGAGATCGTCCGGGATGCAGGCCATTTGCGCGCGCGGTTTCATGACATCCTTGGCGGTGCGCTGATCCAGACTGATGATTTGCAGAATGATTTCCTTCTCCGATTTGCGCAGCGCGCCTTGCTGGTAAGCCATCTCGATCAACTCTTGATACTCCGCCTCCGTCATCGTGCTGCGGGGTTTGACCGACTCCGGAACGATCGCGCGGAGGATCATCGTGTTCATCGCAAGGGCCACGCGCCGCAGCGGTTTCGACACCGCTTGCAAAAACGCCACCGGCTTCACCAGGCGCAACGACCAGGCTTCCGGGTCGCGAACCGCCAGTGTTTTGGGAATCACCTCGCAAGGCACGAGAATCACCAGCAACGCGCCCGCGATGGTCCAGCCGATCTGCCAACTGCCTTCCAGCCCCAGCCAGAGCGCCGTCCCGACCAATCCGGCGTTGGCGAACGTATTGCCCAGCACGATGGTGGCGAGCAAGTCCTGAGGCTCATTGAGGAGGCGCACGACCTTGTTTCCCAGATCCGGCGAACGTTCCGCCAACTCCTGGGCGCGCCATTTGCCGAGCGAGAACAGCGCAGATTCCGCCACGGCAAAGAACGCGCTCGCGGCCGCAAAGACAGCCATCCCTGTGATCGCCATGATCGGCAAATCCGCCATGTGCCGTGAGTATCTGGAAAAGCGGCTTGCCGCAAAAGGCAAAAGTCGCAGAGTCGAAAAGATGGGGTGGACTTCGACCGGGGCGCGACTATTTTATTCCTGTTCGCCCGGAACGAACGTCATGACCCCCGCGCTCCAAATGGCCGCCGGGAATTCTGCCCTGAAGATACTTGTGGTCGTTCCAACTCAGGAAGAACTCGATGGCTTTTTGCAAGCCTGCCGCGAGCAAGGATATGAGGGCCAGCCCGCGGCCTCGGGAAAGCTTTCGGTCAGGCACTTCCCCGCTTTGGAACTTGCCGTTGCGAAGGGAGGGCTGGGGAAGACGCAGTTCGCCGTTCAAACATCCTACTTGATCGGCCAGCAACCTTGGGACCTGGTCATTTGCGCCGGAGCTGCGGGCGCGCTGGTGGACGGCCTGTCTGTGGGAGACGTCGTCATTGCGACTGAGACCGTGGAGCATGATATTCGGAATCGATTCGGGAAACCGCTAGTGCCGCGCTTTGGCGGTTCGGAAAAAGTGTTGCAGCGGTGCCGGCAAGCTTTGTCGTCGAAGGTCGCCTTCCAGGTCCACTACGGCCCTATCGCGAGTGGCGATGAAGACGTGGTGGCAATCGGAAGACGGGCAGAAATTCACGAACAAACTGGGGCGCTCGTGGTGGCCTGGGAAGGCGCCGGTGGAGCGCGCGCCAGCCAGTTCAGCGGCGTGCCGTTCGTGGAAATCCGAGGTGTGACGGACAGCGCCGATAGCGCGGCGGCGTCCGACTTTCGAGTGAATCTGAGCAAGGCGATGGGAAGCGTGGCCCAAGTAGTCATCGCATTGAGCCGTTTCGTTTTGACCGGATCTGATTGCAGGTCAATATGAGCATTGACGGCCAAGCCCAAAGTGCGCGATTGGTGGCCTTCACAACGACAATCCTTAAGGAAAGAAGACAAAATGAACCGACGAGATGTGATGAAAACGTTCAGTCTGGGCGCCACGGCCGGCGCTCTGGGCTGCCTCGCAAAACTCAACCCGCTCTTCGCGCAAGACAACACTGCCGCGACGAAGCCCGCCAAAAACTCCGCGCCGCTCAAAATCACTAAAGTGCGCGCGATTCTAACCGCGCCGCAAAACATCCGCCTCCTGGTCGTCAAAGTGGAGACGAGCGAGCCGGGCCTGTACGGATTGGGCTGCGGGACTTTTCAACAACGCCCGCTCCCCGTGAAAACGGCCGTCGATGAATATCTCGATCCCTTCTGCCGCGGCCGCGACGCGGACAACATCGAAGACATCTGGCAGACCGCTTATACGAGTTCGTACTGGCGCAACGGACCGGTTCTGAACAACGCGCTCAGCGGATTGGACCAGGCGCTTTGGGATATCAAAGGCAAACGCGCCGGCCTGCCCGTGTATCAGTTGCTCGGCGGCAAATGCCGCTTCGCAGTCGATTGCTACTCGCACGCGAGCGGGCGCGACCTGCAACAACTGGAAGACTCGGTCGCTCGCATCCAGGGGCAAGGCTTTCGCCACATCCGAATCCAGGTTGGCGCCTACGGCTCGCCGCAGCTTTCGAAAGACCCTCACTTCAAAGAAGCGGGCTTCGGTCTGCCGTCGGATTCGCACATGGATCCGCGGCCGTATCTCAAGATCACGCCCAAGGCCTTCGAGCATGTCCGCAACAAATTTGGCGATGAGATCGAGTTGCTGCACGACATCCACGAGCGGATCGAACCCATGGACGCGATCAATCTTTGCAAGGAAGTCGAGAAATACCGCCCCTTCTTCATGGAAGACCCGTTTTCGCCGGAGCAGATTGGGTACTTCAAGCAGCTTCGGCAACAGTGCGCCACGCCGCTGGCCATGGGCGAACTGTTCAATAGCCCGCACGAATGGGTCGGCCTGATCTCGGAGCGGCTGATTGATTTCATCCGGGTCCATATTTCGCAAGTCGGCGGGCTGAGTGTGGCGCGAAAAATCGCCACGCTGGCCGAGTGGTTCCAAGTGCGCAGCGCGTGGCATGGTCCCGGCGATGTCTCTCCGGTCGGCCACGCGGCCAATGCGCACCTGGATCTGGCGATTCCTAATTTTGGCATTCAGGAAGCCGTCCGCTTCACGCAGGCGACGCAAGACGTGTTCCCCGGCTGCCCGGCGATGAAGAATGGTTACATGCACGTGAACGAAGCGCCCGGCTGGGGGGTGGACCTCAATGAGGAACTTGCAAAAAAATTTCCGTATCCCGCCGATCCCGGTTACTGGCGGCCCGTGCGGAGAAAAGACGGGACGAGCATTCGGCCGTAAGACAACCTGAACCCTCGAGTGAGGGTCGCGTTCGATGACACCCAGTTCCGATCGTGTTCAGCGTGAGCTTTTCCTTCAGGTGTGCGGACGGAGGTTTCGGAGCTGGGCCGCGTTCTCATTTTGCTGCCTTCGTTGCCCAGCTTGACAGCAGCAGCAAAATCCAGTGGAGTACAACTGCATCGATGTCATGGACAAACTTGAAAAACACTTGCGAAACTGCACCACATTTTTGCGCGAGTTCCTCGTCGGTCAGCCGGGCCATGCAATACCCTTGAGTCGGCTGAGGGACGAATTGAAGAGAGCCTGTGGTGAGGTATGCACGGACCATGGGGTGTGTCTCATGCTGCGTGCGGTGCAGCGCCGTATGCCCCCGGGGCTTCACCTCAGGATTCTGAAGAAAAGCGTGTTGGTTTTCAACGACGAGGCCGAGTCATCAGCTCGCCGCGGGCTGCATAGGCCAGGCGCGAAGCCAACGGGCGCATCCGTGCCACGGCCAGACTTCCTGGCGGCTCTAGAAGAATTGGAGTATCCAGAATCTGCAGGCCTTTCAGTGCTGCGCGGCATGGAGGTGTAGTGACGCCTTATCTGGAGCCGAAATTCCTGGCCTGCCTCTTGCTGAAAGTCCCCGGACGCAGACTCGCGTGGGAGCTCATGAAAAAGTTTCCGCCTCCATATTCGTTGAACAGTCTTCACGTCCTTCAGACTGAAGGAATGCTCTTCAAAGGGTTGGCAGCTTCCGGAAATACACAGCGGGCTGCTGCGGAGGGGCTGCGGCTCTGGGGATATTATCGAGGCGAGGGAGTTTTCCCCGAACTAAGAGTCAACTGGAATGCTGCGTTCGCGGTGTCACTCAGGTTGAACCGTGAACAGGTTGGCCCCACCGGCGCATCAACTCCACCCTCACCACTGCAATGCCTCCACGCGAGCCTTGCCTCGGTGAGTGGATTCACAGGCTTTTTGAGCTTTGAACCCTCGGCACGGTTTGTTGCACGATCAGCCGGTTTGGAAGTCTTGCCGGAGCGGATATAAACTCCCATTTTCGCTTGCTGAAGCCTTTGGACTTCTCCTGGCAAAAATCATGGCTCTGCCCCGTCTGATTCTCGCCTCGGCGTCACCGAGACGAAGCGAGTTGCTGCGCCGGCTCGACCTGGAATTCCAGGTCATGTCCAGCGACACGCCCGAGGTGCTTCACGAGCAATTGACCCCGTCGGAACTCGCCCAGATCAACGCCTACCGAAAAGCGCGCGCCGTCTCCAAGCGATTCCCGGATTACCTGGTGCTCGGCGCCGACACGATCGTGACCCTGGAAGGCAACCTGTTCGGCAAGCCCGCCAATCTTGCCGAAGCGCGGCGGATGTTGCAGCAGTTGCAGGGCAACACCCACCAGGTCGTCACCGGCGTCTCTCTGATCCATCTCCGCCATCGGCAGGAACGGCTTTTCGCCGAGATCACGGAAGTGACCTTTCGGCCTTTGAGCACGGCACAGATCGACCGCTATCTGGCTTCCATGAATCCGCTCGACAAAGCGGGCGGTTACGCGATCCAGGAAGGCGGGGATGTGCTCGTGCAAGATGTGGTGGGCTCCTATTTCAACGTCGTCGGGTTGCCTTTGGAGCGGCTGAAGGTTGAACTGGAGCGCTGGCAATCCCCTCAAGGATAGACTATGGGACTTCGGACACGGTTGCTGCTGCTGGTTCTGGTGCCAGTTATTCCTGCTTTGGTTCTGGCGGTTTACACTGGCCTGGAGCAGCGGCGATTTGGAGTTTTCAAGGTCGAGAAAAACGCCATCGAGGTCGTCCAATCCGCGGCGGCGAATCAGGCGGCGCTGGTGGAGGCCGCGCGGCAGCTCCTGGCGGCGCTGTCTCAATTCCCGCAGGGGCGCGGGACCAACATTGCAAGCTTCGACACTTTCTTTGCGAATCTCGTCAAGCTCTACACCAACTACACCGATTTCGGTCTGATCGAGACCAACGGCAATCTGGTTTCCTCCACGTTTGGCCGGATGGCGCCGACCAACCGGGCCAATCAAGCCCACGTTGAGCGAGTCCGCCAGACGCGCGACTTCGCAATCGGCAACTACCAGGCTGCCGAAGGCCCGCTCAACCCCAGCCTGCTTTTGGGCCATCCGCTCTTCAATGAGAAAGGGAGACTGATGCGGATCGTCTATACGGCGCTCGATGTCGCGGTCATGAACCATGAAGCCGCCAAGGCATCGCTTCCTGAAGGAAGCGTGATCCATGTTTTCGACCGCACCGGCCACATGGTCG
>JACPRI010000138.1 GCA_016190065.1 Verrucomicrobiota bacterium
CCATGGCGCGCCCAAACTGGCGGATATCGGTTTGGTGGCCGACGTCGGGGAAGCGCGCTCGTTTGTCGGGACCGAGGGATTTATTCCGCCCGAAGGGCCGGGGACGGCGCAGGCGGATCTGTTTAGTCTGGGCAAAGTTCTATACGAGATCAGCACGGGCAAAGACCGGCATGATTTTCCGGAACTACCGCCCGACTTAAGGAGCAACGCGGACCGGTCGGGCTTGGCGGAATTCAATGAGATCATTCTGAAGGCGTGCGCGAATGAGCCGTGCGCTCGGTACCGGTCGGCGGAAGAGATGCACACCGAACTGGCGCTGCTGCAGGGAGGACGGTCGATCAAACACAAACGCGTGCGTGAACACCGAATCACGCTGGCCAAGCGGCTCGCGCTGCCTGGGATCGTGGCCGTCTTGTTGATCGCCGCCGTGAGCTTGCTCGCGCCGGCCGTCATACGCCTGGGCACTCCGAAAGCACCCGGTCCTTCTGTCAAAGGCCTTCCCCTGCCGGCGGGAAAAACCATCGCTGTGCTGCCCTTCGCCAATCAAAGTCCGGACAAGTCGGATGAATATCTCGGCGACGAGTTGGCGGAGGAGTTGGCCAATACCCTGACCAAGGCCGGGGAGTTCCGGGTCGTGCCGCGGAATACGGCCTTCGGCATCAACACGGCGAGCAACCGGCTCGAGTCCGCGCGGCGGCTTGGAGTCGAAGCCTTGGTGGATGGGAGCGTGCGCAAAGTGGGGACCAAATTCCGGCTCAACGTCCAACTGATTCGAGGGAGCGACGGGTTTCCGATCTGGTCAGAAATATACTCTGCCGAGATGAAAGAGATGTTCGGCATTGTGATCAACGCCGCGGAACGGGTCGCTGAAGGATTGGACGTCAAGCTGGCTGAATCGAAGCGGCAACGCATGGCGCGCAAATCGACGGCCAGCTTCGAGGCCTATGCGCTTTACTTGCAGGGCCGGTGGTCGTGGAACCAGGGAACCGAGGAAAGCGCTAACCGAGCCATTGAAACCTTTAAGCAAGCTTTGGCTGCCGACTCCAATTACGCACTCGCTCATACCGGTTTGGCCGACTGCTACTTAATGCTCGCGGACCACGGCTATATCGCCGCCACGGAAGCCCGGGAAAAAGCCATGCGCCACGCGGAGCGGGCCTCGGCGATCGACAACCAACTTGCCGAAGCCTATACCACAATCGCCTGGCTCAAGCAGATGAACTGGGACTGGGCTGGAGCTGAGGAAGCGTACTTGCGCGCCATCGCGCTCAATCCCGATTACGCCGGGGCGCGGATTTGGTATGTCCAGTTCCTGGAGTGTTTGGGTCGCAACCAGGAGGCTCTGGAACAAGCCAATGAAGCGGCCAGAGCAGATCCATTTTCTGCTCGACCTCTACTGAGGCAAAGCGGCGCTCTCTCCGCTCTCGGGCGCTTGGACGAGGCCCTGGAAAAATATCGCCTTGCCGTCGAAATTGACCCGAATCGCAACGTTGCCCCGGCTTTCGTCGGATGGATTTATATGGAGAACAGCAAGTACGATCGGGCCGTTTCTCATTTGCAGCCGGGGGTGAGCCGAAACCCGAACAGCGCGAAGCTTGTCGCCTTTCTGGGCTACGCGCTTGCGAAGTCAGGGCGCCCCGCTGAGGCGCAACTCCAACTTGAGCGGCTCAAAGAAATCGCTCGCGTGCGCCGGGTCTCTCCATACGACTTCGCGCTGATCCATTTGGGCTTGGGCAACCGGGAACAGGCGCTCACCCTGTTTGAAAAAGCCTTCGACGAACATGACGACCAGCTCATGTATCTAAAACTGGACCTGTTCTCGCGTGATCTGTTGTCCGAATCGCGATACCGCGAACTGTTGAAAAAAGTCGGCCTGGAATTCTGAGAAGTAACACTGAATTATTCGCGACGGAGGAGCGAAAAAATCTCCGCAGCTAGTTTCCTTTTATTGTGATCGCAACCCCTATCTTCATTGACATGGTCTGGCTCTGTTCGTGGGACTTTGTGCTCATTCTGGTGTTCGAGTTGAGCGAGAGTTTGCCAGCCAAAGGGGAAACGCGACATCCGATCACCTACCGGTGTACTCTATCCTGGCGACTTCTCTGTAATTTCCGGTTGCTTGGAACTCCCAAGATAACCTTCCGGACCTGGTCATCGGGTGCCACGTACCTGCTTCTCTCGAACGCATTGTGCCGAGGTATCGCGCTCCGATGTCCCTGTTTCGAGCTCACGTTAACGCGCAAGAAAGAGCCAGAGCACACTATAAACGCCTCCGAGAAGGAGAAGCAGGATCGCAGCAAACTTAACCGCGCGCCAGGATTCTGCCGCGTTCCCCGAAATGAAATGAATTTCGGTCGAGCCCGACGCGTTCTTCCGGACACGGATATCCATTCGAAGGCGGCCGATAAAGACGGGGCAACCCAGTTCGGACGCGACACGCTTTGCCTCGCCGGTTAGACGGTTCAAACAACGCCTCTCTTGGCGAGTCTCAGCCTTCAGGGAGAGGTTCGCTGAAATGTCAAACGATTCGCGGCAGGTCAAAGGCACGATCCGCCCATCCTTCCGCACGAGAACAAGCTGGTACTTACACCAGGTCTTGCCCTTGCCCCCTCGCGAGTTCTGGGCCCTCGGGCCAATCGCGAGAACGGATTGCGCATCGGCCAGCTTCTTTACCTTTTCAAATTTCAGAAAACGGCATGATTCATAAAGTGCTCTCGCACGGGGATCAACAAAGCGATAGCATTCGATTGTTCGCTGTAGGTAATGCACACAGCCCAGCAGGGCCAGGATCGCCAAGAACGATAGGATCCGGCTGGACATCGGAATTGGACTCGGCGGCCAGGGCCATGCTTCGGCAACGAGAAAAAGGAGCGCCGAGCCCAGACCCAGATCCGCGAGGACAGTCAAGTGTGAGAAAAACGATTTGAGCCCAAATTCCTCCAAATCGAGTTTGACGGTCTTACGGCTGTCACTCACGGCCTTGGCGGGCAAACAAAGCGTCGCGGTTCCGTGTGTCTTGAATGGATTCCCGATCATGGCGATAGCGGTCAACGATTCGAATCGACTCCGTGGCCGAAGCATCACTGGGCGTTACACAACCTAGGATCCGGCGACCAGAATGCACTCGGCGATCCACCGGACGCGTTGCTCGACACGGCTCCATCTCTAATTCGCTTCAAGTTGGCCAGTTCTTTCAAAAAATGGATGCGACTCTGAATCGGCTCGCACACCGCACCCACGGTCCACTGAAGATCATGCGTCGCGGGATGCAATCGCGGCGGTAAGAACTTCGCTTAGGCCGCCTACGTTCTCTCCGGCGTTTCCTTGACATAGATCAATTGCAGATTGTGTTGACCGGACTACAGAGGAAGCTGGTTCGCGTCGCGTTCCGTCCTGATTCTTATGCACGGGAATCCTTCCGCAGAAAGGTTTCTCGGGAGCAATAGCCCCGTCGCTCGGGAAAGCGTCCTCTTACCCGCAGGCGTCGTTAGCCCGCCTCTCCCCTTCCCGATTGAGATTCCCGACCACGAATTGATCCGCCGCATTGGTGTGGGGAGCTACGGCGAAGTGTGGCTGGGGCGCAATGTCATCGGTGCCTACCGGGCCATCAAAGTGGTCTATCGGCAGAGCTTTGACTCCGACCGGCCCTACGAACGCGAGTTCGCCGGGATGCAGAAGTTCGAGCCGATTTCGCGGTCGCACGAGGGCTTGGTGGATGTCTTGCAGATCGGTCGCAATGACGAACGGGGCTATTTCTATTATGTGATGGAACTGGCCGATGATGCCGTCATCAGGTCGGCGACCAACCTTGAAGGAACCGGCGCCTCCGAGCGAACGACTGTGGTCGAAGGCATGCCAGGGCGGCAGGCCAGCGCGCAGCTCCCGCAGACCGAGGCCTTCAACCCAGAGACCTATCTCCCCAAAACGCTCCGCACCGAGCTGGCCCGAAGACGAAGATTGCCTTTTGATGAATGTCTGCAAATCGGGATCTCACTGTCCTCCGCCTTGGGGCACATGCACCAGCACGGGCTGATTCACCGGGACATCAAGCCGTCGAATATCATCTTCGTCCATGGCGCGCC
>JACPRI010000016.1 GCA_016190065.1 Verrucomicrobiota bacterium
TCAAAAAGTGGGGCGCGGATATCCTGCGCCTCTGGGTCGTCTCCCAGGATTTTCGCAATGACATCGTCGTCAGCGAGGAACGCATCAACAAGGTTGCGGAAACCTATCGCTTGTTGCGAAACACTCTGCGCTACCAACTCTCGAACCTCTACGATTTCGATCCGAAACAGCAGGCCCTAGCTGAGGGCCATCTGACAGGCCTGGACCGGTGGATTCTTGGCAGATTCGGCGAACTCGAACAGCAGGTCGCCGCGGCCTACGACGCCTACGAATACCACGTCGTTTACCAGAAGCTCAGCCAGTTCGCGGCGGTCGAGCTTTCGGCGATCTATCACGATCTGGTGAAGGATCGCCTTTATACGGACCCGGCCAATTCCGCCCGCCGGCGTTCCACGCAGACCGCGCTGCATCGGATGGTGACGAGCCTGTGCAAGATGCTGGCGCCGGTCCTGGCTTTCACTGCGGACGAGGCCTGGGAGTTTGTCCCGGGCCGCGAAACCGATTCCGTGCATTTGCTTGAATGGCATCCTCAGCCGGTTTCGCTCAATGATGACGAGAAATCGATCTGGGAAACTTTCTTCAAATATCGGGAATTGATCCTGCCCAAACTGGAGGAAAAGCGTCAGGAGAAAGCCATCGGCAAGGCGCTCGAGGCGAAAGTGATTCTGACTCCCGGCGCGGACACCCCGAAGGCCGTGCTGTCGGACCGGGGCCAATTCCAAGAAATCCTCAACGTTTCTCAATTCGTGGTCGCTGCTCCCGCGGACGCTGAAAGCCTCAAAGTCGAACACGCCGACGGCCAAAAATGCGAGCGCTGCTGGCATTGGGAGACGGAGGTAGGTTCTCACGCCGTACATCCAACCCTCTGTGGCCGCTGCGTGCGGGCTGTGGAAGGGGCGTCTGCGCGATGAAGTGCCTTCCATGAGTTGTCCGTAACGCCGGCTTTCCAGCCGGCAAGTTGCGAAGTCTCCTGACCTCGCGGTTCACGAGGCAGGAATGCCTCGGTACTGCCCGGCAGGAATGTCGGCCTTACGCTGACTCAGACGAAAACTGCTGAGATTTCACCTTGCTATGGGGTCCGGGTTTTTGCGATGCTTGAGTTATCAGCCAATCAGTTATCGCCCAGGCTAGGCGTCGCGCTTGAACGGGGCGCGCCGGGAATTCTCAGACAAGGGCTTCGCGTCTGGCAGGCGAACTAAGACCAGCAGAGGACAGCCTGAAAAACTTGCTATTCGCGGCCGATTCGAGTCCGCCCAGGGGACAGCAGACCTGCATTCGTAAACGTGACGGGAGTTTCACGGAAGCGTCATTTGGTGGCCGCTCTTCCTGCCCAATGTTGAATCCAACGAAAACCTAAACCCAAAACGACTATGCAATTGAGATCCGTAATCACTGCAATATGCGCGTTGCTCGCAGCATCCCAATATGGCGCCCAGGCCGCCCAAACCTACACGTTTCAGGAAGAAGTCAATGGATATGCCGGGACTTTGGACACCCAAATCCGTTTCGCCACCCCTGACCGAGACGACGGAGCGCGCGCCGCACTGAGCATCGACGGTTCAGATGGCGGCGGAGCGAATCATGTTCTCATCCGCTTCGAGAAATTATCGGGTTCGGGCTCCGGTCTGATTCCTCCAAACTCGACGGTGATTGGCGCGAAGTTGACTCTTCATCTGACCGATCAAGGCAGCCCACCAGCGCTCCATCGCATGCTGGTGAAATGGGATGAAGCGATGACTTGGAACCTGTTCGACGCGGTCGCTGCTGATGGCGTGACGCCTGATGGTGTCGAAGCAGCGGTGGACCCGGATGCCACGTTTGAAGCAACGGCAGCGCAGGTTTTCAAAGTGATCGACTTGCCCCCCAAGACCATCCAGGACTGGTTGGATGGGAAAGTTCCCAATTACGGCTGGGCTTTCATTCCGTCAGGCGGCAACGGCGTGGATTTTGATTCCTCCGAAGCTCTCGTCATCGCAAACCGGCCGACCCTCACTATCGTTACTGGCGCCGCGGGTGAACCCTCGGTGAGTTCGGTGAGCCCATCGAATGGTGCGACCCAGGTTTCTGTGGGTTCAAATATCGAAATCATCGTCCAGGAGAGCACGTTGAAAGTAAACCAGAGCACTGTGCAATTGCTGGTGAGCGGCCAGAGCGTCAAGCCCACCTTCACAACGGATGCGGCCACGAGCACCCTGAAGATCACTTACGACCCGCCGGCCGATTTTGCGGCGGAAGCCAAAATCGCCGTTAAATTGACGTTCAACGACACGGCGACGCCAGCGCACACGACGACGCAGGAGTTTACGTTCACCACGGCGCCCAACACGAAGGTGTTGTTTGCCATCGATGACAAACAAATCTGGCGCTATGATCGCACCGGCGCGGATCCGGGACCCACGTGGAAAGACAAAGCTTTCAACGACAGCGCCTGGGAACAAGGTCCGGCGTTGATCGCCGACGAAGGGGGCGGAACAGCCGAGCCGATCCGGACCCCGATCAGCCGTATGAACGACGCGGGAGATTTTCTGCCCGCGATCTTTTTCCGGACCCACTTCAATTTCACCGGGGATCCGAAGACGGCGCAGCTTCAGTTGCGGCACGTGGTCGATGATGGCGGCATCTTTTACCTCAACGGCGTGGAAGTTCACCGTTTCGGCTATGCCGCAGGCGTGGACGTGGCCTTCGATAATTTATCTGTCGGCGGCCACGAGAACAGGTATGAAGGCCCATTTGACATCTCCAGCGCCAGTCTCGTCGCCGGGGATAACGTGTTTGCCGTTGAAATTCACCAATCCGGCGCCGGAAGTTCGGACATCGTTTTTGGCGCGGAGTTGGTGCAGGTTCTGCGTCCCATCACTCCGACGCCGACACCAACGCCGACACCAACGCCGACACCAACGCCAACATCCGTCATCATGCTAGACGTGCGCGTGGCCGGCGGCTTGGACGACACCGAAGAGCATTTGACCGAAGCCAATGCCATCGACATTACCAGCAGCGACCTCGAACTGGGCACCGAAGGCGGTGGCGCCGACACGCAGTTGATCGGGATTCGGTTTCGGAACATCACCATCCCGCCCGGCTCGACCATCAAGAGCGCGCACATCCAGTTCACGGTCGATGAAGCCGACGATGAACCGACGTCGGTCCGGATTTTCGGCGAACGGTCCGCCAATCCGGTCGAGTACAGCACGGCGGCCAGCGATGTCTCCAGCCGCGCGCGAACGACCGCCGCGGTGGATTGGAACAACATTCCCGTCTGGAATGCCGCCTCCATCGGTTCGGCCGGAGCGGACCAGCGCACGCCGGATTTGTCAGCCGTCGTGCAGGAACTGATCGGACAAACGGGCTGGACAGCCGGCAACGCGATCGCCTTCATCATCGCGCCCAACCCGGGTGGGGAACGGACCGCCGAAGCTTTCGAAGGCGACGCGGCGGCGGCGCCGTTGCTGCACATTGAATACATTGCGTCGTCTGGGCCGCCGCCAGCCGCGGCGGCGAAGTTCACTTCAATCAACCGTTCCGGCGCAAACATCGTCCTCGCCTGGACCGGCACCGGAACCCTGCAATCTGCGGAGGCCGTGACTGGACCGTGGACGGATGTGGCCAACGCCGCCAGCCCGTTCAACGCCACGCTGAGTGGGGCGGCGAGATTCTTCAGGTTCAAGCCGTAGTCGGCTTTGGTTGGTTGTGCATCAAAGACCGGAGGCAACTCCGGTCTTTTTTTCGCTCCATTACTCCATTCAGACTTGCAGCGTGGTGTCAAAGTCCCCTAAATTCAGATTAACTCTAGCGGCACCGCCTTGCATGCCTGCACCGCCTCTTGGATTCCTCCAAGCCATGGCCGTTCGGCAAAGTCGGTAGGAACAGCAACTACTCTGCGCTGCGTGACTTGTCCTTGCGTGGATGGACTGAGTGAGCCACGGGCGCAGTCAACCTCTAACCAATCAGGACAGCATATGAGACTCAGGCAAACCCACACATTAGCAGTCATCGGAGCCACCCTAGTGGCCAGCAGTCTCGGCGTTCACGCGTCCAAGACCTACACGTTCCAGGAAGGAGTCAACGGATACGCCGGCACGGTCGATACTCAGTTTCGCTTCGGGAGTCCTGACCGCAACGACGCCAATTTAGGCGTCTTGAGCATTGACGGCTCCGACGGCGGCGGGGCGAACCATGTTCTTCTCAGGTTCGAGAACCTCGCGGGAACGGGAGCCGGGCAGATTCCTCCCGGATCCACGGTGCTTTTCGCGACGCTGACCCTCTATTTCGTCGATCCGGGCAATGACCCTGGCCTGCACCGCATGCTCAAACCTTGGGCGGAAACGAACACCTGGAACCAGTTCGATCCCGACGCTCTCGATGGCGTGACACCGGACGGTGTCGAGGCGGCCGTGGATCCGGATGCCACTCTGGAAGCCGGCAATCCCGTGCCCGTTTTCACTCCGGTGGATTTGCTGCCAAAGACGATTCAAGACTGGCTCGACGGAAAGGCCCCTAACTACGGCTGGTTTTTCATGCCGAGCGGAGGAGGGGGCGCTGATTTCGTTACCTCGGAAGGCAGTGTGATCACCCAAAGGCCGCTCCTCACAGTTGTCGTCGGCACGCTGGGAGAGCTTTGGTTGAAGTCCGTCAGTCCTGGGAACGGTGCGACTGACGTCCCGGTCGATGCGAACCTCACGTTTATCGTCA
>JACPRI010000128.1 GCA_016190065.1 Verrucomicrobiota bacterium
TCACTCCACCGCATGAAACTGGCAAACGGTGAGGTTGAATTCTTCCAAAGCCACGGCGTGGTCTCGATGAAATTCCCGCTGTTCGCGACCAGATCCCAGTACCGCGCGAAACGCCGCATCCGTTGCATCGCGGCGAAATCGATCACTCTGGTCCGAAGAATCTCGTAAGGAGCGTGCTCGCTATAGACCATGCCCCACTCGTCATCGTGGCGCATGATCGGCGTGCCTCGCAAACGCTTGAGAATGCCAACCTGAATCTCTTGCGGCCCCAGCGCGACAAGCCGATCAAATCCTTGGCCGAAACTCTCGACACTTTCGCCCGGAAGTCCGACGATGAGATCGGCGTGAATGTGAACACCTGTTTGCTGCCGCAAAAATCGGAGATTCTCTTCGACTTTGCGGTAATTCTGTCTTCGTTTAATTCGGCTGGCGACCTCCTCATTGAAGGTCTGGATACCGACCTCGAACTGCAGTGTGCCCGGAGGAAACTGCTGAATCAGAACGCGCAACGCGTCCGGAAGCCGGTCTGGAACCATCTCGAAGTGCAGAAACACGCCGGCCCGAATGCGTTCCAGGAAAAACTCCAGGATTGATTGGCTGACGCTCAGGTTCAGGTTGAAGGTGCGGTCCACGAATTTGAACTGTTTGACCCCTCTCGCCAGCAGGCGATCCAGCTCGGAAAGGAATCGCGCCAGCGGAAATTGACGGACAGGAACGTCCAACGACGAAAGACAGAATTCGCAGGTGAACGGACAGCCGCGCGAGGCTTCCACATAGATGATACGATGGGCTATGTCGCGATCATCGTACAACTCGTAGGGCAACACAAGTTGACTGAGTTCCGGCAATTCCGAGGGAATAACTTTGCTCGAAGGACGTCTGCCCTGGAGGATTTGTGCGCAAAGTTGGGCGAACTTCAAATCGGCCTCTCCTGTGACCACATAGTCCGCCAATGAGACAATGGCCTGGGCTTCGACTTCATAGCTGACTTCAGGGCCACCAAGCACGACCGTCACGCCCGGAGCGACGCGCTTTAGCACACTGAGGACTTCCATCGAGATCGCCACGTTCCAGATATACACTCCCATGCCCACGATCGTCGGCTCCTCGGCAAGTAACCGTTCGACGATATCCATCGGGCGCTGACTGATGTCGAACTCAAGAATCCTGGCTTCTGTTCGGAGAGAGCCGAGGTTGGCCATCAAATACCGCAGCCCGAATGCGGCATGAATGTATTTGGCGTTGAGCGTGGTTAGAATGATCCGAGCCATTTCAGGAGCCACGACCTTAATTCAGCTCTCCGCGAAGGAAAAGCCGCAAAATCATTTGACACTAATTGATTTGCGCAAGAGATTCCCGGCTCAGAGCGATAGAATGAATGGGCCAGGACCTGAAGGTAATTCGATTAGTTGTGTTCCGAAGAATGGAGAAGCACAACATCTTGTAGGTTTTGGCTTTACTTGGGTTCCTCTTTTCGATTTTATTGACTCCCGATGTATTTAAAGAACCTAACTCTCTTAGGCTTTAAGTCTTTCTCGGACAAGACCTCCTTAAACTTTCTCCCCGGTGTCTCCGCCATTGTCGGTCCGAATGGTTGTGGTAAGTCCAACATTTCCGACGCTATCCGCTGGGTTCTGGGAGAGCAATCGGCCAAGGCATTGCGGGGTGGAGAAATGGCCGACGTCATTTTCAATGGGACAGACCAGCGGAAAGCTCTGGGCATGGCGGAGGTATCTCTGACCATTGGGGAGGTGGACTCCGAGAATCTTAAGGCAGCCGGTGTCGATCTCGCGTACAACGAAGTCACCCTGACTCGCCGCGTGTTTCGGGATGGAGGCAGCGAGTATTTCCTGAACAAGATTCCCTGCCGGCTCAAAGATATCCAGCAGTTGTTCATGGGAACGGGCGTGGGACGCACCAGCTACAGCATCATGGCCCAGGGGAACATTACCCAAATTATTTCCAGCAAGCCGGAAGACCGTCGGATGGTCTTTGAGGAGGCCGCCGGGATCACGAAATTCAAAGCCCAAAAAAGGGAAGCCCTCCGCAAGCTCGAATACACCGAACAGAACTTGTTGCGCGTGTCCGATCTGATCCGGGAGGTGAAGCGTCAGATCGGCTCCCTTCAGCGTCAGGCGGGCAAAGCACGCAGATACAAACAACTGATGCTCGAACTTCAGCACCTGGACACGCAACTGGCGCGTCATCAGTTCGACTTGCTGGAATCCGAGATTCGGGAAAAAGAATCCGCCATCGATAAACTCCGTGTCGAAGCTGAGATCACTTCCGAGGGCGTGCTGCGGAGCGAAGAGGAGATTACTCAACTGCGGAGCCTTTTGTCCGAGCTTGAAGAAAAGATTCACTCGGCCGAGCAGCGGGGACATGAACTCAAGCATCAGACAGACCGTCACGAGGCCAACATTCACTACAACGAAGAGCGCCTCCGGGAACTCGAGGCCCAGAACGCCAGAACCCACACGGAGATTACCCAGGGAGAAGAACGCCGTTCGGCCGTCGAACAGGAAATCACTGCTGTCTCGGAGCGACTGTCTGCTTCGGGTGGCGCGCTCAACCGCCATCGCGAGGTGTTGCGCCTGAAGCAGGATGACCTCCATAGAATTGACCGAGAACAGATGGAGCGCCAGGAAGCGTTGCGCAAGGCACAGGCGGAGACATTTGGTCTGGCCCAGCAACTGACTCGTGTCCGTAACGAAATCACGGCGCTGGACCTTCAAAAGCAAGGCAACGTCGTTCGGCTCGAGAAATTGTCTGCCGAGAAAATCCAATTGGAAGAGGAGCGCGGCCGCCTGGAAACCCGGCTCAACGAGTTCGCCGCGACTGTCGAGACCGAAAAACAGAACGTCCAGGCAAGCCGCGGCACGGTCGAAGACCGGCAACGGCGCCTCCGCGAAATTCAGCAGGAATTGAATCAATCGGGCCAGGAGCTCGATGCCCTGCTGCGGGACCAGGCCGAAAGGCGCTCGCAGTTCAATGTGCTGGAGCAACTGCAGGCCGACTATGAAGGCTTTAGCGCCGGAGCGCTAGCCGTGCTCAAAGGCACTCAGCACGTGCTGGGCTCGCTCACGGACAAGCTTCGAGTGCCTGATGGATACCTCATGGCCGTCGAGGCCGTTCTGGGTCATCATTTGCAGTTAGCCCTCACCGAGCAGGCGGAATCCGCTCAGACCATCCTGGCCGATCTCACCTCAAATAAGAAAGGCCGGGCGAGCATCGCGGCGCTATCGCTCTCGAGGAAGCAGGATGACCCCCCCCCTTCACCCCTCCCAGGAGGGGAATTTGAACCCTGCGTTGTAACCGAGGCTCCCCTCCGGGGAGGGGCCGGGGGTGGGTGCATGGTCGAAATGGGCGATCAAGGATTCGCGAAACCGAGCCCTGAGTCCGGAGCTATGCGAGTGCCGGCTCTGAGCGTGATCCAGGCGGATGCATCAATTCGACCCCTCTTGGATCGGTTGCTGTGCGACACGTTCATTGTCCAGGACCTGGCCACCGCCACGAGTTTCTGGTTGGCCCAGCCAGGGCGGTTCGTCTTCGTGACATTGACCGGTGAAGTGCTGGATCGCCAGGGAATCTACACGGGAGGTTCCGGAAATTATTCACAAAAAGCCCCTTCCTCGGCGTTGGGCCGCAAAAACCAGATCGCGGAGCTCCAGACGCAGCTCATCCATTTGCATGAGAAAGTCGCCGAAGCCAGCCGTCGAAAGGGCGCTCTGCAAAGCGAGCAAACAGCTTTGCAGGCGGGCCTCCAGCAAGCGCAAGCGGACCTCCGCCAGCACGAGGTTGCGATTGCGACGCGCCAGGGCGAATTCAACGCGCTGCAAGTTTCGCTACGTTCCTTGCATCAGAAGATCGACACGGTGGTGTACGAGATTCAAAGCGTGGCGGCACAAGACCAGGAGGCGCTGGCGCGCCGAACGGGGCTCTCCGATCAACTCCGGGACCTCGAATCTCGCGACCGCGCGCTGCAAGAACGCTCGAAGGACATCAATTCCGGACTCGAGAATTTGCGCCAGCGCCGGGATGCGGCTCACGCCGAATTGACCGAAACCAAAGTGGCTTTGGCGGCAGAAGAACAATTGTGCGCTTCCCTCCGCCAGCAGGAAGAATCTCTCCAAAATCGCCTCAAGGAGTTGATCCAGTTGGTGGCTCAGCAGCGCGCGGATGCCGCCGACTTCGTCCAGCGGCGCATTCAATGCGAGAGCGCCATCGACGATTCGCGGCGAAAGATCGAAGCACTTCAACGCGAGCGCGCGGGCTCGGACGCGCGGTTGGCCGAATTGCAGAGTGAAAAGCAAGCTCAGGAAGAGTTTATCACCACTCAGGAAGAGGATCTCCGCGGTCGGCGTCGCCGGCTCGCGGAACTTCAAGAGCAGCGCGGCGCGATGGATGTCGAGTTGGCCCAGAAACGCATGGGGGTCGATAATCTTCGCCAGCGAGTCCGCGAGAAGTACCAGGTGAATCTGGACGATGTCCGCAGCGAGTGCATCACGATCACCATTGCGGATCAAGGCCCTCCCAAGGTGCAGACGCTGTCGCCGGAAGAGATGGCGGCCAGCGGTGCCTCCACCGACTGGAACACGGTGGCGGAGCAAGTAACGGCGCTGCAGAAGCGGCTGGATGAGATGGGACCGGTGAATCTGGTGGCCATCGAGGAATACGAGGAGACCGAGCAACGACATCAGTTTCTGACTACGCAGTTCGACGACTTGGTGAAGGCCAAGCAGCAGTTGGTGGATATCATTAACCGGATCAACACCCAGACCAAACAGATGTTCAGCGACACGTTCTACCAGGTCCGGGAGAATTTCCGCAGTTTATTCACCGAAGTCTTCGGAGGCGGCAAGGCGGACTTACAGCTCGTGGACGAAGGTGACGTGCTGGAAAGCGGCATTGAAATCGTGGCGCGGCCGCCGGGCAAACAACTGCAAAGCATCTCGCTCTTGTCCGGCGGAGAGCAAACCATGACGGCGGTGGCGCTTCTGTTCGCGATTTATCAGGTGAAACCCAGTCCGTTCTGCGTCCTGGACGAATTGGACGCGCCGCTCGATGAATCCAACATCAACCGGTTCATTCGAGTCTTGCAGCGATTTCTCGCCCACTCGCAGTTCGTCATCATCACTCACAATAAGCGGACGATCGGGATGGCGGACGTGTTGTACGGGGTAACGATGCAAGAGCAGGGCGTGAGCAAGATCGTCAGCGTCAAGTTTCACAAAGCGGCGGATCCGGTCACGGATCACTTGGCCGCGCCTTTGGAGACGCTGCCGTCTGCTCCGGTCGAAGAGGAGGAGGATCGCCTGCAGCCGACGACCGAAACCCTGGACGTGGTGATGGCGAAATAAATCGCGCCGCGGTAAGTCGCAGCTTGATCTTCGAGCGTCTCTTCTCCACGCTGGGGCCGTGCTAATGCACGAACGCGAATTCCCATGGCAACAGCGCAAGAACTGGACGAACTGACCCAACACATCCGCAAAATCCTTCCGGATCAGAAGGCGATGTCCAACCTTCGGACGAACCCGCAAGCCAATGTGGTCGAGTTCACCTGGCACGCACGCCACTTCGTGGTCCGCCCAACGCTGGATGTCTTTGAGCTCAAGGGACAAACCCTCCTCATCACCGGCGCGTCGATGTTGATCCAGGCGGCGCTGCGCACCAAAGACAAAAACACCAAAGTCATCGAAGCCGTCATCGAGACGTTGCACGCTGCCGAAGACAATATGCGCGGCAATCCGGATCGAGGACTGGCGCTCTTGAGTGAAATCAAGAAAACGCTGTCCAAGCTTGCGGGAAAATAGGCCGCGAGGCGAGGACGCCTCGTCAACCGTCAGTCTGGTCAGGCTGCCCTATAAGCACTCCGGGCACGTTCTCCCCTCCGCGCAGGCTCACTTAGAGACGCAAACGTGAGCAAGGAAAGATTCGATCTCCAGCTTCTGGATTTCCTGCAGAATATTGGCGGCACATTCCCCGGATGCCGCCTTCTCGCACATGTCCACAAACGCGAACGGATCCCACGCGCCGCTCGGAATGACCCGGGCGGCGAGCTTCGCGTGCTCTGGCTTTAGCAAGGCGCCGACGCTCGCCGCGATCGCCGGGTAACACGGATGCTTCCCCACGCGCCGGAACCAATACTTGGAATTCCCGTAGTCAGGCTCGCGCCGATGCATGATGGCGTGGAGCAGACTGCCATCGGCGTCTTCAATCGCCTGCGAAATGGTGTGCGCCGCGCCTAGGTGATCGTGCCAGAGTAAGAGCGTGCCGCGAATCAGGTCTTGCGCGCGTTGAGGCAAACCCGAATGGCCAAGCCACACACCGGTTTGTTGCTCGACTTGGCGAAGTGGCCAGGCACCAGAACGGCGCTGCGGTCCGAGCCCGGGCAAGTCCGGGGTATCCAGAAGCTGGCGGAGTGGGTCGGGAAGGTTGGGAGAATTGCGATTGGTCATGGCTTGAGAATCCAAATCCGAAATCCGAATATCGAAATCCGAAGCAAATTCCAATCACCAATAACACCGAACCAAGCCGAACAAAGGTCAAAGAATCGGTAAGAACGTAAAATCAGGCTTGTCGTCCTGGTCGCCATGGACTATCTGTTTTTGCGCTGACCCAAACCTGAATGACAAAGCGACCTTTGAACATCTGCGATTGTTTCCGACGGAACCAGAAATCATTGAACGCCATCCTACAGTTATGAAAAAGCAATCCCTTCAACTCCTGACACTGATTTGCTCCGGACTCGTTTCCGCATCCGTTTCGGCAGGCGTGGCCTATCCAGATCCTCCCGGCGGATGGAAGTACATCTACAACGGTGACAAAGACACCGTGGGCGAACCGAATTCCGGCTTCACGTCCCTGGACGGCACGTGGAGTCATGATAACGGCTCGGATGAGTTCGATGGTTCCAAGATCGGCGGTGCGCTTGTGGCTGATGCTTTTGGGGTCGGGAATGCCCCGGGAGGCGCGATGACCCTCACGGAGGGGGGCGTCACATTCCTGCGGATGCAAGATCCGGGCAACCCGACGCAGTACGATTTTCCCAATCCGAGCAACCGCAAAATCTTCTTCGGCCACAACATCACAGAGGATGGCGCAACCGACACCGTCCTCGACGAAGGGGTTGCGATAACGTTCCGGGCGAGAATTCCAACGCCGAAGAAAACGACAGGACCGTTGGACAGTCTTTATCGCGCGGGCCAAGCGTCTGCGGGAGTGAAACCGTATCCGGACACTGGTGACGGCTACCTGGTGAGCGATGGAGGCAAGGGCAATATCACAATCAAGCAAGCAGCGGGGGGCGCAATCGCGTTTGCCTTCACTCTCACGGATGACACGTTCGGCGGCAATCCAGCCGACCCGAAGCCAAACTTCGCCGGATTGACCATGAATGAGTTTAACGGAAACCAGATCACCGGAAATGTGGACTACCGGGAGGGATCGGCCTTTCGCGGCGTTCCGTTCGATCCGACCGACTGGCACGAAGTTTGGATCGTGCTGAGGAAAGACCCGGGCAATGTCGGGACGCACCAGGCTTTCATCTTCGTGGACGGCTCGAAGGAGCCAACGGTCCTCAGTTTGACCGCCGGAGACGGGAGTGATTTTTCCGGCAGCTACATCGCCATCGGCGGCAGCCGGACAGATGAGAATTGGGCGTTGGACGTGGACTTCATTGCCTTCAAATCAGGATTGGTGTTTCCTCCTGGAGCGTTGGATAAGCCATTCGTCGGCGGTTTCGCCGGTACGCCCTCCGGTTTCAGGTTGGACCTGGCGGATGGGATTGCCGTTGGCGCAACGAAAGTGAACTCAGCTTCGGTCGCGGTGACATTTGATGGCCAGACAGTGACAGCGACGGTCTCGAAGAAAGATGACATCACCACGGTCAGCTACAGTTCGCCGACGATTCTCGCCCCGTCGTCGGCCCACACGGTGAAAGTCTCGTTTGCGGACACGGGCACACCGCCCACCACGCAGACGATCGAGCAAAAATTCACCGTGGAGAATTACGCGATCATCACTGCGAATACCGCGCTGGATGAGACAAAACTTGATCGAACTAA
>JACPRI010000126.1 GCA_016190065.1 Verrucomicrobiota bacterium
TTGGAGCGATTGCAGCGGGCGGCCGAGGTGTACAGCGTGACGGAGTTTGAGAGCTACCTGGCAGAGATGGAAGCGTGCGGGGAAGCCGCCACACGCATGGCGGCGAGTTTGCGAGAGATGAGCCGGAACGTGCAGTTCGACGACATCCTCAAGGCCCTTGAGCTCGTGCGCACTCGGTCATGAAAGACGACACCATGAACTCGAATGATGAAATCGAGCTGACCGGCGCCAAGGTGTTGATCGTCGATGATGTGTCGGCAAACCTGAAGGTGCTCCGCGGCGTGCTGGAGCCGTGCGGCTACAAGATTCTTCTCGCGCCGCGCGGGGAAGTCGCGCTGAAAATTGCCCGCTCCGAATCGCCAGACCTGATCTTGCTCGACGTGATGATGCCGGAGATGGACGGCTTTGAGGTTTGCCGCGGCTTGAAAGAAGAACCGGCAACGGCGGGGATTCCCGTCATCTTCATCTCCGCGAACGAAGGCACGCAGAGTGTCGTGGACGGGTTTCGCGCGGGCGGCGTGGATTACGTGACCAAGCCTTTTAAAGCGGAAGAGGTGGTGATGCGCGTGGAGACGCACTTGCAGAATAGCCGGCTCACGCGTGCCCTGCGCGAGCGCAACGGCGAGCTCTCGAAACTCAACGGCGCGCTCCAGGCCGAAGTCAGGCGCCGTCAACAAGCCGAACAGGCGCTTTCGCTCCTGGGCGAACAACAAAGCGAGCGCTTTCATGTCGGCGGCACTTTGCGGCATGACGCGGTCTCCTATATCGAACGCCAGGCCGACCGCGATTTGCTGGCCACGCTGACCGAAGGCGCATTCTGCTACGTGCTCACCGCGCGCCAAATGGGCAAGTCCTCTCTCATGGCTCGCGTGGCCAACATCCTCCGGCAGAAAGGCTGGGATGTGGTCACGTTGGACCTGTCCGCTCTTGGCCAAATGGTCACACCGGAGCAGTGGTACGATGGACTGATCGCGCGGATCGGCTGGCAGTTGAAGCTCGAAGATGCCCTGGATCGGTTTTGGTCACGCCAGGAACGGCTGGGACCGCTGCAACGCTTCCTGGCCTCCATCCGCGAAATCGTTCTCGCGCGCAGCGCGCGACGCCTGGTCATCTTCGTGGATGAGCTGGACACGGTGCGCAGCCTGCCGTTCCCGAGCGGCGATTTTTTCGGAGCGATTCGCGAGACTTACAACCGGCGGAGCGAAGACCCAACTTTTGACCGGCTCACGTTTTGTCTCCTGGGTGTCGCGACTCCGAGCGAATTGATCGCGTGCAATGCCATGACGACCTTCAACATTGGCCGCCGCATCGAACTGCAAGATTTTACCTGGCCGGAAGTCCTTCCCCTGGCGCATGGCCTTGGCCGCAACACCGTCGTCGCCGATGAACTGCTCGAGCGGATTTACTTTTGGACGGCGGGGCACCCTTATCTCACCCAAAAACTTTGCCACGCCGTCAGCGCGGATGCGACCGTGCAGACCGAGGCCTCCGTGGATGAAGTCTGCCACCGAACGCTGCTCTCACCCCAGGCGCGGGGACAGGACGACAACCTGATCTTCGTGCGCGAACGGCTCCAGCGCGGCCAGTCCAGCTTGCCGGCACTGCTCCCTCTGTATCGACGCGTCCGGGCAGGCGAGTCCGTGCCCGTGGACGAGACCCGTCCGGAAATCCACGCCTTGCGCCTCAGCGGCATTGTGCGCTACGAGGGCGAGCAGTTGCGCGTCCGCAACCGGATTTACGAGCGAGTTTTTGACGTGTCCTGGGTGGACCGCGCGTGCGGCCGAGATTCAGACGAGACCACGAAGCTATGATTGCTCACGATGAAGTCGCGATAATCGGCGCCAAGGTGTTGATCGTCGATGATGTGCCGGCAAACCTGAAAGTGCTCCGTGGCGTGCTGGAGCCGTGCGGCTACAAGATTCTTCTGGCCCCCCGGGGCGACGTCGCGCTCAAGATCGCCCGCTCCGAATCGCCTGACCTTATCTTGCTCGACGTGATGATGCCGGAGATGGACGGCTTCGAGGTCTGTCGCCGATTAAAACTGGAGCCGGAGACCGCGGGAATTCCGGTCATCTTTATCACAGCCAAGGACGAGGCCGAGGACATCGTCAAAGGCTTTCAACTCGGCGGCATCGATTATATCTCCAAACCGTTTCAGGCCGAAGTGGTGGTGGCTCGGACCGAGACGCATTTGAGAAATGGGAAACTCGCGCGGGAGTTGACGGTCAAAAACGCCGAACTGCATCTCGCCAAAGAGTTCGCCGAGAAGGCCAAGGCGGCGCAAGGCGCGTTTCTGGCCACCATGAGCCATGAGATCCGCACGCCTATGAATGCCGTGCTCGGCATGACCGCGTTGTTGCTGGAGACGCCGCTCACGCCGGAGCAACGCGACTTCGTCGAGACCATTCGCACCGGCTCTCGCTCGTTGCTCAGTATCATCAATGAAATCCTCGACTTCTCCAAGATCGAGTCCGGGCGAATGACCTTAGAGAGCCATCCGTTCGACCTGAACGCGACGCTCGAAGAAACGCTCGATTTGTTAGGCGCGAAAGCCGCGGAGAAAAATCTCGACCTCGCTGGCCTGGCCGAACCCGGACTGCCGGCAACCTTGATCGGCGACGTCACGCGGATTCGGCAAGTTCTTCTCAACCTGGCGGGCAATTCGGTCAAATTCACCGAGCGCGGCGAAGTCGTGATCACGGTCCGCCGCGAAGAAGTTTCTCAACCGCTCGGACCATTCCCCGCAGCGGACGGATCCGCTCCCTCTCCTGCCATTGTGGGAGGAGAGCGCCGGGGAGAGGAGGGGCAATCGGCAGGTGAACCAGGAGGGTCCTCGCCTGGTTCCTCCGTTGTGCGCCTGCATTTCGCCGTCCGAGACACCGGGATTGGCATTGCCGCAGACAAACAGGACCGGTTGTTTCAAGCGTTCACTCAGGTCGATAGTTCGACCACTCGGCATTACGGAGGCACGGGATTGGGGCTCGTCATCAGCAAACGTCTCGTGGAACTCATGGACGGACAAATGTGGGTGGAAAGTGCGCCGGGCGCGGGCAGCACCTTTCACTTTGTCATTCCTCTGCGAGCTCCGGCCAATACCGCTCCGCACGTTGCGCCAGCGCTCTCACCGCTGGAAGGCCAGCGCGCTTTGATCATTGAGGACAACGCCACCAACCGGGAAATCCTCGCTCGATACGCGCGCGAAGCGAAGCTGACGCCGCACGGTGCGGCCACGCCCGCCGAGGCCCTGGCCTTTCTCAACTCAAACACCGCGGATCTGGTCATTCTGGATGCACAATTTCCGGGACAGGACGCGCTTGAGCTGGCCCGCACGATCCGCCGTGTGTCCGGTGGCCAATCTGCCTCGCTGGTCCTGTTGACTTCCTCGCCTGCGCGTGGAAGTGATTGCCGCCTGGCGGAGGTGAGCGCGCGGGCGGTGATTTCCAAACCGATCCGGCGTTCGCAGTTCCACAAAGTCCTTCAAAGGGTCGCTCATCCTCAGACGCCTCCTACAGAGATAGCTCCGACCCAGGGGTTCGACCCAAGGCTTTCCGACCGGCTCCCGCTGCGAATACTTCTGGCGGACGATCATGAGATCAACCAAAAGGTCGGGGCACGCATCCTTCAAGGTTTTGGTTACCGCTGCGAGATTGCCGGCAATGGTCTGGAAGTGATTCAGACGCTGGAGCGCCAGGCTTTTGATCTCGTCTTCCTGGACGTGCAAATGCCCGAGATGGACGGCTATGAAACCGCCCGACAGATCCGGAGCCGGTGGAGCGACGCGGATCGGCCACGGCTGATCGCGATGACCGCGAACGCGCTGCTCGGCGACCGGGAAAAATGTCTTGAAGCGGGGATGGATGATTACATCGCCAAGCCGGTCGAGATCTCCGATATTCAGAAGGCTCTGCAACGCTGGGGTGCCCTCCGAGGCTCTCCGGCACGCTCGGAGGCAGACCTGGAACTTTCCCGCCGAGGCGATCAAGTCATCCATCCTGCCGGCGCGTCGCCGGAATCCCCGATCCACTGGGAGCGGTTCGATGAAATGCTTGGCGACGATCCCGCCACGGTCCGCGAATTCGTTGATCTGTATCTCCAGAAAACCTCCGAGCAGATGGCCCAAATGCGAGCGGCCTTGACCGCTGGCAAAGCAGCCGACGTGGAAATGCTGGCGCACCGATGCAAAGGCGCGAGCGCCACGTGCGGGATTACCGCCATGCAACAGCCAATGGGCGAGTTGGAAGCGGCCGGGCGTTCCGGCGATCTGTCGCGCGCGACGGAGATTCTGGCTCGGGCTGAGCGGACGTTCGGGCGGGTCCGCGAAATTCTGGCGAACCGCTTGAGAGCGCTGGGCAGCGGAAAGCGGGACTGACGGTTTGCCAAACGGAGCTGTTTGCGCAGGCTTTCGTTGCGGCGTTTCCTTGAGTCTTTGCCGAAACTCACCTCTGTTTCCTCTCTTTTCTCCTGTTCGGAATCGATGAGCTGTTTAGTTTAGAAGCTCGGCGACTCCGTGCCACGCAGCGGTTTGTCGCGCGGCTGCATATTGGGGCCGAGGCCACTCGGCTTGCGGAAATCCGGCGGCATGAATTTGCCCGGCTCCAACAACAGTTCCAGTCCGACGATGTCCTGATCGATCCGGCCCACGAGGGTGCTCCCGTTCAAACGATCAAGGCTTCGGTTCTTTTCCGAAATGCGATAGCCGGCGATTCGAACCCCGAGATTGACCGATCCCGCGGGCACGTCGCTGAACTCAAAACGGCCATCCGGCCTCAGATCGGTCGTGGCGGTGTCCCAGGCGTCGTCGCGGCTCAGGAAGACTTTCGCATCGGGCGGGATGGCGCCGCCGTCGCTCAGCACAACGCGACCCACCAAGCGCAATCCGGGCTCAATCGCCAGATCGCCCGCGTCCTTCACGCTCCCGTCCGCGCTCACGCGAACCTTCCGGATCGGGATCGTGCCCAGCCCTTTGAGCGAACTGGAATGGCCGTAGAGATAATAAATCTGGTAGGCCGGGACATTCAGGAATTGGAAACGGCCTTCGCCGTCAGTTCCGATGACGAATTCGCCGGTGAAATTCTCGCTGCGATCCACCGACACCAGGCCCAGTTCCACATTTTTCAGCGGCCTGCCTTCGCGAAGAACCCGGCCCGTGACCGTCGCGCCTTCCGTCAGCTTCAAGTCGTGCGCTTTGCCACTCGGCAGTTTGAAGAATTTCCGCTTCGCGAAAGAGCGCGCTTCCACGGCCACCGTCATCCAATCGAACCGCTTCGTGGTCGCGATCAGGAATTGGCCGTCGTCATCGGCCACCGCCAGGGGATCGACGCCTTCGCACGCGCCGCCGCAATTGGCCTCGTCGCCGTAGAAGAATTCAAAATTCACCACCGCGTTCGCCACGGGCTTGCCTTCCGGATCGACGACGCGGCCGCGCAGTTGATTCTTCGGTCCAAGATTGGCCGTGCTGCGCTTCTCCAAAATGACCTCAATCGGTCCCTTGAATGGATCGGTCTTGGGTACGAACGCCGGCACGTGATCTTTTCCCACGACGAGGAGGCGGAAGAGAAGATTTGGATCCAGCTCCTCGATTTTGAATTTTCCCTGAGCGTCCGACCGGGCGCTCTTGCGGCAATCCGCATAGCAAGACGGTCAGAGGAATCCGGTGCCGACTCGGGGTCCAGCCGTGTAGATGAAGACCCCGGCGTCTTTCAAGGGCGGGCCGTTTTTGCTGCGCACGGTGCCAATCAGGTCGGGAAGAGGCGGCTTGGCTTCGGCGGCGGTTGTCGAATCGAAAGCAACGACGCTGAAACTAAGGGTGAGCAATACGATGGATGGTCTGAATAGGGGTTTCATAGTTTTCAGCAAGATAGGATAGTTTTGCACAGCGCGCCAAAATGCCAACTTTCGCTTCATCCGAAACAGGAATTGGATCGAACAGGAGGAAACAAAGGAAACAGAGTTGGAGGTGTTCGCACCGAATCGAGGCGCGGTTTGCGGGTCACATACGAAGTGCCCATCGTCCGGCGTTTCATGCTGGCCCAAGCCTTGCCCCTCTGTTCCCTCAGTTTTCTCCTGTTCAACACAGCAGCGGAATTGAGGTTCATGGTTTCTCCCACGTTTCCGGATGCGGCTCGTGGTCGTAGTTCCAGCGCCGCCGCGCTGCTTCGGTCCGCTCAAACAA
>JACPRI010000137.1 GCA_016190065.1 Verrucomicrobiota bacterium
CGCGTTGACCGCCCCCAGCGTCAACGGACAGGATCGCTCCCACCCGCTTTGGGTTTGGCTACATGGCTTTCGATCTCTTACCATGATTAACACCTTTCAGTTAACAAGAACCACCAAGCTTTGCTTGGCGCTTTCCGGATGGGCACGGATGAACCCGACGCGGCTGGCGCCGCAACCAAAGAGCGTAGCCACAAAAGAACGCATAGATCCCAAAGAAGCAGACCAGCAATCTTTGCGATCTCTGTGTTCTTTTGCGGTGGAACGCGTCCCTGCCGAAAGTAGGAGGCACGGTTTCATGGTTCGGCTACATTCAACATTTGGTTTGCTTTCACGGCCATCGGTTTCAGCCGCGTGCCATTGGGGAGAGCGATCTCCAGATCGACCTCCGATTCATCGCCGAGACCGAAATGGCACACGGCAGGTTGGCCGCTCGCGTAGCCGTAGCCGATGCTGACCTCCTGGAAGCCGAGCAAGCTTCCCGCG
Source organism: Verrucomicrobiota bacterium (assembly GCA_016190065.1). Taxonomy (GTDB): domain Bacteria; phylum Verrucomicrobiota; class Verrucomicrobiia; order Limisphaerales; family SIBE01; genus VHCZ01. The sequence goes on from JACPRI010000137.1 coordinate 484, forward strand.
TCGCGGCTCTGGGCCGATTTTAGGATGCGGATTTTCGACCCAATGCCCATGCGATTCACTGTTCGGCCAGTGACGCGCACCTGCAACCAGTTTCTTGGGTGGCTTTCATTTCGCAGCAGGCGGCAATGATTATCCGAAAACCAGTTCACCAAAAATAAATCCAGCCGGCCGTCATTATCAAAATCGCCTGACGGTCCGGCCGGGAAATAGGCCATCGGGCTTTTGACTGGGCGCGGTGGAACGAATCGAGGAACTCCATCGCGAATCCCGGTGTGGCGGTAAATGAGGGGCGTCGTTCGGCCGTTCTCGATCCACGCCGCCGAAAAATAAATATCCGGCCAGCCGTCATTGTCGAAATCCTGGACTTCAACGTGCGGACATTTCGCCGGCACGCTTTCTTCGAGGCCGGCCTCCCGTGTCACGTCGCGGAATTCAGGGACGCCCGCTTTCAAGCCCTGGTTCAAGAAAACCCGGTTGCGCGCGATTTTGTAGTGAACGCTCACGACGAGATCGAGCCGGCCGTCTCGATTCAGGTCCCCGAATGCGGCTCCGCACGGCCAGTCTTCGCCGTCCAGCGGTGCCTGCCGGAAGACCGATTGAACTTCCGTCGCCTCGCGATACGTCCCGTCACGCTGACTGAGGAAAAGCCGATTCGAATGGCCGACGAAGAAATCCGGGCGATGGTCTTCATTCAAATCCGCTACCGCCAAACCCAGGCCAAAGATATCGTCGGGCAGGCCCGCATCTTGATTTGCGTCCTGAAATTTCAGGTGGCCAAGATTTTTGAGCAGGACCGAGCGAGGGCCGCGCCCGCCGCGCGTGAATTTGTCTTCCACGAGAAACAAATCGAGCAGTCCATCGCCGTTGTAATCAAAGACGCCAATATTCCGCGCCGTGTGCAGTTCGACCGGGCACGCGCCGCTGGTTTCGGAAATGTCGATCCATGTGCCGCGCTCGTTGCGGAAAAACTGGCTGTGGCGGAGCTGGGCCGAGCGCTGCGGTTCGTCCGTGCGGCGCGAATTGCGCTGGGCATTGTTCGCGACATAAAGCTCCAACAACCCATCATTATCGAGATCAGCAAAAACCGCCCCGCTCGTGCGCGCAAAACTCTCAACCGCGGATTGCCTTGCCGATTCAAATTGGCCGCCGCCGAGGTTGCGGAACAGCCGATTGGGAACAGGCCCTGGCGCAGGCGCGTAATCCGTGTTGGGCCGATCACAAAAGCCGCCGACAAAAAGATCGATCCGACCGTCGCCGTCAAAATCGCCCCACGCCCCGCCGTGGCCCAACAGTCCAGCGAGCGGTTTGAGCAGGCCGGACTCCTTTGTGAGATCCGAGAAACGAATTTGCGAGTCATCCGAGAGTGCATGAGCCGCGGTCAAAACCAAAGCGGCAAGAATGGCACTCGATCGAGGCATGGCGAAGTTGTTATTCGTACCGATTTCAATTGTTGTTCACCGAACTGCAACTACTGCGGCCACAAGGAACGCGCTTCCATCGTCACTGGAGCAACTCGGTGTTTAGTGGCGCTCGTGCAGGAGATTCTACGGCGACGTCTTTTTCTCCTCCTCGTCTTCGATCCGTCTTAGCGCCATCCGTGCCTGGCGCCGCACGATATCGTAATCGTCGGTCAACGCTTTCTTGAGCGCGGGGACGGACTCTTTGGCGAGCGGGCCGAGGCGCCCCAACGCTTCGCACGCGAAGAGCCGGACCGAGGGATCGTTGTTCGACAAGGTTTCCGTCAACAGGGACACCGATTTGACTTTGATTTGCCGGAGCGCGTCCAGAGCCACAGGACGGTCCTCTCCGCTCTTCAGAAGCGCGAACACCTTCGGGATGATCTCGTCCGCGGCTTCGCTGAACTTCACCAGGGCTTCGACGGCAACTTTGCGCACGACCGGCGAATTATCGTTCAGCGAATCTTCCAGCAGCGGCAAAACCATCTTCGGATCGGACGCGATCTTCGCGAGCGCCGCGACGGCGTGGGCGCGAATTTCGGGACTTGCATCCTGCACGGCTTTCGACAGCGCGGACACGGCTGCCTTCGCTCCCGGACCGATATGGCCGAGGCTGGCGAAGAGCACCGTTCGAACTTCGTTGCCGCCGTCATCGATTAATTCTATCAACCGCGGCACCGCCGACTCAGCCGACGATCCGATCTTGCCGAGTGCGGCCACGAGCTCGACTCGCAGCGACGGGTCCCTCTCTTTCAGCGCAGCCGTCAGCGCCGGAACGGCGGCGGCGGCGCCGGAACCAATCGCCGCGATCGCTCTGGCGGCGCCTTTCTGAACGGACCGGTCCGGATCGCTCAGCGCTTTGATAAGCGGCTGAAGGGCAGGTTTCGCTTCCGGTCCCGTGTTCGCCAAAGCCAGTGCGGCTGCGGAACGGACCTGCGCCGATTCATCCTTCAACGCTTCGATGAGCTTTGGCTGATAGGAATCTGTGCGCAGATCGAGTTCGCTCAGCGCCAGCAAGGCGCTCGATCGCACTTCCGGAACGGGATCACTCGCGAGATTCTGAAGCGGAGCCGTAATGGCCTTGGCGGCGGATTTCATGCCTTTGAGAATTTCAATGGCGGCAAACCGGACCGTAGCGTTTTTGTCGCTGAGCGCTTTGAGCAGCGCGGGCGCTGCCGATTCACGGATCGCCATGAGGCAGCGAATTCTCCAATCGCCTTTCCTGACTTCCGCGATATTCCGGCTCTCCAACGCCTGAATCAATGCGGGAACCGCAGCCGGTCCGATTTGAACCAAGGCCTCGGAAAAAGGAAAAACGGGCGGTTCCTCGCCGACGGTTGAGACGGCGTCAATGAGAAGCGGGATGGCCGCTTGGGCCGGCGAACCGATCCGGCCCAGGACGTGCGCCGCTTGTTCCTTCGCAAACGAGTCGCCGCTCTTGAGCACCTCCAGCAGCGGCGGCACCACGGTCTTCTCCGTGTCGGGCAGAAGCAAAAGGCCGTTGACGGCGGCGTGACGCACGCCAAAAGTGTCTGCGCGCAGCGCCGAGAGCAGCAAGGGGACAAACTTGTCCGCGTCGTAACGAATCCGGCTTAAAGCTTCGAGGGCAACCGCACGAACGTCAGAGTCGGTTTCTCTCCGAAACAGATCGGCCAGCGGTTGCGCAGCGCCCTTCGCCGGCGGGCCAATCAATCCCAACGCAAGCGTCGCTCCCGCCCGCGTGGGAGTCTCGGGCGCAGAGAGTGCGGGGATCAACAGCGGGATGGCAGGCGGACCAATCTGGCTCAACGCTTCGGCGCCTTGCTGGCGGACTTCGGATTCGGGGTCGTTCAGTTTGCCGACGAGATGCGGTGCGGTTTCCTTGGCGGCCGGCCCCATAAAGCCCAATGCCTTTGCCGCTCCTGATCGGACCGAAGTTTTTTCGTCATCCAGAGCTTTCAACAAGGACGGGATCGCAGCCGGTCCAATGCGGCCGAGCGCATATGCCGTTCGATACCACACTTGACGGCGCATGGCATCGCGTCCGCGCGGGCTTTTGGCGGTGTCCAGCGCGGCGATGAGAGCGGGAGTCGCTTCTTCGGCATCCGGTCCGATGCGGGCCAGCGCCATGACGGAGTGAAACCACACTTGCTGATCACGATCCTCCATTGCGCGCACGAGGGCCAGGACCGCCGGTTTCGCGGCGGCGCCCATTTGCCCCAAATCTTCGGCGGCCTTCCGTTTGACGAATTTATCCTCCGCGTCCAGTTCTTTGATCAGCTCCGGAATCGTCTTCGGTTTGTCGTCCGCGAAGCTGGAGAATCCCGTGAAAGCGCCGAGTATTATGAGAACGCTAAAAAGTAGGGCAGGCTTCCACCCTGCTGCTGTTGAACGAGGACACGAAGCAGAGGACGCTTGGATTTCTCCCTCTCTTCCCTGCCAAGGGAGGAGAGGGCCAGGGAGAGGAGGGCCGTCTTTATTGCGTTTCCCCTCTCCTCGATCCTCTCCCCACTCGTTCCTCGCAGGGAGAGGAAGAAAGCTATCCGCGCTGCTTGAAGTTGGTTTTGGGATTTGAAAGAAAGTCATAGGCAAAATGCAAAAGGCGCAAACTTGATTCCCGGGAATCCTTTGCGCCTTTGGCGAAAGCTAACTCAGTTGAAACACTCAGATCGGCTAAATCAGCGGACTCCGGCGTTATTGCCTGATCACGCTTCCAATCCAACCAGGCGCCCGGTGCTGTCGCCGAAGTAATCAGCCGAAGCGCCCACCCGGTCGAGCATCGAGAGGAGCAAATTGCACATTGGGGTTTCGAATTCGTATTTGACGTGTCGTCCGGTGCGGATGGTACCGCCGCCTCGCCCCGCCAACAAGACGGGAAGGTTCTCGCTGTTGTGCGCGTTGCCGTCGCTCAGGGCGCTTCCATAGACGACCATGCAATTGTCCAGCAATGTGCCGTCGCCTTCCGGGATCGATTTGAGCCGCTGCAAAATGTACGAGAACTGGGCGATGTGGAATTTATTGATCTGCGCGATCTTCGCCTGCTTGTTCCGGTCCCCCTGGTGATGCGACAACTCGTGGTGCCCGTTATTGACGCCGATAAACGGATACGCCTTGTTGCTGCCCTCGTTGGCGATCATGAACGTGGCGATGCGCGTGACGTCGCTCTGGAACGCGAGCACCATCATGTCGCCCATCAGCCGGATATGCTCCTCAAAGGACGCCGGGATGCCCGCAGGCCGCTCGTAACCGGGAAGAACAATCGTGGACGCAGCCGTGTCTTTTTCCGCGCGCTCGATTCGGTTTTCGATCTCCCGGACGGCAGTTAGGTATTCGTCCAGTTTTTGCCGGTCATTGCCGGTGACCCGGTTGCTCAAGCGCTTGGCGTCTTCCAGGACGAAATCGAGGATGCTCTTTTTGTAACGATCGCGTTTGGCCTGGCCTTCGTTGCGCTCTTTGCTCGAGCCATTCCCAAACAAGCGCTCGAACACCAGCCGAGGATTGGTTTCTTTGGCGGTTGGAGTGGATTCGTCGCGCCAGGAGATATTGTTCGAGTAGGCGCAGCTATAGCCGGAATCGCACTTCCCGGCTTGCCGGCCCGCTTCAGTGCCTAATTCGAGCGACTGGAATCGGGTGTTCTTGCCCACAAGAGCGGCGGCGTATTGGTCAACCGACACGCCGGCGCGAATCTCGGCTCCTTCGCTTTTCAAGGCCTGGCTGCCCGTCAAAAAGACCGTGGCCCCGCGCGCATGATGGCCCGCGCCGTCAGAATTCGTCCGCCCTTTGTCGTGGGTCAGGCCAGTGAGCACCAACAAATCGTTTTTGACCGGGGCGAGTGGCCGGAGCGTCGGAGGCAAGTCGAAATCCGCGCCGACTTTGGAGGGCGTCCAATCCTGCATGTGAGCCCCATTGGGAACGTAAACGAAGGCCATGCGCGTGGGCGGCTTGGTTTTGTCGGTCATGCTCGCGACCGCGCGCACCGGAACCATGGCGTCGAGCATCGGTAAGGCGATCGCGGTGCCGAGGCCTTTTAAGAACGTCCGTCTGGGGATTTGCCAATTCGTGCTCATGGGGTTGGTCCTTCTATTTTTCGCATCTGGAATGGCGCGCTTTTAACGATTTCTGCGACCAAAGTCGAGAACTTATAGCTATTTTGGGCGAGGGCTTTGGAAACCTGGTCCACCGCGCAGCGGTCGTAGTTTTCCAGCCCGCGACCCAAGGCGAAAGTTAACATCTTCTCCGTCAAAGAGCGAACGAATGTTTGCTCGGATTTGAGGATCTGTTTCAGCTCTTCCGGCCCACTAAAGGATCGGCCGTCCGGGAGAGTTCCTGAAGAGTCAATCGGGAATTTGCCGTCCAGAGCGCGCCAGGCGCCAATGGCGTTGAAATTCTCGAAAGCAAACCCCAACGGGTCCATCTTGTTGTGGCACACCGCGCAATCGGGATTGGTTCGATGCTGCTCCATGCGCTGGCGAAGCGACGCCGATTCAACGGCCTTTTCGTCGTCCGGCAGATCAGGCACAACGGCGGGGGGCGGCGGCGGCGGCGTTCCCAGAATCTGTTCCAGGATCCATTTGCCCCGGCTCACGGGCGAAGTGCGCGTCGGGTTGGAGGTGATCGTGAGAATGCTGGCGTGGGTGAGGATGCCGCCGCGTCGTGTGTCCTTGTCCAGGCTGACCCGTTGGAAAGCCTCCCCTTTGATCCCGGAGATTCCGTAATGGCGGGCCAGGCGCTCGTTGAGAAAGGTGAAATCGGCATCCAGGAATTCGCGGATGCTGCGGTCTTCCTTCATGATCGCCTCGAAGAAGAGTTCCGTTTCCTTGCGCATCGCGGTCCGCAGCGCCGGGTCAAATTCGGGAAACAGCTCGACGTCCGGCGTGGTGGTGTCCAGGTTCCGGATGGTGAGCCATTGGCTGGCAAAACTCTCGACCAGCGCCTTGGCCTTTGGGTCGTTGAGCATTCGCTTGACCTGGCCCTCCACGATTTCCTGGTGGTGGAGAAGCCCCTTTTCCGCCAACGCGAAAAGCTCGTCATCCGGCAGGCTGCTCCAGAGAAAATAGGACAGCCGCGAAGCCATTTCATAATCCGAAAGCGACCTCACGGAATCCGGCTTTTCCGCCGTTGGGTCCAGTTCCCAACGGAACAGGAAGTAGGGAGAAACCAGAACCGCTTGAACCGCCAATTGAATCCCTTCCTCGAAATTCCCGCCTTCCGCCTTCGCCACATCGACGAAGCGAACCAGACGCTCAACTTCCTCGTTGGAGACTGGTCTGCGAAACGCGCGCCGCGCGAAGTTGTTCAGGATTTCCCTGGCGCATTCCTTTTCCAGCCCCGGACGTGGGACGCAGGTCAGGATGCGCGTATGACTGCGAGGCAAAGGCGGTGGCTCGACACCGATGGGGCCTTCCACCTCAATGTAATCAACAATGAGATTGCGGTCCCCGCGCAATTTCGGATCGGGATGATCCGGAACGTTGTAATTGTTCAGGTAAGCGACGGCCAGACGCCGTTTGCCGGCGTCGATGTCAGCACGCACTTCGTAGATGACCGGCTTGGCTTCTACGGCGGCCACCTCGACGACCTTCAGGTCTTTTTCGCCGACGCGGAAGGCCATCCTGGGCGGTTCCGGGCCGGCTTGCTGGCCGAAGGCCCGCGCCCGGATGATGTAATTTCCCTTTTGGGCAAAACTGAATTCGGTGTAGCCTTCGCCTTCCGTATCCAGCGACAAAGCCCGGTCCTCAAAGAGTCCTCCGTTAGCCGTTGAGGACAAAGTCTCGGCTTCAATTCGCTTTACCGGTGTCCGTCCATAGAACTCTGTCACGATGGATTGCCTGGCGATCTGCTCGGCGGCAGTCAGATATTTTTCCATCAGGATCGGCGGCAGCGAGAGAACGTCGCCGATGTTGTCGAAGCCGTAGCCAACCTCGTCGCCAGGAAAATCGGCTGCGGGCTTGAAATCGATGCCGATCAGGTCGCGAACGGTGTTGTTGTACTCGTTGCGATTGAGCCGGCGGATAGTGACTTTCCCCGGATTCACCGGTCCGGTGCAATCCAGTTTCGCCAGTTCCGCGTCGATGAACCGGATCAGACTCTGGCGCTGTTCATCCAACGGCTGAGGTTTCTTTTCCGGCGGCATTTCGCGGGATTGGAGCATGTCCCGCACTTTTTCCCAGGTATTGCGGTCATTGAGGATCTCGGCAACGTCCTTGTAAGCCTCGAAATTGATGTCCGCCTTGTGCTTTTCTTTTCCGTGACACTCGACGCAGAACTTGCCGAGGAGGGGCTTGATGTGGTCCTTGAAAGCCAGGTTGGAATCGGACGGAGGGGCGGGGTTGGGGGCGGGAGCGGCGGCCGCTGTTTGTTCTTGTGGCCATGGGTTTCCCTGGACCAGGACGCAGAGCAGTCCGAGGGCAGCAAAAACTAGAATGAACCGGCGCATTTCTAACGGCCAAACTTAACAGACATAGACGACAAAGGCACTCTGGAAGTTAAGGAATCTTCGAGAGCGCCTCAGTCTGACGGAAGCCTTTCGCTTTGGGAGACGGCTCAACGCTGTTGACGTCCACCGGACCGATCTGTCAGGTTTTGCGCTATGAACAATGACCAACCCTTGCCTCACTCCCTCCGCAACTCCATGCCGGGTGGTTTTATCGGATTCACCCCGGCTCTGGCGCTCTTGATTTGCATTGCGCTCGCCCTCGCCTCCGCCGGTTGCGGCGTGCTTGGCGTCGGCATCACCGGCTCCGGGACCACGGTCACCAAAGAATATGAGCTGGCAGGATTTTCGCGGCTGGCCGTGGGGAACGCGTTTCAGGTCGAGGTTACGCAAGGCCCCAAACACAGCGTTGCCGTCACTGTCGATGACAACCTCGTGGAGTACCTGGACGTGTCCAAATCCGGCGACGCGCTCCGAATCAAATTGCAGCCCCAGATCAGCGTCCGCCATGCCACGATGAAAGCCGCCGTCACCATGCCGGAATTGACCGGCCTGGACTTGAGCGGCGCGGTCCGGGCTTCGTTGACGGGCTTCAGTTCCGATAACCCGCTGGACGCCGAGCTTTCCGGCGCGAGCCATCTGCGAGGCGACATCAAAAGCGGCGACGCTCGCTTCGACGTTTCGGGCGCCAGCCGAGTGGAACTTCGAGGGAACGCCAAGGCGCTCAAGATAACTGCGTCCGGGGCGAGCCACGCAAACTTCGATGAATATCAGTCCGGCGAAACCACGGCGCGAGCGAGCGGAGCCAGCCGCATCACGGTTGCCCCCAGCGGAAACCTCGACGCGGACGCCAGTGGAGCTTCAACCGTGAGCTACACGGGAGAACCCAGGGATGTGAAGGCTCACACCTCCGGGGCATCGTCAGTGCGAAGAAAGTAACTTACGCCAGCCATTCCTCCCGCAGGCCAAGGCGTGCTTACGAATATTCCTGACCGTTCTGCTGTTTCCTCGTCAGCGTAGTCACGGTTTCAGAAGTCAGCGCTGGAGCACGGCGCGATAAAACCTCGTTGCTTGGGTGGTCGCGTTGGAGTCCGTGATTTGAATCGTCCCGCTCGCGGCGATTGTGTTGGTGGAAATCGGGAGCCACGTCTTGAAATCTTGCGTGGCTTCGATCACATACGGCGCCGAGGCCGAGCCGCTGAGCGTGAATTGAAAGGCGCCGCCGACCTGGCGGGCCGGCGCGCTCAAGGCGGCTGGTTGGGCCGGTCCGATGGCGCCCGGATTGACCGTGAACGCCATGAGACCATTGTTCGAGTTCATCGCATAGAGCCGGCCTCCGCCAAAATCCACGGAGCCGGTGGCATTGGCGTTGGCGTTGTCCGTCGGGAACAATTCTTGATCCACCATCGACGGAGGATTCGGCAGACTGGCCACGTTGTAGAGCCGGAGGTTGTCCGGATTCTCCACGGCCACGGCCGCCAACAAATTGTTCGTGGGATCGACGCCGATTGCACTGGCGCTCACCGGAACGTCGTTCACGCCGAGCGTCACGCGAGTCGTTCCGGTGCCGGCGGCGAGATCGAAATCGATCAAACGAAGGGGCCGGCTAATGGCCGTGCCCCAAAAGCTGTTACCCGCGCCGAACGCAATCCCCAGCCCAAAATCTCCGGCCGCGGCGTCGGTGTTGAGGACAGTGGAGGTGAAGTTGCTTCCATCGGTCGTCGTGAAAAGAGCGGCGTTCTTGCCGTTGCGGGTTCCCGCCAGGAGTTGGGTGTTCGGGCCTGAACCACGAACATCGAACGAGTCCCCAAACCGCCGGCTCGCGGCATCCGTGCTGGCTCCGCTCGGATCATCGCGGTAGGCCACGACCGGCGCCGCGCTCGCGCTGTCGGTTTCCCAGCGATAAATCGCGAACTGCGCCGTCGAACTGTCCGTGACCAGATTGGCGGCGTACACGACCCCGTCATTGGCCACGCCGATCATGTTAACGGCGAAGGTCCCGCCGGAAACCACGGCTGGATCGACATTCAGTTGGCGCAGTTCGGCGCCGGTTTTGCCGTCGAGCACGTAAATCTTGTTCCCGCCCGTCCGGCTTACGAGCAGCACGTTTCCCGTGGCCGGGTTGTAAGCGATCCCGCGCTGCGTGCCGTCCGTGTTGATGTAAGCGCGGTCGCCCGGGGCCAGTTTCCACAGGGGTGTGAGCACGTCGGAAGATTGCACGCGGTTCACGGTCAGAACGGCGTTGGTGCTCGTGGCGGAGCCGGCGGAGTTGCTGATTTTTGCGCGGTAACTTCCCGACGCCGTGACTGCGACGTTGGTCAGCGAAAGAATCGAATTC
>JACPRI010000127.1 GCA_016190065.1 Verrucomicrobiota bacterium
CCCATCCAGACTCTGGACGAGCGGCTCACGTCGGTGCAGGCCAACCGGTACTTGACCGAAGCGGAAGTTCGAGGCAAAGCGCGCAAGGAGAAGGTGGACCAGATGGCGGCGGCGATTTTGTTGCAGAGTTACCTCGACCGTTCTTGAACTGGGGCCATTTCGAGCGCGGCGATGTCCTTCTCTCGATCTTGCTCTTAGTCATAATCTCCCTTTGTGGACGCGGTAAAATTCAAACTGACTATCGCCTACGACGGCACGAATTACGCCGGCTGGCAAGTGCAGCGCACCGGCGTCGGCGTGCAGCAGCGCATCGAAGAGGCTTTGGCGAAGCTCTTTCCCAGCGTCCGGCATATTCACAGCTCCAGCCGGACCGATACGGGCGTGCACGCGCTCGGCATGATCGCGCACATGGAAATTCCGCGGGCCGAGTGCAAAATGCCGGTGGCGAAACTCCCGCTGGCCCTCAACGCCCATTTGCCGGAGGACATTCGCATCATGGCCGCCACGCGCTGCCGTTCAGATTTTCACGCCCGCTTCGACGCAACCGGCAAACAGTATCGCTACTACGTGTGGATTCATCACGCGATGAACCCGCTGCTTCGCCGCCAGGTGTGGCTGGTGCACTCCAAGCTCGATCTCGCCGCCATGCGGGCGGCGGCGCGGCACTTGTTGGGAAAGCACGACTTTGCCTCGTTCGCGGGCACTCGGAATTACGAGATGGAATCGACCGTCCGTACCTTGACGCGCTGCGACCTCGTCAAGCGTGGCGCTCTCTTGACGTTTATTATCGAAGGCGACGGCTTCCTTTACAAAATGTGCCGCAGCCTGGTCGGCACTCTCGTGCAGGTCGGGCGCGGAAAGTTCAGCCCGCACGACGTGAAGCAGATGCTCGCGCGCAAGGACCGTCGCGCCGCGGGCATGACCGCTCCGGCTCACGGGCTCGTGCTGTGGAGAATTTTCTACGGGCGAAATTCCAGGCGAAGGCTTGAAACAGACCAGAACGATGCAGGGAGTAGCTAACCACGACTGGCCAGTGATAGACCCTCATCCGGAGGGACCGGGAGCGCCGAAGGATTCCTTCGATGCGGAGAAGTCCAAACCATTTCAGGTCAGTGTTCATTTGTTAGTGTCAATTAGTGGCTCAAAACTTGATCGTGTCGCCGCAGTTCAATTGGATGAATGTCGTTCTGATCGAACCTGAGATTCCGCCGAACACCGGCAACGTGGCGCGTCTTTGCGCCGCCACTGGAACCCGGCTTCATCTGATCGAACCGTTCGGATTCAAACTGGACGACCGCCAACTGAAACGGGCCGGGATGGATTACTGGCAGCAGGTCGAATGGCATCGCTGGCCCAGTTGGACAGCTTTCATCAATCAGGTTCCCGCGTCCTCCCGCCTTTGGTTCATCGAGTCCGATGGGCCGCGTCACTACGCCGAAGTGACGTACCGTCCGCACGACTATCTGGTGTTCGGGCGCGAGACCGCGGGCTTGCCAAAGGAATTGCTCGCTCAATACCGCGAAACCTGGGTGCGCATCCCGATGTTCAATCCCAAAGCCCGGAGCTTGAATCTGTCCAACTGTGTCGCCCTGGTGTTGTACGAAGCCTTGCGGCAACAAAACTTCCCGGGCGAAATCGAATAGCGGCTTGCAATTCCCGGATTCCGAACTTTCATGGGCGTATGTTTCAATACGTTGCACTCGCGAAGGACAAGACCTGGGAGCCGGGACCGTATGGCGGCGTCGAGTTGCTGTTCCTCCACAAAAATGAGGCGACCGGCGGCGTGACCGTGTTGCGCAAATTCAAACAAGGCGTCACCGTGCCCGCGCACATCCATCCGCTGGCGAATGAATCGGTCTATATTCTCTCCGGGGAATGGGAGGAATCCGGAGTGACCTACTCGACCGGCGCCTTCTTCTTCGCGCCGCGCGGCGAGCGGCACGGTCCGCATGTGGCCAAAACGGACGTGGTCAGCCTCACGATTTTTGACGGTCCGCTCACGGTTAAGGAGGCTTAACCGAAGTTGGACGTTTGATGTTCGCTAAAAGCTCCCTCGGCTTTGAGAGCGCATGGCCAGCAGGGCGGCGAACCCAATCAACAGGACCATCGCGACGGCGATGGCGCCGCTGTGCGCGTTGGAGGGATTGAAGTAGAGCGCCGCTCCCGCGATGGCCGGTCCGCCGAAGATTCCGGCCCCGATGGCCGATTCGTGAAGGCCGCCGTGCTCGCCCTTTGCTTCGCCGACGTCCATCGAATAAAAGAGCGAGGAGTAATAGATCAGCCCCACCCCCATGCCGAAGGCAATTTGCGCCAGCATGACCACGGTGAGCTTCGGCGCCAGCAACACCCCGGCAAAGCCCGCCGTGAGCAAGAGGTACGCGCCCAGGAACCAGCGGAACCGATAATGCCACCCCTTCCACAGCCACAGCGCGAAGAACGTTCCTGCCCGCGCGAAAAACCAGATGGAACAGAAGAACCCGGCGAACTTGGGCGTGAGTTCGAATTGTTTGGCCAGGCCTGGAACAACGGCCACGACCGTATTGATTGCGACGTAGGCAAAGGGATTCGCCAGCCAGGCCATCTTCAGAAACGTCTTTGCTCGCGCAATCGGGCGAGGATTCAAAGGCGGCAACAGCAAGCGCGCATGCTTCCCATGAACAGCCCCCTCTCCCTCTCCGAGGGGGAGAGGGGGTCCGCAAGTCGGGAGAGGGGGCCGTTCGTCGAGAGGAAGAAGAGCCGCGGTGGCCTCAGTGCTTGGTTCGACCGCAAAATGAGGACGTTCGCGTGGAGCGTCTTTGGTCGGTCCGGCCAGTCGTTTCAGTCTGATAATCAGGAGAAGCTGAACCAACTGAATCGCGACTGGCAGCCAGAACAAGCTTCGTTCGCCGAGTGTTTCCAGCAACGCGCCGCCGAAGAAAAAGGCGATCGCACCCATCGCCGCCCAAACCATATTGTAAAGGCCAAGCGTGTGCGGCAGCGCGGCCGGAGTTTCCCCTTCGCTCACGAGCGCCTCCAGGTTCGGCCAGGTGAAGCACATGCCCAGTGTGCACACGCACATCACGACCACGTGTCCCCAAGAGCTGTTCATGGAACAGCCGGCCATCAAAGACAGAACCATCGCGCTCACCCCCACCTGCAACGCCGTGAAGTATCCGAACCGTTGACCGAAGCGCCCGCCCAGCCAGGCAATCGACATGTAAACGAACCCGTTCAATGCGGCGAGCGCGAGGTTATCGCGGTTGTCGAATCCGTACTCGCGCGCCATGAAAAAAAACAGATAGAAAAAGTAATAGGAGGTCGAGAGGGAGTTCAGAGCCTCGAGCGCGAAAAAGGAGAGTTTGGGATTGCCCACGCGCGATTTCATGCGAGGAGCCGGTGAAATCTGCCGATTAAACGGAGCGCCCAAGCGCGGCCGGCTCATCCTCGGGCCTGGTGAAAGGCGTGCCATCGTGCGACAGCTCCTCGATGGCTTTAAGGCAATACCACTTTACGGCCTCCGAAATGGGCGGGCTTAGAGAATCCAGATCCGCCGCTGAACACCAGCGAATTTCATGATGTTCGCCGGCCGCCAAGGTTACCTGGCCGTTCTTCGGCCTGGCCCAGTATATCATCCCGATGTGCTCGTGCGTGTCGGTGATGCGATGGATGTCCAGAAAGCGCGGCGCGATCAGCGCACGCGTGCCGGGGCCCGTCGTGGGCGGGCGTTCGCCGATCAATTCAACGTCCAGGCCGCTTTCCTCTTTGGCTTCGCGCAGGGCGGCGATCTCCGGATCTTCATCCAGTTCGATGTGCCCACCCAACGGCAGCCATTTGCCGAGCCGCCGATGATGCACCATCAGCACCCGACCGGTTTCGACGACGAAGATCGCCACCGTGAAATCAATTTTCTCGTGAATGTGCGCCATAGAATGTAGGGCAGGCTTCCAGCCTGCCCATATGTTTGAATCCCAGAACAGGTTAACCACTAATCAACCCTGATGGACACTAATCCCAAACCAGTCATCTGTGTTTATTAGTGTCAATTAGTGGTTCACAAAAGCTCCACAGTGTTTCAGGCCCGTCGAACCATCTCAATAATCGTACAACCCGCTGTCCCGCGTATAACCTCCGCCATAACCGCCCATCCCTTCCTCGCCTTCAGGACCGCCCATGAGATCGCCCAGGACGTCTCCCATGTCCTCCTCGATCTTTTCCGGATCTTCGCCCGCTTCGAGGCGTTTGATGGCCACATCGAGTTCTTTGGGCATGGAGCCGGCGGGGAGAATCTCCTTCATCTTGCGCATCATGTGCGCCATGTGCTTGGGGTTGTTCTCGTCCATGTGCGCCATGTCCCGCTCCAGTTCACCCATGACCCGAGCAACGCGCGGATCGTCGAGGTCAGGCATTGGCCCCTCATCACTGCCTTCGGTGCCGCTCGGCGCTGGCGCTTCCTTCACTCCGCGCGGCATGGCGAAGGGGCTCATTTGCTTCGTCATCTTTTTGTTGCCGCATTTCGGACAGGTCGGCAAGCGGTCGGGATTAATCCGCTTCGAGAGGAAACTGAAAATGAGCCGGCATTTCGGGCAGGCATATTCGTAGATCGGCATAAGTGTTCAGAATCATTCGTTCAACCGCGTCTCGGCTTCGCGTTTTGGAAGGAGAGACGCGCCTTTGTCCGCCGGCAAATTACTGGAACCGCCCCATCCCGCAAAGAGGGAAAATGGGCGCACTGCCACCGTTGTTTTTCTCCCTCTCCCGCGACGAAGGAGCGGGAGAGGGTTGGGGAGAGGGCACCTTGAGTGATGTCTGAGGCCGACCGCGCTTAGATGACGTTCCTCCTCTCCCCGGGCCTTCTCCTCCACTTCCTGGAGGAGAGGGAGTCACGTTGTCGGAGCTTCGGTGGAACATACGCGGAAATAATGCCTCGCATTCTTTGATGGCGGGGTGAGAATTACTCAGCATTTGGCGAGTAACAAAGCCGCGTAACCAAGAACCATCCCCTACCCATGAAGAACTCCTTCCTAATCGGCTCGGTCCTGCTGGCCCTGGCCGCCAGCGTCCGCGGGCAGCAGGACTTTTCCAAAGTCGAAATCAAAGCGACCCACGTCGCCAAGAATATCTACATGCTCGAAGGCGCGGGCGGAAACATCGGCGTCTCGGTCGGACCGGAGGGCATTCTGATTGTCGATGACCAGTTCGCGCCGCTCGCGCAAAAGATTGAGGCCGCGCTCAAGCAGTTGAATCCGGGGAAGCTGAAATTCGTGCTCAACACGCACTATCACGGCGATCACACGGGTGGCAACGCCCACTTCGGCCGCGAAGCGCACATCATCGCACACACGAACGTCCGCAAGCGCCTGCGCAAAGGGCCGAGCGAGTCGCAGCCGGGCTTGCCCATCATCACGTTCGACGACTCGCTTTCGGTGCATTTCAACAACGACGAAATCAAAGTCCTCCACGTCGGCCCCGGCCACACGGACAGCGACAGCATCATCCATTTCACCGGCGCCAACGTCGTGCACATGGGCGATTCATTTTTCTCAGGCCGATTCCCGAACATCGACTTGGCTGGCGGCGGCGACGTCCGCGGTTTCATTCGCAACGTGGAAGAGGCGATGAAGAAGATTCCGGCGGACGCGAAAATCATTCCGGGCCATGGGCCGCTCAGCACGCTCAAAGAGATGCAAGAGTTCCATGCCATGCTCGTGGAGACGTCGGGCATCGTCGAGAAGGCCATTGCCGCGGGAAAGACGCTCGATCAAATCAAAGCTGAAGGCCTGCCGGACAAATGGAAAAGCTGGGCCGCGCCGATGATCAACACGAGCCGCTGGCTGGAGATTCTTCATCGGGGTTTGAGCAAGAAGTAACGGGCTGCGGCTTGACTTCGGTTATTTTCTTGCGCCGAGATCGCGGCTAATTTCCCCGCGTGAATACCGACGATCTGCCCTCCGGGAACCGAACCCCCACATCCCGTCCTTCTCCCCCAATGGGGGAGAAGGTGCCCGAAGGGCGGTTGAGGGGGAATCCGGCCGGATCACGCACCGTGGGCTGGTCCGAAAAGAACACGAAGCTCTCCACGAGCCCACCCCTTCACCCCTCCCAGGAGGGGAACTGGCAATCCGCGCTTCAAACGAAGCTCCCCTCCCGGGAGGAGGGGTTGGGGGTGGGTTCAAGGTCCGTGGCCACAGACCACGAAAACCGCCGCGCTTTTCTGAGAAGAACTGCCGCGGCGACGATTGCACTGGCTGGACTGAAATCCACAGCCTTCAGCGCCGAAAGCCTTGGCACGTCCGGAAGTCCCGCCCGTGCCGCGAAAGGCGCCAACGAAATCCTCCCCTGGTATCGCCGCGCCTTGCGCTGGGGCCAGACGAACATCACCGAGATCGACCCGACACGATACGACATCGCCTGGTGGCGCGAGCATTGGAAGCGGACGCAAGTCCGGGGCGTGATCATCAACGCTGGTGGCATCTACGCCTACTATCCCAGCAAATTTCCTCTTCATTACCGTCCAAAATGGCTCGGGGACCGCGACCTTTACGGCGAGCTGGCGCAGGCCGCGCACGATGACGGACTCGCGGTGCTCGCGCGGATGGATTCGAATCGAGCGAGCGAGGAATTTTATCGCGCGCATCCGGACTGGTTCGCGCTGGACGCGACCGGACGGCCGTATCGCGCCGGTGACCGTTACGTCACCTGCGTCAACAGTCCTTATTACCAAGAATACATCCCCGGCCTCCTGCGCGAAATCATCGAGCGCAGTCATCCGGAAGGATTCACCGACAACAGTTGGAGCGGCCTGGGCCGAAGCAGCATTTGCTCCTGCGAGAATTGCCAGCGCAAGTTCCGCGAGAAAACCGGGCAGCCAATCCCGAAGGAAAAGAATTGGAACGACCCGGTCTATCGCCAGTGGATTCAGTGGAACTACGCGCGCCGACTCGAAATCTGGGACCTGAACAATCGCACCACGAAGACCGCCGGCGGGCCGAATTGCTTGTGGGTCGGGATGAACAGCGGGAGCGTCAGCGGTCAGAGCGCGAGTTTCCGCGATCTCAAGGAGATTTGCGCTCGGAGCGAAATCATCTTGCTCGACCACCAGGCGCGGAGCGACGCGAGCGGGTTTCAACAGAACGGCGAGACCGGCAAGCTCGTGCACGGTTTGCTCGGCTGGGACAAAGTCGTGCCCGAGAGCATGGCCCTGTATCAGGCCGGACGGCCCACCTTCCGCTTGTCGAGCAAACCGGAGCCGGAGGCGCGCATGTGGATGCTGGAGGGGTTCGCCGGGGGCATTCAACCCTGGTGGCACCACGTGGGAGCTTACCATGAAGACCGGCGCATGTACCGCACGGCCGAACCCATTCTGCGCTGGCATCGCGAAAACGAGAAACTCCTCGTGAATCGCCAGCCCATCGCCACCGTCGGCGTGGTCTGGTCCCAGCACAACACCGATTTCTTCGGACGCGACAACGCCGACGAATTGGTCGAGCTTCCGTGGCGCGGCGTGACCAACGCGCTGATCCGCGCGCGAATTCCGTACCTGCCCGTTCACGTGGACCACATTGAACGAGACGCGTCGAGGTTCTCGCTCCTGATCCTGCCGAACTACGCCGCAATGTCGGATGCTCACCTCACAACCGTCCGGCGCTTTGTTGAACGCGGCGGCGGCTTGATTGCGACCGGACGATCAAGTCTCTGCAACGAGTGGGGCGAGCCCAGGGCCGATTACGGGCTGGCCGATTTGTTCGGAGCGCACCTCCTCAACGCACCGGGGCGCGCGGAGGAACCGCCCCGACGAAGAACCGGTTCGGATTCGCAGCACACTTACCTTCGGCTCGCGCCCGAACTGAGGGCGCGTGTTTATGGCCCGAAGGCCGGAACGGAGCCGGCGGTCGCGGCCGAGCGACATCCGGTTCTGCGCGGTTTCGACGACACGGACATTTTGCCGTTCGGCGGCGGCCTGGAGCCTTTGCGGGTGGAAAGCAGCGCCACGGTCCTCATGACGTTCATTCCACCCTTCCCGGTGTATCCACCGGAAACCGCCTGGATGCGCGAGCCGAAAACAAACCTTCCAGGATTGATCCTGAACCACTCGGCCCAAGGACGTGTCGCGTTCATGCCCGCAGACCTCGACCGCCGCTTTGCGTCGGACAACCTGCCTGACCACGGCAATCTCCTCGCCAATCTCATCCGCTGGGCGGTAAACGATCGCATCCCGCTCTCTGTCGAAGGGCCCGGCTTGATCGATTGCCATCTTTACCGGCAGGAGGATCGGCTAATTCTTCATCTCGTGAACTTGACCAGCGCCGGAACCTGGCGCCAGCCGGTGCACGAATTGATTCCCGTCGGGCCGTTGCGGGTCAGGATTGAGCTGCCGGCGGAAGTTCGCGCTCGAAGCCTGCGCCTTTTGGTGACGCGGAAGAAGACTCCGTTCGCCCTGCGAAACCGCTGGGTGCAATTCGAGCTTCCATCCGTTCTCGATCACGAAGTCGTCGTGGTGGGATAGCTCAGGAATTTCAAATCTCAATCCGAAATCTGAAATTCATGGAGGTTACGGCGAGATCACGCGGTAAAAGCGCGGCGTCATTCTCGACGCGCCCGGATCGATGACGAGGACCGGCGTGCTCCGGCCTGTGAAATTCGTCAGGTCAATCCAGCGCGACAGATCGGCCGAGGCCTGCACCCGGTAGATTCCGGGAGCGGTGCCGGTCACGTTCAATTGGAATCCCTGTGTGTTGAATCCCACCGATCTCAGCGCCGGCAAAGTCAGAGGCGCGCCGGTGACCACGGTTTCGGCCGTGGTGGTATTATTGAAAGCGTTCGGGTCCGGCTCGTTCCCCGACACATTGACGCGAGTCGTAAGCGTGCCGCCGATCGTGGGCAGCAGCACCAGCGACAACGTGGACCGCTGGGCGCTCGCCATATTTCCCAGGGTGTAGAAGACGGTTCCGTTTGATTCCGCGAGCGTGCCCTGGAGGAACTCGGATTTGCTGAGCTTCAGACCGGTGCCCAGCGAGATCGTCACCACCGCGCCGGTGCCTTCGATTTCGCCCTGATGCTGGACGGTGATCGTGTAGGTGAATTCGCTGCCCACGGCCACGGAATCCGACGGGCCTTCGATCTCAACCGAGAGGTCCGTCAAGGCCTGGAACGATTTCCGCATCAGCCAGGCCACGGCATTTCGGAAAAGCTTTTTCTGTTCGGTGATCCCGGTGGAATGGGCCTCGGCCGTCATCCGGCAATTCTGCGTGACCGTTCTGATGCGCCCGTCCGAAAGCGGATCCTCGAAGGCCGCAATCAAATCCGCCGCGCCGGACCGCCCGAGCAAAGTCACGCCCTCTTCGGACCGCAATTTGCCTTCCACGTTCGGCGAGCCATTGAATCGGCCCACCGTGCCGAAATGGCCGCTGACCACGGGATGTTTCGTGAGTTCCTCAATGAGAATAGTGCCATCGCTGCGATTGGCGGCGCCCGGCGTGAGGTGGATCAACTCGGCCCACTGGCTCTGCAGGCTCGCGCTGAGATTCCGCGTTGAAGCCGCCAGCGTCTCGCCGATGAAGTAGAGCGGGATCCCCGCGTCGAACGCCTGCCGGAAAATTGTGACTTCCTGATCGGTCAACCCTTGCGCTTCCGATCCCAAATCATTCCAGATCACGAGCCGGGCGTCCCGGAGCGCGTCGAACGACAATCCTTCCTGCTCGAACACCTGCGAACTGATGCCCATTTCCAGAAGGTAATTCTGAATCAGCGAGATTTCCGGGTCGGCAAAGTTGCGGACGATGGCGACTTCCGCTCCCGCCGCCCGCCGGCTAATCAGGACGTTCGCCGGCTCGGACACGGCGACCGCGCCTTTGTCATCCGTGGCGCGCGCGGTCAACGAGTATGCGCCCGCGGCCTCGTTGCTCCAGGGGATGGTGTAGGGAGAACTCGTCGCGCTGCCCAGCAGCGTCGAGCCCACGAAGAATTCCACTTTACTCACGGAACCGTCGCGGTCGAACGCATCGACCGTGACCGAGACTTCGGCGGGGGCCGTGAGCGCGGCGCCGTTGGCGGGATGGATGATGCGCACGGTGGGCGGCTGGTTGGCGGGCGAATCGTCGTTTCGGATCGTGCCCACGCCTCGGCCCAGCGCGATGATGGCGTTCACCGGATTTGCGAGATTCACGAGGAAAGTTTCATCGGCCTCGAAAGCCGTGTCTCCGATCACTTCCACGGAGAGGGTTCGATCAACCGTGCCGGGCGGAAACTCGATCGTGCCGGCCGCCGTTTTGAAATCGGTCCCGGCCGTCGCCGTTCCGCTGGCCGTTTGAAAACCCACGGACACGAGTTGCACGCTGGCCGTGGAGAGCCGCAGGGCGAAGATCGCATTCGCCGAACCGGAGTTTCCTTCCACGACGCTGGCATCCGTAATCGTCAACGTCGGCAGAACGTCGTCATCCAGAATCGTCCCGACTCCAATGGGGCGAACGATCCGGGCGTGGTTGGCATTGCTCAGCCGCACCTCGAAAGTCTCGTTCGGTTCCACGGTCGCATCGCCCAGGATCGGCACCCGGACGACATTGGTGGTTGTGCCGGCCACGAAAGTTAATTTGCCGGCAGTCGCCGTGTAATCGATCCCAGCCGTCGCGGTGCGATCAGCGGTCTTGAACTCGACCGTCACCGGTTGCGTGCTCGGGGTGGACAAACGGACCGTGAACTCCGCGAAACTCGTTCCGACATTGCCTTCGCGCACGGAAGCGTCGGTGATCAGGAGGGTGGGCAGCACGTCATCGTTGAGGATCGTGCCCAGTGCGCGCGAATTCTCCACGGTGGCGTTGACCGGGCGATTGAGTACGACGGCGAACGTTTCGTTGGCTTCGTCTTCCGTGTCCCCATTCACGGGCACGGAAACCGTCATATTGGTCGTGCCGGGCAGGAATGTTCGCGTGTCTGACACGGATTGAAAATCCTGGCCCGCCGTCGCCGTGCCTTCAATCGTCACGAAATTGAACGACACAAACTTGGCGCTGGGCGAACTCAAGGTGACCGTGAAATTCGCGTTTACGCTTCCGCTGTTACCTTCGGTCACGCTCGCCTCGGCAATCGAGATTGTCGGCGGAGGATCGTTGTCCGTGATCGTGCCAATGGCGCGGTTATCCAGGATGACGGCGTTCGTCGGGTCGCTCAGGCGAACGAAGAAGCTTTCGTCGTCTTCGTTGGCGGTGTCGCCCCTGACTTGGAC
>JACPRI010000133.1 GCA_016190065.1 Verrucomicrobiota bacterium
GGGGCGAGGGGCGAGGGGCGCGAGCCTCGACCAGCCGTTGCTCCTGAATGGTCGATCAACTTGACCACGCCAAGCAGCTTGATGGTGTAGCCAAGCTGGCCCGCGAATTGAATGTCGAGTTTCGAAATCGAACGGATTCCTTCGACGTGGATTTGTTCGGGGTTCACCCAAAAGCCGTGGGCCAGCGACGCGAGAATGCCCACCTTGTGCAAGGCATCGTGTCCATCGATGTCCAAAGCAGGCTCCACTTCCGCGTAACCCAGGCGTTGGGCATCCGCCAGCACGTCGGCGAAATCCGCGCCTTCGAGCTTCATCCGCGTCAGGATGTAATTGCACGTGCCGTTGACGATGCCGTAGATGCCGGTGATCCGATTCCCGATGAGCGCTTCGCGGAGGACCTTGATGATCGGAATGCCGCCGCCGACGCTGGCTTCGTAGTAAAGATTCGCGCCGTATTGCTGTGAGGCGGCGAACAATTCTTCGCCGTGCGCGGAGAGCAAAGCCTTGTTCGCCGTGACGACCGGTTTGCCCGCGGCCAGAGCCCGAAGGATCGCGGTTCGAGCGGTGGTCGTGCCTCCCATCAATTCGACCACGAGGTTAACGCGGGGGTCACGGACGACTTCCTCCCATTCCGAAGTCAGCAAGGTTCGAGGATATTGGACCGCGCGAGCTTTCTTGAGACCGCGCACGGCCACTTTGGCGACGCTGATGCGGACGCCCAGACGCGAAGCCATGAGCGGCGCGTTGCGCTGCAAAGCACGAAACACGCCGCCGCCGACCGTCCCGCCGCCAATAAGGCCCACATTGACCTGCTGCATAGGAGCGGAGAGAGTGCCGTGATTCGCAGCTCACGACAATTTCTTTTTGCGAAAGCGGCGGGAGTGCGAAAGCGCCACACTGCGCCTGGGTCTATCCCCGGCCTGGCAGCCGAATTCCATCTGCGAACCTCATTCCTCTTGGGGAAAACCCGAAGAGCTGTCCTTGCATTTTGAGCGACCGTCGCTCAAAATGCACACCATGAAGGGAATGATCCGGCGCGCGGAACTTCTAATGCGCTTAGAGGAACGCTTCCGGGCCAATCCAGTCGTGTTGCTGCTTGGTCCAAGGCAGTGTGGTAAGACAACGCTGGCGCGCCAATTTGCCCGCGCCCACCAGGCGGCGTATTTCGACCTCGAAGCCCCGGCTGATTTCGACCGGCTCGCTCATCCCGTGACCGCCCTCGAACCTTTGCGCGGGTGGGTCGTGCTGGATGAAGCGCAACTCCGGCCTGAGCTGTTGGGCGTGCTGCGAGTTCTGGCGGACCGGCGTCCGCTGCCGGCGCGGTTTCTGGTGTTGGGCAGCGCGTCTCCGGACCTGATCCGCGGCGCCTCCGAGTCGCTCGCAGGCCGGGTGGCGCTCGCGCCAATGGCGGGTTTTGATTTGTCCGAAGTGGGAGCGAAGGACCTGCGCGCGCTTTGGTGGCGAGGCGGTTTTCCACGCTCGTTTCTGGCGGAGACGGACGCGGAGAGCCGCCAGTGGCGGGCGGATTTCATCCAAACCTTCCTCGAACGCGACTTGCGGCGCCTCGGCGTGCAGGTCGCGCCGCTCGCGTTGCGCCGTTTCTGGAATATGGTCGCCCATTATCATGGCCAGATTTGGAACGCTTCCGAGATCGGCCGCTCCCTTGGCGAAGCGCACACGACCGTCAAACGCCATCTCGACATTCTCTGCGGCGCGTTCGTCATGCGTCAGTTGCCCCCGTGGTTCGAGAATCTGGGCAAACGGCAGGTGAAATCGCCCAAGGTCTATTTGCGCGACAGCGGACTGTTGCACGAATTGCTGGGCATCGCGTCGTTTGTCGCGCTGGAGGCGCACCCGAAGCTCGGCGCGTCGTGGGAAGGGTTCGCGTTGGAGGAAGTGCTGCGCGTGACGGGCGACCGTGAGGCCTATTTCTGGAACACGCAAGGCGGAGCGGAACTCGACTTGCTGGTGTTCCTGAACGGACAACGCTACGGTTTCGAATTCAAGTACGCCGATGCGCCGTCGGTGACGAAATCGCTGGAAGTGGCGCGAAGCGACTTGAGGCTGAAACGCGCCTTCCTCGTGCATCCGGGCAAGAAATCGTACCCGCTCAACCTCTGGGCGGAGGCGGTGAGCAGCGCTGAAGTGCGGGCGCGGGTGGCGGAATTGGCGGAGAAATAGCGGATGCGAACGCGATATTAGTGGATTACAAAGCCTCAGTGTTGTGCTCCAGTTTGAATTCGTGGGACTCCGGGAAATCCGGGTCCAGGACAACGCGGCCCTTTTCGTGTGGTTCGACGGCTACTCCTCATGCAGCAGCCGGTCCTCAAACTCTTCGCGCTCGTCTTCCGACAAGCGTTCCCAGTCCAGCCCCCGCTCATAGGACAGGCGTCGCAATTGCGTTTCACCTAAACTCATCCGCTCGTCGCGATGGGCCTGAGCTTCTCGGGGCTGAACCTGCATTTCTTCGGCATCCGTGCCCATCCGCGAAATCCGTGATACCAAAGCACGGTTCCCACAGAGACATCAAACAGGTTCACGCTGCCTTGGCTGATCTGGTGGACGGTTGGGCCGCGATCGGCTGGTTTCGCTTGATCAGGGCAAGCAACAACACTGCGAATTGATTGAGGTTCTTCATAATCTTTATGCACGGAGCGAATGGTTGAATCAGCTCTGACTGGGGAGATGAAGAAAATCTCTGCGAGAGTTTCAGAAAATGTCAGCTTTGTGCCGTTCGCGCGGAGCTTGTCAAGGAACGTCCCGGATTCTATGTTCACCGGTATGAGTGCGTTGGAAACGATTGTCGAAGAACTCAAAGCTCTCCCCGCAGGGCAACTGGCCGCGGCAGCAGATTACATTCACCAGCTCAAAGCCACCACGGACGCAGAGCGTCGCGGTGCTCTGGATCGCGCATTCGGGTGTTTGACTGAGGCGGAAGCCATGGCGATGGAAGAAGCCATCCAATCCAACTGCGAGAGGATTGATGCCAGCCAGTGGTGAAGTGCTTCTGGATACATCGGTCGTGGTCCCATACTTCAGGGGGGATGCGGTCATTGGGCGACAGGTCCGGGCTTGTACAACCCTCTACCTCCCTCAAACGGCACTCGGAGAACTCTATTGTGGCGCCTATCTTTCTACGAATCAGACGAAGACCTTGGCGGAAATCACCAGCTTTCTGGCGGCCGTGACCATTTTATCTCCCGGTTTGGTAACCGCCGACCACTACGGGCGGATTCGCGCTGCATTGGCGAAAGCAGGCACGCCCATTCCAGAGAACGACATTTGGATCGCCGCGATCGCGAAAGAGTTTCAACTGCCCGTCGCCGCGCGTGACGCTCACTTCGATCAGGTTGCCGGCTTGCAGGTATTGAAGTGGTAGCGCCGACGAACCCTGCCAGGGGGATCGAGTCCACGGTTTCATTTCTTCGAGTACCCCTCAATTTCAGGATAACCCTCTAGCAGGCCGTCCAGGAGATGATCGAAGTTCATCCACGGATGGACCCATCGCGGTGCAAACGCGGCGGAGCGACCACGGATGGCACGGATCACACGGATGGGAGATGTGTTGAATTCACATCTTTCTTCATCCTCGCCCATCCGCGAAATCCGTGGCCTGGTGTTCTGCGGATTTCAGATCAAGCCACAGCAGTGAACCGCCAAAAACACGAAATCGAGGGAGCGACACGAATCACAGAATTATCACGAATTTGTTTGCCGGAGTTGAATCCGTGGGAATCCGTGAAATTCGTGTCTAGAACAACGCTCTCTTGAGCCGGATTGCCGAATCATCTTCAACGCGAC
>JACPRI010000007.1 GCA_016190065.1 Verrucomicrobiota bacterium
GCGTATATTCGGATCTCTCCGGATGTAGTTTGTCCCACCCCAATTAAGAATGCATGGCTCGTAGCGGTCGCACCAAGCGAAGTAGAAGCGCGAGTTGTCCGCACTGACCCATGTGTAATCATCAGCCGCGAAGTGCTGATATTGGTTTCGCGTTGTGAACACCGTCGCAGGCGAGGCGCAGTCAACGACGCGCGCATTATTGTCTAAGCACACATCAACTTGGCACCATACGTTGTCGAATAACCAAGGATTGTTGGATGGTGTGCTCGCAAGCGTTCCCGGAAAGAGGTTGGTGAAAGACACACTGTCAATCGGAAACACATCGAACGTGGCTCCAGCCAAGCCATTGTTAATGAATGCCTTGGCCCCATAAGCTCTAATCCATGCATTGTCGGTCGTGTCCTTCTGGCGACTGTAGTAACCGACAAAGACGTGGCTCCCACTCGGGTTTATCGTCACTGATGGAAGCCATTGATCAGTCGTAGTGCGGTCATTGCTCACTTTGACCTCGCCACTCCAACTCAAAGCGCCATCGGCTCCAATTCCTTCTTTGATAAAGATATCACCGCGGTCGGCTGAACCGGGTTCCGGCAATGGGACGTCCCCATACACAACGTAAATTCGACTAGAAGTTGAATGGACCGCAACCCGCGGAATGGCGAACGAGTCGAAATAATCGTCGGCAGTGGCTGTGCCAAATCGCTTGAGCTTGCCGCTGCCATTCACGCCGCTTGCGTAGAGGTTTGTCGTATTGATATTTCGATATGTCCCGATGGGCGCAGGGCCCTGCCAGCTTCCTCCAATTGTGCGCCAATGGTACTGAATCCAAAACTTTGTGCCGGAGCTATCGTTCGCCAAATAGAAAACATAGACGGTGCCATTTGGCCGAATAACAACATCGGCCCCGTGCCCCATGCCAAAGCTGTGTGTATCGGGCCACGTCGTGCCTCCGTCCAGTGAACGTGCGGCGAATACACCTGGGGTGTCGCCCTGGCGAGTACCCACGACATACAGGTTCCCGGACGTGCTTAGATTGGGGAAGTTGTTCACGGCGATCATTGGCTTGTCACACTGGTCGAAACCACCGGGGACATTCGTATTGATCAAAGTGAAAGTCTGGCCGTCATTGGTCGATTTCCACAGGCGCAAGCCTTTGAATCCTGGTTCGCGGGACGGATTTCCGAGCAGGTAAATCGGGAAGGTCGGGCTGCTCAGAGTATCGCGGGCCATGACGGGGTCGCCTGCGTCGCCTTCGGACCTCGCAGTCGGGGGACTCGGTGAAAGCGGAGTGGCATTCGTTATGAAACTCGTTCCCCCATTATTCGACACTGTCCACCAAATGGAGCGCGGCGAAGTGATCCCGGTGAATAGATTTCCTTGTTCACCCAGGCCGTATTCGCTCAAATGCGTACTGAACCAAGCCGCCACGATTCGATTGGCATCCACGATCACAAAGCTGCACTCGGACTGGCTGTTCTTGTTCGGATCTCCGTTTGGATCTCCGTCCAGTGTGTCTTGCCAGGGATTATTCACTCTGGCGACTGAAACAACGCCGCAGTCGTCCGTCATGCTTCCCGAGACGCCGCCACTCTCAATATGAACAGGCTCGTCCACCTCGCACTTCGTATCGAACGAAAGCGTGAGCGTGTCGTTGGGGATATTGACGTACGCGCCAATCTTGCAATTCATGAATCCTGAGCCACTCAGCGTGGGGCTGACCGTGACTCCCGGATTTTCGTCGTATTGAATTCCACGCTGCGCCCACCTGATCCGGACATTGCTCACTGTCGTCTCTGACGTGTGGAAGTACATCCAGATGGCTTGAGCAGCCGCATAGTTCGGAGAGGAAGTGCTGCCAGAAATCTGTTCCCCGTAGGCGTTGTCATCGACTGATGTGAAGAAGGCCGGGAAGCCGCTGCTGGGAAAAATGACCGGCCCGTAGAGGAGCAGGTAAGCATTCGTGGCAGATTTGACGGCAGTATTGTTCTGGACAGTGGCGGTGCCCGGTCCCACGGAAAAACTGTTGCTAATGGCGTATGTCTGGCCATTTGTGAACGTGAAAGAATTCGCGCTGCTCGGTGGGACGTAGTAATCGAGAACCAAACCCCGCGGCGTGTAGGGCACGGACGCTAAGAGCAATGGCTTGTCCTGCCTTTCCGCGGACAGGAGCGGCGGCAGCTTGCGCCCTTGAGCCACTTGTCGCTTGGCGTTCGATTGGTCTCCCGGCAACGCGGCCTGTTGAAGGGTTTTCAATTTCGGCAGCACATCCGTGTAGTTCACGGATTCGATCAACACCTTCCGGTTGTCGAGGGTGAACACTCGCTTCGCCACCGCGATGCGGTCCGGGTCCGACGGGCTGGTCAGCCGCACGCGCGCAGGTTGGTTTGGCGCGGGGGCCATCGCTTCCTCGAAAAGAAACGCCGTGCCGACCGGGAACCAGCAATCGTCGAAAAACAGCAGGTGATCCCACCAAGTCCGGATCAACCATCTTCTGGCGCAGCACCGGATCGGTTTGCTGCTTGAGAATGACCGGGCGCTCCGACTTGGGCGCGGGCCATTGGTCAAACGCGGTCCAGACCTCCAGACGAGTCGTGGCCGGCGCCAAACCATAAAGGTCGGGGGGGGGTGGCGCCTGGGGCAAGACCACGTTTTGCTCGAATCCTTCTTTCGCGTAAACGTACATGATATCGGCGGACAGTCCCGCAAACGCATTAGTGTACACCACCACGTTCGGCGGCGCCAATTGGCCGTTTGTGTCCTTGAGCGTCGCTATGGTGGCCGCCTTGCCCGACGCCGCGTCGAAATAATACAGGCCCAGCGGATGGCTCTGAAATATCAGCCCGCTGGGCGTGGTCAGGGTGATCGCGCCGACAGTATTCAAATTCGCGCTGAAGTACACTTTGAGCTGGCCACGGACGGCCGCCGCGCCGTCTGGTGTGATCTCGATGAGATCCTGGGAATCGAGCCATTGGCCATTCTCCAGTAACACAGGCCATCGCCCAGTTCTGTGTATTGTTGGAGTTCGTAAGTGAATTTGCCGGTGAGGGAGTCCGTCACCGGCACGGTGCGTTGCCAGACGCGGTAAAATGGCCCGCGCTCCGCCAGGTTGTGGGGAGCATTTGAATAGGCGCGGGGCGGGTTTGCGCTCACCCACAGGGTGGATGCCATCAGCCCAAGGGTGGCGGCCAGCAAAGCATTGATCGGCCGAAAGACAGTTTTTAATGGAGTCTTCATTTTGAGATCCAGTGCGTTGACCGAGATTTGGTTTCTTCCAACAGATGCGCTCTTTCGTTGAGAACATCCCGCGCGTTTCTTCGTGCGTCCCTCATCGGCGGCTACTGGCCCCCAAAATTCACGTCGAAAGCCCGTGCAAACGCTGGCGATTAGAGCACTTCGCGTGGGTAAACGCCTAGCCGGGTAAACTACTTAAACTGGCCGGCGCAAAGCGCGCACTCCTTGCGATGCGGACTGGGGTGGCCAACCCAGGACCCTGCGCTGTCAGCCCCACACTTCTTCCTCCCACGAACCCACCCCTTCACCCCTCCCAGGAGGGGAACCGGAAACCGGGGGGTAGGTTCAGTTCAATGCGCGAAGCTTCCTCGGAGAATTCTCTCCCCGCAAGGAATGAGTGGGGAGAGGATCAAATTAGTTGAATCAGCCGGGATTTTTGTGAGAGTGAGGGCACCGCGTGCATCCGCGTGCATGACCGCTAAAACTCGCAAATCGAAATCAACCTCAGGCCCTCCGCGGCACGGATCGCTCAAGCCCAAGGACCCGCGCCGAGGCGTGCTGGCGGCGTGGCGCGGCATTGATCTGGCGGATGCGGAAAAGGCACGCGCGCCGAGGGCGAAGCCCATCAACGGCATCATGCCCGGCGTCCTGAAGTCGATGGGATTGGATCGCCGCCGGACCGAAGCGGAAATCTTGCGGGTCTGGAATCATTTGATCGATCCCAACATCGTCGCCGACGCACAACCCACGGGCCTCCGGAAAGGCACGCTCTTCGTCACCGTCGATCACAGCGTCTGGCTGAGTGAAATTGTCCGCTACCGGCGGAAGGAGATCTTGGAACGGCTGCAA
>JACPRI010000134.1 GCA_016190065.1 Verrucomicrobiota bacterium
CGTTTGCCGCGCCAGTTTTCCGCCACGTATAACAATGTGATGGTGAAAGCGAACACAACCACGCCTATCAAGGCCTGCTTGCCGCGGGTCATCCTGGACCTGCGCGTTGTGTTAGTCAGTGTGTTTGAGGCATCCATAAATCGTGACATTGCTCACTTTCTTAACAATTCGATGCTCGGGTCGGCCTGGAACCGACTTGGCAGTTTCTCCGCGCGGCTGCTTAACCAGGCCGCCAGCGCCAGCCCCATCACCAACCCGAAAAGCACCGCCGCTCCGGCAATCACCGCGAGTTTGTTTCGTCGAACGACTTTCTGAAGGCGGTAGAGGAGACCCGGCGGGCGGGCCTGGATCGGCTCGTCGCGCAGGTACCTTCGAATATCGGCCGCTAGCTCCGGGACGCTTTCGTAGCGCCGCTCACGGTTCTTCTCGAGACACCTCATCGTGATGCAATCGAGGTCTCCGCGAACGCTCTGGATGAGTTTCGTCGCCGTGATGTGCCTTCGGTTCGCGATGGTTGTGATTTCCTGCTCGCCCATCGAACTCAACCGCGTCGAGGGACGCGGCGGTTCCTTTTCCCGCACAATCCGGCGCATCTCGTCGAGGCCCGCGCTGATGAGTTCCTTTTGCTCGAAGGGTGGCTTGCCCGTGATGAGTTCGTAAAAGAGCACACCCAGGCTGTAGATATCGCTGCGCGCATCAATCTCCAACCCGCTCATCTCTGCCTGCTCCGGGCTCATATACGCGGGCGTGCCGAGGAACTGCTCGAACACGGTGAAAAGGGTCTGATCCGTCAACCGGCCTTGGGTCGCTTTGGCAATCCCGAAATCGATCACTTTCGACACCGGCATACCGTCATGCAGCGTCACCAGGATGTTGGAGGGCTTGATGTCCCGATGGATGATCCCTTTTTGATGCGCATGCTGAATCGCGCGGCAGACCTGCAGAAAAAGATCGAGCCGTTCGGCGGTGGGCACGTTGTTCTGGTCGCAGTAATCGGTGATTTTTACGCCCCGGACCAATTCCATGACGAAATAGGGACGACCGCCCGGCGTCGCTCCCGCGTCCAGCACTTTCGCGATGTTCGGATGATCCATCAAGGCCAGCGCCTGGCGCTCCGCCGAAAACCGCGCAATCACCTGCTTGGTGTCCATCCCCAGCTTAATCAATTTCAGCGCCACTCTCCGGTGAACCGGTTCGAGCTGCTCGGCCATATAAACGACACCGCAACCGCCTTCACCGATCTGTTGCAGCAGCTTGTACCGGCCGATTCGGTCGCCCCGCGGTTCGCGTTCGGCAGTGCGCACGGTCTCCGCTGACTCCAGTTCATCGAGGAATCCGGTCGCTGTTTGGTCGGCTTCGAGCAATTCCTCGATCCGTCTTCGCAAATCGACATCGTCGCCGCAGGACTCATCAAGGAATGCCGTGCGCCGCTCTGCATCCAAGCGTCGCGCGCCGCTGAAAACGGCTATTTCCCTGTCTGGAGAGGCACTCATGAAAAGTGATCCTACCGACCAATGCGTAAAAGCGGAGCGAAAAGGGGGGAAGAAAATAAATATCGCCGAATGCGGCCATGGTCTCTGTTTTGCATTTGTCTGTTTCCCGCCTTGAAATTTGATTCGAATTTCGGGATTCGGATTTCGGATTTCCAACTTGACACCCACCTCAAGCGGCGGACCTACTTCCGAGATGAAACCCAACTTCTCCTCCGTAGGTCCTTTCCTCGCCAGTCTCATCCTAACTTGGGCAGCCGGATTGCCGCCGGCCAGCGCAGCGGAAACGGCGAAGCTCCAAAAGTGGCGGCAAGGTCAGGGCTGGGGCTGGGTCTGGGGGCCGAACGATGAAGTCGGTTCGTTGAACGAAATAACGGATGCGTCGCGCCTGGCCGCGCTCCGGCTCGCCACTCAGGGCAAGGTCTATGATCTCGGAGTGACTTACGACCGCACTTCGTACAAGTGGCCTGGGCACAGTCCGGGCGAAATCATCGCCTTCCGCACGCCGGAGGGAGTCAAGCGCCAAGGCGACCTACCCGCGCTCGTGAACGAGAACCCCAGCAAGACCGCCTGGCATAGCTGCGCGCTGTTCATCAATGACAACGTGGCGACGCAAATCGACGGTCTCGGCCACGCCACGGAAGGCGAGGACGATCACTGGTACAATGGGTTCAAAGAAAAAGATTGGGGCGGCAATTGGGGGCCGCGGAAGTGCGACGCGACCACCATCCCGCCCATCCTTGCGCGCGGCGTCCTGATCGATGTCGCCGGCTACAAACGAATGGACGCGTTGCCGGCTAACTACATTGTCACCGTCGAGGATCTGCAGGGCGCCTTGCGAAACCAGAAGACCGCATTGAAACCCGGCGATATCGTTCTGATCCGCACCGGGACGCTTCGTTACTGGGGCGAGACCGGCAACGACGAGAAAGGGCTGATCAAGGAGCACGATTCAGCCGGCATCAATCTGGAAACCGCTCGATGGCTGGTCGAGCAGCAGGGCGCCATGATGATCGGCAGCGACACCAGTGGCC
>JACPRI010000141.1 GCA_016190065.1 Verrucomicrobiota bacterium
GCACAGACAAAGCTCGTGGACTGTCCGTGATAATAGACAGGCAAATGATAAATGGTGTTGGAATTCGACCAAAATGGTCCGGCCTTGTCATTCTCACCGCGTAACGCCCTCTTGGGCCGCCGCGGCAATCCCGAAAAAAAAGCGCGCTCCCAAGGCCTGGGAGCGCGCCACGAAAAAGGCTTGATGCGGCAATTATCGTAAGACGGTCGTGTGTTCCTGCATCCAAGCGAGGTCCCGATTGTTGGCCGAAGTAGTGGCATGGCCGTGAAAGTCAGTGCTGGCGGGCGGCTTTACAGTCCGGGGATCCGACCATTTCTTCGTTTCGACATGGCTATCCGCAAAGCCAACCGACGCTGAGCTACTGTGGTAGGCGGCCGGAAGGTGGTAAAACGTTTGCGCGCCCATGTTCATTCCAAAGAGAGGCGCGCAAATGCTGTCTGGATTCACATCCATAAACGTAAAAGCGGCGGCCGGAGAGATTCCGACCAATTGGCTGTTACGCAGGAATGGTCCTTGGTACCGCGCGTTGGGAATGCTGCGATAGGAGTAGGGTCGCGTTTGCGGAGGATTCACGTCGAAGCCCATATAAGTATTCAGCCCGTAGCTGCGCACCCGCGGAATAGCAAGGGTTCCCGATCCGGTCCCCTTTAACTTGTCGGCCGGGCATTTGTAAATGTTCGCGCTTCTGGCCGCGTTCATATATTTGGCAAAGAGCGATAGGTTCTCGTTGTTCATGATCGTTATATTCGTGGCATCGGCCAGGTTGGCGGCAAAGGTCCCCACCACCCAACAGGGGCCCACATCCCCGTGGTTGTTCAGGACAATCCGATCATCGTTGTCGCCGGAGTACATTTGGAACACGAGATTCAGTTGCTTCACGTTATTCACGCAACTGATCTGCTGCGCCTTGGACTTGGCTTTGGCCAGAGAAGGCAAAAGCATGCCGGCCAAAATCGCGATAATCGCGATGACGACCAGGAGTTCGATGAGGGTGAAAGCCTCGATGCGTGCGCACGTTCCGTAGGGTTGACGCATGGCTTTGTTTCGTCGCTGTGTGGACATATTTGAAAAATGTAGTTTGCCCGTCACATTAGGCAATAGTTTTTTCACGGCGTCCTCTGTGCTTCTCACAGCACAGGGAAAACCTCTGAGTGTCCCCGGCCCTTGAATCATCTCCGCGGTGGCTTCGTGCGCCAAATTCTTGTCATCCGGGATGGTCCTGCTAGGTTCGCTCCTGAAAATTGTTATGAAATCATTTATCATGCTGTGCATCGTGGTTGCGGTGGGGCTCTGTGGATGCAAGAAGCAAGAGGGCACGGTTCCGGCTGGCTCCGAAAAATCGGTGAGTTCCCGGCTAAAAATCAAGATTGGACTGAATGGGGAAATCTTCGCCAACAACAAGCAATTATCCCAGGAGGAATTCCTGCAGGAATTGCAACGGCTCAAGCAATCGAACGGTGGCGTCGTATATACCCGCGATAACCCTGCCGGGGACACGACACCCGCCCAGATGGGTATCGTCGAAGCGATCGAACAACTCGGAATTCCCCTGGAATACAGCAGGCAATAAGTTCTCGGCGGCACCGCCGAACTGTTCAACACCCCATGCGGCGCCCTGCCGCGTTCGCACGCCGGACCGCGTTACAATCCGCGCCGCTTGTGATTCGAGCATTCATTTTCCGCGAGGATTGGATTTCCAGATCTCTACTTTGCCGGTGTTCGGCTGTTTTGATCCAGGTGTGCTTCGGCCGTCGGAAACATATTTCTCGAGAGTTTTCGTGAGGCGCTTCACAACCTCAGGATGTTTGGACAGCAAGTTATTCGTCTCGCCGATATCCCGGGCGAGATCATAGAGCTGGATCGAAGGCAGCCTTTGCGTCTCCGGACTGCCGGGCTTCGGCGCACTCCAACCACCGGAATCTGAACACAGTTCGAGTTTCCACTTCCCGAGCCGGATCGAAAACGAACCGTTGATGGAATGATGCACCACCGCGTCACGCAACGGGCGTTTCGTCTTTCCCAGGAGCGCGGGCAGAAAACTCACACTGTCCTCCGCCGCGTCGTTCGGCAGTTTTGTTCCGAGAATTCCAGCGCACGTCGCCATGAAGTCGGTCAGGCAAATCAATTGGTGGCTGACACTGCCCGGTTTGATTTTGCCCGGCCAGCGCACGATGAAAGGAACCCGGTGGCCGCCCTCGAAGATGTCTGCCTTATGGCCCCGGAATCGTTGACTCGGATGATGCCCTTTCGCCGCCAATTCCTGGAATTTGGCCGCCGGCGAACAACCGTTGTCACTGGTGAATGTGACCAGCGTGCTCTCCTTGAGACTGTTCCGCTCCAGCGCTTGGAGCACCTGGCCGACCGTCCCGTCCACTTGCCCGACAAAGTCGGCGTAATCGTTCAGGCCGCTTTTCCCTTGCCATTCCGGCACCGGCAGAATCGGCGTGTGCGGGGCTGTGAGGGCGACATAGAGAAAGAACGGTTCCCCTGCCCTGCTCTTCGCGGCCTGCTTGTCAATGAATCCAACGGCGCGCCGGGTGAGCTCGGGTAGGACATCGATAGCCTCGAAGTCCGCGTGCGCCGGTCCCTGACGAATCCACTTCTTCTCTACCGTCGGAACGCCGGTGGTCCGATCATTTTCGATGAAAACGTACGGCGGCATATCGAGCGACGCGCTGATGCCGAAGTAATAATCGAAACCCAGCGCGGTCGGCCCATTGCGGATGGGTCGAGTGTAATCCACCTTCCAGGCTTCGTC
This sequence comes from Verrucomicrobiota bacterium, assembly GCA_016190065.1. Lineage (GTDB taxonomy): Bacteria > Verrucomicrobiota > Verrucomicrobiia > Limisphaerales > SIBE01 > VHCZ01. The sequence continues at coordinate 2,759 of JACPRI010000141.1, forward strand.
GTAGTCTTTGGCAAAGCCGCCCTCCTTGAGCGGCCAATCCATGCCGAGGTGCCATTTGCCCAGGCACGCCGTTTCGTATCCGTGTTTCTTGAGCAACTCGGGAACCGTGAGCCGGCCCGGCTCAATGAGGCGTTGGGAAAATCCGCCCAGCACACCGCTCTTGAGTCGCGAGCGCCAATTGTAGCGCCCGGTGAGAATGCCATAACGCGTCGGCGTACACACTGAGGCACTGGAATGGGCGTCCGTGAAAATCATGCCAGCCGCGGCGAGCCGGTCGATGTGCGGCGTCGCAATCTTGCCTTCAGGATTCAGACATTGCACGTCGCCGTAACCAAGATCGTCGGCCAGGATGTAAACGATGTTCGGAAAATCGCGAGCGGCGAGCTTGTCTGGACAAAGGAGAAGCGCACTCATCAGAAGGCCGGTCAGCGAGCAAATTTGCGGGTTCATTCTGTCTGCGGCGTTTCCGACAACGCAGGGCAGGCTTCCAGTCTGCCTATTTCAATGCCATTTGCGAACAAGAAGCGCCGGACAGGCTGGAAGCCTGCCCTGGGTTATTTGCGGAACAGCACGATCCGGTTCGTGTTCGTCCCTTTGAAGCCGTTTTCCACGCCCCAACAGTTCGCCGTTTTGGTGAATTCCTGGTCGTTAATCAGCACGAGCACGGGTTCAAGGCCAGCTTGAGCGCCGCACGGCAGCACGGCTTCTTCCAATTTGATCGTGCCGCCCCGGACCTCACCCACCTCAAAAGCCAGGTGACCGCCGGGCACGAGAACCCGGCGCAGTTCGCGGAAAACCGCGGTCATGGCTTCTTGCCAATCCTCCAGATTCTTCAGCTTGGTAATCGGAACAGATTTCGCGTCGATCCCAAGGAACCAACAGCGCAGCCAGTTGTCTCCGGCATAATCCACTACGTCCAGGAACGGTGGCGAAGTCACGGTCAGGTGAACCGAATTGTCGGCAATCTGCGGCGTGGACGCGGCGGGCTGGGTCAACAGCCGCGCCTGTCCCGCGACACGCGCCAGGGTCTGTCGCACGTGCGGATCGCATTCGCTTAACAGAATTCGCGACTTTTTCAGAATGATTTCGCGCACGGTGCGGCGGGGCGGCGTTTGATTGCGCTTGGTGTTGATCCTTTGCTGCGCCTTGACGGAGGTCGCCTGATTGGGCGGCAACGTGTAAACGGAAAAGAAACCGTTCGAGTGGCCCGTGAGACGGTTGATCGCCACCATGCAAATCCAGTCATCGACGGTATCCATCGAGCCGGCGGCGCGGCGCTGGAGCAAATACTTCTTGAGCGCCGAAATCTCCTTCAGCGTGTCCGGATGGTAAAAGACGAGCAGATCTTCCGGGAATTCATCCTGATCGTTCAGGGGGATTTCCTGGAGGCGCCGGGCGACTTCCGCGAGCGCCGGCGGATGAAGCCGGGGACCGGTGAGCACGGCGCTGAGCGGATTGATATCGCACGCCATCGGGAGACGCCCCAACAAAGCGGCTTCCAACGGCGTCGTGCCGCGGCCCATGAACGGATCATAGACCACGTCCGCAGGATCCGTGAGGCGCTCGATAAAGAAGCGGGGCAATTGCGGTTTGAAGCAAGCGCGATACGAGATTTCATGAAGCCGGTTGGCCTGGCGCTGCTGCGCGGTCCAGAATTCGTTGACGAACGTCTCGACTTCGCGGGTTTCACCGTCAAGCGCCACAAAGGAAGTCGCGATCTTCCGGGTGTCTTTGCCAAATTCGCGAAAGCGCTCCAGTTCACCTGCGAACTGATCCGTGGTGATCCGCTTGCGCTCGTGGTTGAAGATCAGCGGCAGAACGCTTTGATCGGTCGTTAACATGCACAGTTCAAACTTCGGTCCGAGTGGTAAACGGTTCGTCGATTCCGTGCAAGCGTGGAACTGGGCGGAATTGAGAGTCAGATCCGGTTCGCTTGGGCGCAGCATGTCACTTTTTGTACACTGTTCTCGATTGGCTCAACATTGCACTTCTCAGAAAATGAGATGCGCCCCTCCGCTTTGCAGTTGGTTTTTTCGCGGGCGCCAATACTCTTCTTATTCTCAAATGCAGATCGACCCGATCAGCAGCCATTACAGTCCAATCGCGTACAACGCGCTGGACTGGCTGCTGGAATACGCCGAGCTGGCCGAACGGCGCATCCTTTTTCACGTCAACTACCTTCGCGACCTTGGTGAAGGGGTCAAGCAAATGGAGGTGGAGCGCGCGAAGAATGACGGGTTGTTCCACAAGTTCAGGAGAGAACCTTGAAGGTCCTCGGAATCATCCCGGCGCGATTTGCTTCGACGCGCTTCCCTGGCAAACCTCTGGCTCTCATCGCCGGAAAACCCCTCATCCAGCACGTGGTGGAGCGGTGTCAAATGGCGCGCTCCCTGGCTGAAGTCATCGTGGCCACGGACGATCCGCGAATCCGGGAAGTCGCAGAAAGATTTTGCCGCGTGGAGATGACCCGCTCGGATCATCCCAGCGGCTCGGACCGGGTCGCGGAAGTGGCGGCGCGGTGTGAATGCGACGGCGTGGTCAACATTCAAGGCGACGAACCTTTGATCGACTCGGGAGTAATCGACGCCGTGGCCGACACGCTCCAGCGGTCCGAGATGTCCACGGCCGCGACACGCCTTCGAGACGCGCGCGAGCTGGAGAGTCCGAACGTCGTAAAAGTCGTTGTCAATTCTTCCGGCCGCGCTCTATATTTCTCGCGTCGCACCATTCCGTTTGTGCGTGATGCCGCCAGTCGTTCGACCGAAGAGCAGATGGCGGCGTTTGCTTTTTTGAAGCATCTCGGAATCTACGGGTACCGGCGCGAGACGTTGCTCCGGATCGTCCAATACCCGGTTTCAAGCCTCGAACGCGCCGAGAGGCTGGAGCAGTTGCGGGCCTTGGAAAACGGAATTCAGATTGCGGTGGCGCAAGTCGATTACGACAGCGTGGGCGTGGATGTCCCGGAAGACGTGGCGCGAGTAGAGGCCTTGCTGAATCGTTAAATAGGTTAAAACGTTAAAACGGGCAAACACTTGCCCACGTTCAACGTTTTGACGCGAAAACGCTTCGACGCTTTAACAACGATGAAATACATTTTTGTCACGGGCGGTGTGGTAAGCTCATTGGGCAAGGGCCTGACGGCGGCGGCGCTCGGCACGCTCCTGGAGAATCGCGGCCTGAAAGTGACGCTCCAAAAATTCGATCCCTATCTCAACGTCGATCCCGGCACGATGAGCCCTTATCAGCACGGCGAAGTGTACGTGCTGAACGACGGCGCGGAGACCGACCTGGACTTGGGACATTACGAACGATTCACCAATACCAAGCTTACGCGTGTCAACAATCTCACGAGTGGCCAGGTCTATCAGACGGTGCTCGACAAAGAACGCCGCGGCGATTATCTGGGCAAAACCGTCCAAGTCATCCCGCACGTCACGGACGAAATCCAGAATCGCATCCACCAGATTGCCGAACTGACCAAAGCCGACGTGGTCATTACCGAAATCGGCGGCACCACGGGTGACATCGAAGGCCTCCCGTTCTTGGAAGCGATCCGAGAGTTCGCCCTCGACGTGGGCCATAGCAATGCCCTCTTCGTCCACGTGACTTACGTGCCGTTCATCAAGGCGGCCGGGGAGTTGAAGACCAAGCCGACGCAGCAATCGGTGGCCAAATTGCGGGAAATCGGCATCGCGCCGCACATTCTCATTTGCCGTTGCGAGCAGCCGCTGAACAAGGAACTCCGACAAAAGATTTCGCTTTTTTGCAACGTCCCCTACGAAGCCGTCATCGAAGAAAAGGACGTCGAGCATTCGATTTACGAGGTGCCGCTCATGCTGCAACGCGAGCGGCTGGATGATCTGGTCTGCCAGCTCTTGCGCCTCGATGCGCCCCCCGCAACCATGAGCCACTGGCAGGACATCATCCGCAAACTCGTCGCGCCCCAACACCGCGTCCGGATCGGCGTCGTCGGAAAATACATCGGCCTGAACGACGCTTACAAATCCGTCTATGAAGCGATCAGCCACGGCGGCATCGCCAATGACTGCGGCGTGGAGATCGAAAAGGTGGATGCCGAAGAGATCGAGAAGTACGGGCCGGAAAAAATCCTCAAGGGTGTAGGCGGAATCTTGGTTCCCGGCGGGTTCGGAGAACGCGGCATCGAAGGCAAGATTCAAGCCGCGCGATTCGCCCGCGAACGCAAGATCCCGTATCTCGGCCTGTGCCTTGGAATGCAGGTCGCCACTATCGAGTTCGCCCGGAACGTCCTGAAGCTGGAGGGCGCGCACTCGACGGAGTTCGATCCGAACACGCCCCATCCCGTGATCGCGCTGTTGGACGAACAGAAGAGGGTGACCAAGAAAGGCGGAACGATGCGCCTGGGCGCGCAGCCCGTCCAACTCACCGTCGGAACGAAGGCGGCCCATCTTTATGGCGCTTTCGTCGTCAACGAACGCCATCGCCACCGCTACGAATTCAATAATGCTTACCGCGAGCCATTCGAGCACGCCGGGTTCCTCTTCACCGGCAATTCGCCCGACGGCAAACTCGTGGAGTTAATCGAGCAAAAGGACCACCCGTTTTTCATGGCCAGCCAGTTCCATCCGGAATTCCAGAGCAAGCCCAGCGCGCCGCACCCGCTCTTCCGCGGTTTCATTGCGGCCTGCCATCAGTACATCCACCACAAGCCGCTGTAGGCCGGTTGAGGCGTCATGGCGAAGGAGAGCGACCAATCCTCAGAGGATCCGACGCATTTCGAGAGTTTCGAACTCCATGGTTCGGGACCAGAACTTGCCATTCCGAGTGGAAATCAAC
>JACPRI010000142.1 GCA_016190065.1 Verrucomicrobiota bacterium
CCCCTTCGCCCCTCCCAGGAGGGGAACCTGCAATGCCCACGGCAAACAAAGCTCCCCTCCAGGGAGGAGCTGGGGGTGGGTTCATGGGCACAATCCACGACCATGGTTCAGGGGATTTCCACTCCAAGTCTTCACTTCGCATCCAATGTTTCCCGGATCGTTTTGAACTCGAATCTTGCTCCGAGAAAACCACCGATGGTCCCCTGCGCTTCGAGAATCCGAATCCGTTCACCGTTCAAATCGCGTTCGAAAGCGTCGATTGGAGCGAGGATATTCTGACTGCCGCGCAGGTGACGAACTGGCAGGAGTTCCGCGATTTGTTCGATGCCGAAGTGATTTCACCCAACGAACAAATCACCGTGGGTGCGCAAATCGTGTTGTTTACTGACCTCAGGGGCTCAACGGCGATGTACAACGGCATCGGCGACGCGCCGGCTTACGTCGTGGTCCGCGATCATTTTTCCGTGCTCATCGAGGCGGTCCGCGATCATCACGGCGCCATCGTCAAGACGATCGGCGACGCGATCATGGCGGTGTTCAGCCGCGTGGAGGAAGCGCTCGCCTCAGTCCAGCAAATGCACGAGCGGCTGCACGCGGCGTTGCCGGCGAGCAGCCTGCCCGTGCCGTTGATGCTGAAATCCAGCCTGCACATCGGTCCGTGCCTGGCGGTCAACGCCAACGACAAACTCGATTACTTCGGCACGACCGTGAATTTCGCCGCGCGCATGGATGGCTGTTGTCAGGGCAATGACCTGGCGGTTTCCGACGAATTGTATGCCCGTCCGGAGACGCAGGAATTTCTGAAGATAACCGGGCGGACCGCTGAGCCGAAGGAGGTCAAATTTCGCGGGTTCGATCAAGCGCATCGGGTGTGGCGGATTCAGATGGTTTGAGGTGGAAACGGAGGTGCAAACCACGAAAGACACGAACCACACGAAAGGGAGAGCGTATCGGCACCAAAGAAAGCTTCCTCCCTTGGGAAGCGGCGGATCGCGTAAGAGGCAGGGATGCCTAAGCGAAGGCGTCGAGGACCGTTCCGAGGGTGTCGTTGGCGCTCTTCGCCGCGGCGGCGTTGGCTTCAAACGCGCGCTGGCTTTCGGCCAGTTCCACCATCTTCTCGGCATCAACCTCGCCGCTGGAAATCGCTTCCGCCGCGTTATTGAATCGGGCCGACGCTGTTTGCATCCCATCCAGAGGAAACGTGGAGACAGGAGTTACAGTCACGGGGAGCATCATAGCCTGATGATCCGCCTTTACAAGCGAAGATTGCGGAGAAGATCATTCCCACTCAATCGTCGCAGGCGGTTTGCTGGAGATGTCCAGGCAAACGCGATTGACCCCTTTCACTTCATTGATGATCCGGTTCGAGAGTTTCTCCAGAAGTTCGTACGGCAGCTTGACCCAGTCCGCCGTCATCCCGTCTTTCGACTCCACAGCGCGCAGAGCAATGGTGTAATCGTAAGTCCTCTCATCGCCCATCACCCCGACGCTGCGCACCGGCAACAAGACCGCAAAGCTTTGCCAGATTCTGTAGTACCATTCGCTCGCTTTCATTTCCTCAACCACGATGGCATCCGCGTTGCGAAGAATCTCCAGCCGCTTGGGCGTCACTTCCCCCAGGATGCGCACCGCCAGGCCCGGGCCGGGGAACGGCTGTCGCAGCACGATTTCTTTCGGCAATCCGAGTTCAAGCCCCAGTTGCCGCACTTCGTCCTTGAACAGGCATTTCAGCGGCTCGACCAATTGGAACTTCATCCGCTTCGGCAGGCCGCCGACGTTGTGATGGCTTTTGATGAGCGCAGCCGGGTTGCCCGCAATTGGCACCGATTCGATCACGTCCGGATAAAGCGTGCCCTGGGCCAGAAACCGCGCCCGGCCCGCACGCCGGGTCGCCGCTTCAAAGACTTTGATGAACGTTCGCCCGATAATCTTTCGCTTGCGCTCCGGATCGGTGATGCCTTTCAGCCGCTTGAGGAAAATCTTCGAGGCGTTCTCGTATTGCAGCTTGATCTTGAAATGGCGGCCAAACACTTTCTGGACGACGTCCGCCTCCCGCGCGCGCAGCAGCCCGTTGTTGACGAAAATGCACGTAAGCTGATCGCCGATGGCCTTGTGCAGCAGCGCCGCCGCGACACTCGAATCCACTCCGCCGCTCAGGCCGAGGATGACTTTTTCACGGCCCACTTGCTCCCGGATTTCCTCCACGGATTGGTCGATGTAACTCCGCATCGTCCAGTCCTTACCGCACCCGCACACGCCGTGGACGAAATTGCTGAGGATCTCGCGCCCGCGCGGCGTGTGCACGACTTCGGGGTGGAATTGGATGCCAAAGAACTGCCGCGCCTTGTCTTCGATCGCCGCGTAATCGGAATTCTCCGTCACCGCCACGGGCTTGAAACCCGCCGGCAAGCGCGTGAGTTTGTCACCGTGAGAATTCCAAACTTGTAGGCTGCGGGGAAGCCCTTTGAAGATTGGACAACCGGCGTCGCGAATCGTGAGGATGCCCTTGCCGAATTCGCGCTTTTGGCCGGGCTCAACTTTTCCGCCCAGGTATTGCGCGAAAAGCTGGACGCCGTAACAAATGCCGAGGATCGGAACGCCCAGCTTGAAGATCGCGCGATCGGGCAAAGGCGCGTCCTTGGCGTACACACTCGCCGGGCCGCCGGACAGGATCAAGCCCCGCGGTTTGCGCGCGGCGACCCTGGCCGCGGGGGTGTCGAAGCGCAGAATCGTGGAATAGACGTGGCACTCGCGGATGCGCCGGGCAATGACCTGGGTGTACTGCGAACCAAAATCGAGAATGACAATTTCTTCGCTCATCTGGGAACCACGGATTACACGGATGGCACGGATAGAGTCAACTGCAAGGAGGCACAAACTTTGCCTTCCAGTAGTGGGCAGCCGGGCTTCGCCGATTCCAGCGCGTCCTTCACTCACGGCCTCAGCAGCCGCACCTCGCCGCGCGCCGCGTTGTACTCGAGCCTTGTGCCCGGCGGCGCCGCAGGCAACCGTGGCAAATATCCCTCCGCCACCAGTTCGTTCAGGTCTTTCGGAAACCGATCTTCACCGGCATGAAATTGGCGGATGGCCTGATTGAGCGAAGTCAGGTCCACTGTTTTCGTCGCGAGCTTTTGCGCCTTGCCGACGGCTCCCAGATAATCAACCGGAGCCGTGAGTGGATTTCCGCTGGTGCTGGGTGGATTCGTGCTTTTCGCTGCCGTCGGCGCCGCATCCTTTTTACCGCATCCGGCCAGGCTGACCGCCATCGCTAAAATGACCGAAGCAGTTGTTTTCATGGAGTCAATCTAAGCGGCTGTTCGACAATTCCAAGCCGAGTTCCAGGGTCTCCGCTCGAAACGAGCCCTCATTATGGCTCCGTTGCGATGATCGAACCAGCCAAACCACGGGCCCGCTCGATCAACGCCAGGTCTTCTTTCAGATCGGCGAATACCAAAGGCGGCATTCCGCTTTGTTGTTGCCCCAACAAATCCCCCGGACCCCGCAGCTTCAAGTCCTCCTCGGCGACGCGGAAACCATCCGTCGTCTCCTCCAACACTTTTAAGCGTTGCTCGGCATCCGGGGACTTCGGAGCGGCGACCAGGATGCAATACGATTCGTGCGCGCCGCGCCCGATCCGCCCGCGCAATTGATGCAGTTGCGCGAGTCCGAACTGTTCGGCGTTCTCGACCAGCATGATCGTGGCGTTCGGCACATCGACCCCCACCTCCACCAGCGAAGTGGCCAACAGAACATGGACGGTGCCGCCGCGGAAGGCGGCCATGGTTTGCTCCCTGTCTTCGGGCGGCAACCGCCCGTGCAGGAGGCCGACGCTAAAAGGCGCCAGTGCTTTTTGCACCGCGTCCAGCTCCTTGGTTACCGCTTTCAATTCATTAGTTCCGCCCTCTTCCACGCGCGGGTAAACCACAAAGGCCTGGCGCCCTTCAGTCAGTTTCTCCCGCATGAACTCCCAGACTTTCGGCAAACGATCCGCGCCGCGCACGAAGGTTTTGATTGGCGAACGTCCGGGCGGCAACTCATCGATCACAGAGATGTCCAGATCGCCGTACAACGTCAGGCCGAGCGTTCGGGGAATCGGTGTGGCGGTCATGACCAGCAAATGCGGATAACGGCCTTTGCGAACCAGCTTCTCCCGTTGCGCCACGCCGAATTTGTGCTGTTCATCGATGATGACCAGGCCGAGGTTTTCTTGCGCGAAGGAATCTTCGATCAGCGCGTGTGTGCCGATGCTCAGAGTTGCGGAGTGCGGAGTGCGGAGTGCGGAGTGGTCACACGGCTTTGATTCGATGTTCAATGTTCGACATTCGGCGTTTGACGTTCGATGGCTCCCCGTCCGCAGGCCAACTTCGATCCCCAGCGGCCCGAACCAACGCGCGAAATTCTGGAAATGCTGCTCCGCCAAAATCTCGGTGGGCGCCATCAATGCGACGTTGAATCCGCTTTCCAACGCCATCAGCGTGGCACAAGCCGCCACGACGGTCTTGCCCGATCCCACGTCGCCCTGGAGCAACCGCCGCATCGGTTGGGCGCCGGCCATGTCCTTTCGGATTTCGCGCAACACTTTGGTTTGCGCAGCCGTGAGTGAGAAACCGAGCCGCGCCAGAAACGGTTTGATCAGCCGATTGTCGCCGCCGCAGGGCCAGCCCCAGGCGTTCCGGTTCAGTCTTTTCCGCCGCCGCTGAATCGCCAATTGCAGCTCGATCAGTTCGTCCAAAGCCAGCCGCCGCCGCGCCAGGTCCACTTCGGTCAATTCTCCGGGGAAATGCAGCATCTCCACCGCTTTCCGGCGCCGGGGCAAATCCGGAAGCGGCAGCTTGGGCCAAGGTTCGGCGATTTCGGGTCCAAACTGCTGGAGCGCCCGAAAGATCAAGCTGCGCAACCACCGTTGCGACAGCCCCTCGGTCAGCGGATAAATCGGCACGATCCGGCTGAGATGGATCGAATTGTCTTCGTTCGCCACGACGACCTCGGTTTCGGGATGATCGATCGTGCGCGGGCGCAACGAATTGACCTTCCCATAAACGAGGACTTCATCGCCCTGCGCGAAGTATTGCTGCATGTAGGGAAGATTCCACCAGCGGCAGTGCAAGCGTGCGGTGCCATCTTCCAATATGAACTCGAAAACGGATTTCTGGCCTTTGGCGTAACGTTTCAGACCTAGGGCCACAATGTGTCCCCGCGTCGCGGTCACCTCACCCAGTTGCACTTGGCCGATGGAGCGAAAGTGGCGGCGATCCTCGTAGCGCCTCGGGCGATGGAACAATAGATCACCTATCGTGTGCAGGCCCAACCGCGTCAACTGCGTTCGGCGGTCGGGGCCGACTCCGCGCACAGCGCTGACCGGAGCCGCGACCGCGGAAGGTTGCGGAGATGAAGCAGCCTCGGACATTGAAACGACGATACAAACAAGACAAGCGCTCTTCAAAGGG
>JACPRI010000135.1 GCA_016190065.1 Verrucomicrobiota bacterium
ACGCCAAGGATGGTTTGACCCTGACCAATGGGAGCAACAGCTTCACGGTCATTGCGCAGGACAGCCAGGGACGCGCCGACACCAACATCATCGCCGGGAATTTCCCCACGACCGTTAGCGTCACCTTTGACAACAACGGGAACCTGACCAGCGACGGGTTGCGGGGCTTCGATTACGACGATGAGAACCGGCTGACGCGCATCACGGTGACGAACAATTTCAAGACGGAGTTGGTGTATGACGGATTGGGGCGGCGGAAGATGCGGTATGAGTTTCTTTGGTTCAACGGAGCCTGGGCGCAGAACAACCAGGTGGAATATGCGTATGACGGGAATGTGGTGATCCAGGAGCGTTGGGGCGGGGACGAGCCGTGGGTGAATTACACGCGGGGATTGGACCTGAGCGGGTCATGGCAAGGGGCAGCGGGGATTGGCGGCTTGCTGGCCTGGAGCCAGAAGATCAGCGGCGCATACCAGAGCCATTACTACCACGCCGACGGCAATGGGAACGTCACGGCGATGCTCAACACCAACCAGGTGATCTCGGCGCGGTATCTGTACGATCCGTACGGGAACCTTCTGGCGTCGAGCGGGGGAATGGCGGATGTGAACGCCTATCGGTTTTCGAGCCAGGAATTCCATGAGAAATCGGGGCTGTATTGTTACGCGATGCGGCTTTACGAGCCGAGGCTGGGTCGCTGGCTAAATGGCGACCCCCTCCGCGAAGGCGGTGGAATCAATCTTTATTCCTTCTGTGGTGGCGATCCCATCAACCGAATCGATCCGTGGGGATTGCAAGTTGCTCCTCCGCCCGCAGCTCCGGCGGCAGGTCGAGTCCTGGTCAACGTCGGGAAGACCGCGCTGCGGTTCAATCCTATTACCGCGAACCTCGCCGCTGCATTCGTGGCTGGCTATGTAGGGCAGCAAATAATCGAAGCTCTAACTCCGAAGGACCCTGGACCTGATCCCTTGCCCTTGCCAGAGAGATTTGTGACCGCGACTCCCGGCAGCTTCTCACTGACCGTCTCGACTCCGCAGACAGAATCGACTCCGCCGAGAGGAACGATCCTTGGTGAAGGACAATACATCGGGCAGGACGGCAGAATCTGGGACGAGTTTGGTCCCATACCCGATCAATTGAACCCCTTAAGTGCTGAGAATATCGCGCACGGAAAGGGGCAGAGCGAAAGTTTTCAGCTTCTACTGAAGCAGTTCCAGTTTATCAGTGATGTGACGGCCGTCGCAGGCTCGAAGCCTACAGACACCGCGCAGGCACACCATGTCTTCTCAAAAGCCTTAAAAGACCGATTCATGCTCGACTATGGTATCAACGTCTGGGAGGGCAAATATGGGACGTGGTGGGAGGGTGAAGTAAACCAGGGTCTGTGGAAGGAGTATAACGACGACTGGACGCGTTTCTTGAACGATCCAACCCCTCCTTCTCGCGAGCAGGTTTTGCAGCATGGGAGAGATTTGGGTGTCCAATACGGATTCAAGACATACTTTTGAGACTATGGATGCGACACACGCCTTTGTTTTCAGAGAAGCTTTGGAGGAAGATGCTCTCAGGGTCCGAACGGACGATTCAGTCGGACGAAAAGATGTACTGATTGGCAGGTCGGCACCTTCCGAGCCTGTCATGTTCACACACCACATGGGGCGAATTCCCAAGGATCTGATACCGGGTTCGGATTCGTGGATTCAACTGATTTCAGACAAGTTTCGTGATGTCCTCTGCGCAAACAGTTTTTCCGGCTGGCGCTCCTATCCAGTGGAAGTTTATGGCGCAAACGGCAAGCTGATAGGTGGGTATCACGGGCTTTCGATCACGGGACGCTGCGGTAAGATCGACGATAGCAAGAGCCCAATCATTGAGGACGGTTTCTACCCGACTGGAATACCACGCAAGAAGAAGGTCGGCTTGTTTTTCCCTCCGGAATCATGGGATGGGTCCGATCTGTTCATGGTGTCCGACGGTTACATCATGTTCTGCACAGAGCGGGTAGCGGAGGCACTTCTTTCGGTCAACCTGACAAATGTTCAGATCACACGCGCCTCGGAGTATTGGCGTCCGGTTTAAAGTGGTTGACCTCGACACTTTAGCCAATGCAGGGACCACGAATCCTTTTCGCGCGCAGGTCTTGCAGCATGGTAGTACGCGATGCGGTTTTACGAGCCGAGGCTGTCTCCTGGTTTTCCGCGTTGGGGTCACATCTTCACATTTGACATTTCGGCTGGCGGCGTCCACCGTACGGAGTTGTGGCTCGACCGCTTCGAATCAATTTGGCTGGCGGCCGTTATCATGTGACGGCGCGGGGCAACGAACGGCGGAGGATTTTCCGCGATGATCGGGATCGGAGGCATTTGTTGGATTTGCTTGCTGCCTTGCCGGAGCGTTTTGGGCTTGGCCTGCAGGCCTGGGTGTTCATGGACAATCATTATCATTTGTTGGTGGAAACCCCGGAGGCGAATCTGAGTCAGGCCGTGCAATGGCTGAACGTGGCCTACAGCGTTTGGTTCAATCGGCGTCACCAACGCAGTGGCCATCTCTTTCAGGGTCGATTCGGGTCGGTGCTGATCGGGGGTGACAGGCAATGGCAGGAGGTCGCTCGTTACGTGCATCTCAATCCGGTGCGCGTGGCGGGCTTGGGCCTGGGCAAGGTGGATCGCCAGCGGCAAGGAAGTCCGGCGGCGCGGGATCCCGGAACGGAGGTGGTAGCGGAGCGGTTGCGCGTGCTCCGAAATTACCGGTGGAGTTCGTATCGGGCTTACAGTGGGCAGGAGCGGGTGGCGGAGTGGCTAACCACCGAGATAGTGCTTGGCCTGTGCGGGGGGCGGACCGAGGCGGAACGACGCCGAGCTTTTCGAGAATATCACGAAGCGCCGTTGCAAGAGGGACGTCTGGAGTCGGTGTGGAGCCGGTTGGTGGCGGGAGCGGTGCTGGGGAGCGAAAGTTTTGTGGCGGGATTGCGTCAGCACTGGAAGGTGCGCTCTTCGGAGGAGGCGCGCAGCGGCCAATGGAGTCCGAGGATGGGATGGAACCAGATCGTCAAAGCGGTGGAGACCGTGCATGGCGGCCATTGGCAGGAGTTTCGCGATCAGCACGGGGACTGGGGACGGGATTTGGCATTATATTTGGGGCGGCGGCAGGGAAGGCTAAAGCTCAGAGAACTGGCCCTGTGGGCCGGAGGAATTGGCTACACCGCAGTCGCTCAAGCGGTCAGTCGCGTAGCCAGACAGGTCGAGCGTGGCGGAGCCTGCCGACAGAGGCTTGATAAGGCGATAGTGGAATTGTCAAAATTGAAGATGTGACCCGACTGCACTGCTGTATTCTGCTTCCAAGTTATCGGCACACTGCGCCTCGCGCAAGCTTCGGCAATGGACAGGTCTTGGACTGTGGTGACGGAGTCTGCGGAGTCACCGCTTTGCCCTGGCGCGGACTGCAGACTGAACTCGTGCGAACGCACGCGTCGATGAAGTCGGTTTGTTGGCTTGACGTTTCGTCGTGTTGCATGTCCGCTTGGCGAAGCCCAGTTTGGATGTATGCGGTGAGGAACGCACTATGAAGATACCTCGCAAGGGTCTTGCCGGCGTTAATTTCAGGGTTCCAGAAAAGCCATGCGCGAGAGCAAGGCAACCGGGCTTTACGCTCATCGAACTGCTCGTGGTGATTGCGATCATCGCCATTCTGGCCGGAATGCTTCTCCCTGCTTTGAGCAAGGCGAAACTCAAGGGTCACCAAACAGTCTGCTTGAGCAACCTTAAGCAACTGCAGCTTTGCTGGACGATGTACGCCGACGACAATCACGACAAAATCGTATCGAACGATCCAAACGTAGGCCCGGGTTCGCGCTCGTGGATTCTTGGCTACATGCAAGACAACCACGTTGACTCAACGAACAAGACCCTGATCGAGAAGGGCACCCTGTTCCCCTACAATTCTTCAACCGCGATTTACCGTTGCCCGAGCGACGTTGGGCGCTCCACGATTGGCGGCAAGAAGCACCTGCGCGTTCGCAGTTACGCCATGAACGGCTACATGAACGGCGTCGATGTCGGTCTCGTTTTTTTTGGCCAGAAGGGTTACAAGGTGAACCTGAAGACTTCTGAGATTGCCTCGCCGCCCCCTTCGCAAGCGTTCGTCTTTCTCGACGAACATCAAAACAGCATCGACGATGGTCACTACGGGTTTGCGCCGGAAGGCGACACTTGGATGAACCTCCCCGCCATGTGGCACAATAGCGGTTGCAGCTTCTCGTTCGCCGATGGTCACGCGGATGGCCTCAAATGGCGCGATCCACGAACGCTGGCGATCAAGGTGATCAACTCCGTTCGAACGGCGAACAATGCCGACTTAAAACGGCTTCAATCGATCGTAGCGACGAAAACAAATTGAATGCGAGGGTTCACCTCTAGAACAATTTGAAAGTGGGTTTGTCTCATCTTGAGAGATCGGTTATGCTTGAGCAAATGTATGGCAACGGGGCACCAAACCCAGACGACCCAAAAAATCATGAGAACACGGAGTGGCCGGGTGAACGGCGTTCCCGCGTTGAGCAGTTGCCTCGTTAATCGATTTGGATGAAAGAGGGCCTATGCCAGAAAAAACATTCAGTGAGATTCCCCGCTCCAGCCGGGAGCTTTATGAGAAGGGAAAAGCCGCGCTGGAGCGCAACAACCTCGATTACGCCATCGCGCTCTTCAGTCAGGTCCTCCACAGCGAACCAACCTTTTACGATTGCCGGGAAGCGCTGCGCGCGGCTCAGCTAAAGAAGGCCGGCTCAGCGACCAGTTTCCTGAGAAAGATGCTTGGCACCGCGAGCAGCTCCCCGCTGCTGGCCAAAGGACAAATTCTCCTGCGCAGCAATCCCATGGACGCGCTGCAAGCCGCCGAACAAATCCTGAGCAACGATCCGAATAACGTCGCCGGGCACAAATTGCTGGCGGAAGCCGCCGAAGCCGCGGATTTGCCGCGCACGGCCGTGCTGTCGCTGGAGATTGCCTCGAAAAATTCGCCCAAGGACAAAGAAGTCGCTTTGCGCCTCGGCGCGGCACTCGTCCGGGCCGGTCAGGTGCAGCGGGCGGAAGCGGTGTTGGCGGAACTTCAGCGCGCTTATCCCACGGATCAATTCGTGGCGCAGGCGTTGAAGAATGCCTCCGCGAGCAAGACGCTGAGCGAAGGAGGCTACGACACGCTCGCCGAAGGCGAGGGATCTTATCGCGACATTCTCAAGGACGCTTCCGAGGCGGTTGCTTTGGAGCAGGAAAAGCGGCCGGTGAAAGCCGGCGAAGTGGCGGATCGGCTGATTCTGGAATACGAAGCGCAGTTTGAGAAGGACCCGAAGAACCTGAAGTTGCTGCGGACCATCGCCCAGCTTTACGCGGACAAGAAGGAATACGATCGCGCGCTGGAATACTACAATCGGATCATCGCCACGGAAGGCCAAAGCGACCCGTCGCTGGACTCCGCCATCGTGCAGGTGAATCTGAAGAAGTTCGACCACGCCATCGCGCAAATTAGCCCGGCCGAGCCTGGGGCTGAAGAAAAAGCCGAGCGTCTGCGGAAAGACCGCGAGGCATACCGGTTGGCGCAGTGCCAGCGCCGGGCCGAGAAATATCCCACCGATCTCCAGGTCCGGTTCGAGCTCGGAGAGGTCTATCTCCAGGCGGGAAAGTTGAGCGAGGCGATTCAGGAATTTCAAAAGGCGCAAGCGAATCCGCATTTGCGGATCAGCGCTTTGAATTATCTGGGGCAATGCTTCGCGGCGCGGCGGATGTACGACCTGGCCGCGCGCACGTTTCAGAACGCGATCACGGAAAAGATCGTTTTCGATGACGAGAAAAAGGAGCTGATCTACGCCCTGGGTTGTGTCCTGGAAAAGATGGGCAAGGCGGCGGAGGCGATCGAGCAATTCAAGCACATCTACGAAGTCGATATCGCGTACAAAGACGTCGCTGCCAAAGTGGACGCGTTTTACGCGGGGCAGTAGAACGGTTTCTGACGCTTCACGCGCGGTAGCCCCGATCATTAGTCCAGATGGGGAGCGCACGCGCCTCGCGTGCTGTAGTCGGCGCCCTCGCCGACCACAGCGTGGCGTACGAACATGTCTCCGTTGAATGGACTGAAGTCGGCCACGATTGCGACCGGCGGGGCGCCGGTCGCAACACGCGAGGGCGCGTGTGCTCCCCATCTTTGAAGCGGCTACGGGAGGACTGCACTCAAGGCAGATTTTTCCGGAGGAAATCAACGAAGTTGGCGTGCATGATCCTGGTGACATCTTCGTCCTTGTAGCCGCGGGCTTTCAGCATACTGGGAAGGCGGGCGAGATCGGCGATGGTGTCCAAATCTCCGGGCGATTGTTCGCGGCCAAAGGCGCCGTCGAGGTCCGAACCAATGCCGGAATGAAGCGTGTTGCCCGCGATCTGGCAGACGTGATCGATGTGATCGACGATCTTTTCCAATTTCAGGCCCACGGCTTCCGGCGTGGTTTTGCGCTTGATCCAGCCCGGAACCATCATCCAAGCGTCGAGCGCCGCGCCAATGACCGCGCCGCGTTCGATGAGGGCTTTGATTTGTTCGTCGGTGAACTGGCGATTGTGCGGAACTAAGGCGCGGCAGTTCGAGTGGCTGGCCCAAAGCGGGCCATCGAAGTGATCGAGCGCTTCACAAAAGCTGTCGTCGCAAAGATGAGTCACGTCCAGGATGATTCCGAGCCGCCGCATTTCTTTCAGCAGCTCGCGTCCGCGTGGGCCAATTCCGCCGGTGGCGTCGGTGCCTTGCGCGTAGGTGCCCGGACCGTAATGCGCCGGGCCCAGCGCGCGGAGGCCCTGTTCGTGAGATCGCTCCAAATGAGCCAGCGTGACGATGGAGTCCGCGCCTTCCAGACTCAACACGTAACCGATCGGCGTGTTTTGATTCCCGGCAGCGGCCGTTGTGGATGCTGATTTCAGCCAGAGATCCCAATGCTTTTCCAATCCAGCGCGGTCTTTGATCTGAACTGTTTGCCCGGCTTGTTCCATCGCTCGGTACCAGGCGAGCTGGCCTTGCGTTTGCGCCCAGGCTTGCTCCGGGCTGTGCCAGCCGGGCAACGGATTGTTCGGTTTGACGTAGCGGGCGATTTGCGTCGCGACGCAGAGGCCGATACCGCCGCGCCGCATTTCAGGAAAGCAAACGGTGCCTTTGCCGCGATCCGGTTTGTCCGTGAGGCCTTGTTCGCGTTGACGAATCTCCTGGATGGGGCGGGTGAAATCCCGATTCCACTCCAGCGCGTTCATCGAGAGATCCAAGTGAGCGTCAAGAATCAACATAAGTGGCCGGCAAGATGGATTTGTCTCCGGCAAAAGTAAAGCAAACCAGAAGTCGCGAAGTTAAATCGTTAAATCAAAGCATCGAGGAGCAACACAAACGCAAGTCCGGCGACGGAGACGATTGTCTCCAGCACCGTCCAAGTTTTCAACGTCTGCTCCACGGTCATATTGAGATACTCTTTCACGAACCAAAAGCCGCCGTCGTTCAGGTGGGACAAGATCGCCGAGCCCGCGCCCATCGCGATGATCAGCAACTCGCGGTTTGTGTTTGGCGCCGCGAGGACGATCGGCGCGAGGATCCCGGCGGCGGTGGTAATGGCTACGGTTGCCGAGCCGGTCGCGACGCGAATCAGCACGGCCACGAACCAGCCCAGGAGCAGCGGGGAAATGGCGCTGCCCTTCACCAGGTCCGCAATGGCGCCGCCCACGCCGCTCGTCACGAGCACGCGGCTGAATCCTCCGCCCGCGCCGACCACGAGCAACACCAGCGCGACGGGACCGAGGCATTCGTCGGCGAATTTGGAAATCTGTTGCCGATCGAATCCGCGCCCGAGTCCGAACGAATAAAACGAGAAGAGGACTCCCACGAGCATCGCCACGGTCGGATGGCCAAGAAATCCGCTCCAGGCGCGAAGAGGATTGCCGCGGACTCTGGCCGCGGCGCCGGCTTCTTCCAATTGCTTCTTTGCGGTTTCCGCCTCCGATTTGGAGACCTGGCTGAGCAGCGGCGAGGCGCGTGTCGCCAGGAATTGTTCGACTTCGCTGGAATCTTGCCTCGGCTTCAATTTGCGGACGGCCTCGAAGATTTGAGCGCGTTTCGGCTCCGGAACCGACACGAGCACCAGGTCGAATTTCTCCTGAGCCGCGGGATAGAGGACATCGACCAGCGTTGCCGCCATCATCAACAAGATGGGCGCGAGAATGGTCAGCAGCGTCAGGCCGAAACCGGGCGGGCTTTGCGTGGCGTGGCGTTGAGTCAATTGCGCGCCAATGCCGCCCAGTTCGACCTGGACTTTGCGAGTCGCGAATCGGCCGAAGATTGGTCCCGCGATGATCGCTGTGGGCAGGCCGACGATGATGGAGTAAAGGATCGTTTTTCCAGGATCGGCCTTGAGCAACTCAATCGCCGCCATCGGTCCCGGATGCGGCGGCACCAGGCCGTGCGCGACCGAAAGTCCGGCGACCAGCGGAATGCCCAGGTGCAGCAACGGGACGCGCGTTTCTCGCGCGAGCGTAAACACAATCGGGATCAGCAAGACCAAGCCCACGGTGAACCAAACCGGGATCCCGACGACAAACGCGATGAACAGCATGGCCCAGTGCATCCGCTTTTCGCCGAGCGCGCGAATCAGCGTCCGAGCCACGACTTCTGCGCCGCCGGATTCGGCCAGGAGTTTTCCGAGGATCGTCCCGAGACCGACGACGATGGCGACCGAACTCAGCACCGCGCCGACGCCTTCGCCAAAGCTTTTGCCGATGTCGGGCAGGTTCATTCCGGAGCACAGCCCGACAAACAGCGAGGCGAGAATGAGGGCGACGAAAGCGTTGAGCTTGACCCTGGCGATGAGGAGCACCAGCGCGACGATGGCGATCAGCGTGTAGAGCAAGAGGCTCGCGTTGTGGCTCAGGCCGGGCACAGGATTCTGGTCCCGTGACGCTGCCCATTCGAATGCGGTTTGTCAATTGCGGGCGGCAGGAGTCACACCAACTGATCACTCGGGCGAGTCGTGTTTCGCTGCGACCGATGTTCCTTGTCCTCTGTGGCTACTTACTTAAGAAATTCATGCTTTTCGCTGATCCATCACGGCTGAATGAAACGGAAAATGGTAGCACTTGGAAGTATTCCGAACACATCTACTGCCCCTGCCCGTCGGCGCCGGTGCCGTCGAGGTCGATGAGGATGTCGCGCGGCTCGGCGCCTTTGCTGGGGCCGACGATGCCGCGGTTTTCGAGTTCGTCCATGATCCGCGCGGCCCGCGTGTAACC
>JACPRI010000015.1 GCA_016190065.1 Verrucomicrobiota bacterium
AACAGAGCTGCGCTGAAAAATGGCAGGCCTATTCCATTCAATAAAATCAAGCCTTTTCTCATGCTCGAATCAATTTTTCTTCCGCACCTTATCGGTCACGTCTCAGGAAATTATACATTCCCCAATTTTCGGACAGGCTCTTACGGGCGCCCCCGCCAATAGCATCTCGAAGCCCGGGAGCTTGGGAATTGCGTCGAGCATCTTAACCACTCGCAGCACTGCTGGATCATCGGTCTTCAGTTTGAAGTTGCCCATGTAGAAGTCGTTGATCTTTTTCCCCTTTAGGTCAACGAAGCCGGTGGCCGACTCTGACCGTTCGCGAACCATTATCGTCATAGCGAGCCCGGCGAAGAACTTGCGCCTCTCTGCGAGGCCGTCCACGTAGTGGTCTCCGTCGTCGATGTTCAGGGTTCTGCCGTGCGGGAGAATCTCAAAGAACGGCTTCGGGTTGTTATCCTCGTGTTTTGGCTTCCCCGCATGGCGGATCACGAACGTCGTGAAATCACCGGGCCACGCATCTCGTTTCTCCTGCGCCGTAAGCGGTGTCCCTGCCTGCAGCCGGACAAAGAGAAAGCGCACCTCGTCCTCGTCCTGCGTATGCATTTCGACGACCTGTAGTTCTATTCCCAGAAGGCGGTCGCGATCCTCCACAGCCAGCTCGTCGAACGTCTTCCCGGCCCAGGCCGAGCCAGCGGCTATTAGAGCAGGTGTGACCGTCGTTGGTGCCCCGTTTTCCGCGTCAGGCAGGGGGAATCGATTCTTCAGGTAGTCCGTAATGGAGATGAGGCGTTGCTGCCCATCCACGAGCCAGGCAGTTTCGTTCACGCCCCCGGTGTAGCTGGGCGTCTTCTGAATGTGAACATAGAAGAGCGGGATTTGGTAACCGCGAAGGAGGGAGTCAACCAGCGCCTGCTTCTGAGGTCGCCCCCACTTCGTGCCGCGCTGGTACTCTGGGCTAACGGGCAGCTTACGCTCCAGATACAGGTTCGCTAGATCCTGTAACGTCCGCTTCTTTAGTTCAGATTTCATGGCGATACTGATAGGAATTTCCTTTTCACAAGCGTCGTGACGATGATCGTCCAGCGGACTTGGGACAAGCAAAAAGCCCCTCGAATTCAATGTGGAATGAGGATTCTCGCCTAAAACGGGTCGCCCATTACAGCGGTTGGTCAATCGGCAAAACGTTATCGTCCCAACTTTTCTTCTTCGTTGGATTCTTCTGACGGAAACGGGTCAGGCCCGGCTATTGGCAAGTTTGGCTTGTGACTGGCTTGGCTTGGGTAGCCGAGGAGGTGAAAACGTTAGCCGCACCGATTGGCCTGGTTTCCTTCTGCCTTGCGCCGCACGTTTGACAGCCGGTTCGAGTTCGACTCGTACTGCCGTTCAGTCGCCGACAATCTCGTTCAATCTTTCGATTACTCGCGCCACTTCTTCCGCGCTCACCTTGCCCGTGCGTTTCCCAAGCTTTTCCAGAGCGAGCGTTCGAATCTTGTTGCGTTCAACAGTAATTCAGGGAATCAGAGATCAGACGTTGCCGGGCTCTGTCGTGGACTTGGCTGCAACTGGCCCATGAAAGCGCGAGAAGATCTCCGGCGCGTACACGTCCTCGCGCCAACCGCTTGCGGAGTTCGCGGAGATGTTCGTTGCAGCCAGTTTTGCGCTCTCACAGCACAAATCGAAAAACGCCCGGGTGCAACCCGGCAAACCCCACGAAATAATTCTCGCCCTCTTTCACGGAAACAGCGAGGAACGCTACACGAATCTGGCTGATTATTCGGGCCATGCGCCGGCCTCCACTGCCATGCCTTCTTCCGCCAACGCCCGTTCAAACTTCGGAACCAGCTTTGCGCACTCGCGCGCTAATCTCCGCCGGTCGGTCTTGCGAATTTCTCTTCAATCGCCGTCCGAACTACCTGGCGGCGACTTTCAAAGACGCGCGCTTTGACCAACTCATCCACCTTTCGGAGCAGAGCTTGATCAAGCGAGACAGCAACTTTGGCTATGCTACTCATGGCGCAAAATTGGCGTCGGCCCGGCGCGAGCTAAAGGCAAAAGGTGAACAGGCGTCGGGGGCTGCTCTTCTTTCGCCTCACTTGTTGCGCTGGAATCGCAGACCGCAAAGAATTTCGTGAGTCAGTTGAAAACGCTGCTGGCACCGGAATCTCTGCCTGCCACTCTCCGGATGCCACCGGCGTTCTGTCCTCCAGTCCAACGTGGCCGTTGGGCGACTCAGTTAAGTTCTCACCGTTTCATGATTCCTCCTTTTGAATCTGATCCTCCTTGCGCTGATCTCGCAGACCGTCACACTCTGGATGGATGGTCAGGCAGCGAAGCGAAGTCGGACGCAAGGGCGAGGGGTCACCCATTAGGGCGAGGTCCCGGCAATTGGAGAATTTATTTTGCTTTCAAACTGTTGGCCACCGTTGGCCGGCTGCCCATCTTCAATCGTTGCCCAATCCACCGTCACCTGCCGGCCCTGTCTGCGTGCGGACACGCACAGGCAGGCGGCAGGCAGGTCACCGTCTCCCGACAAAGCCGCCCCCGCCATCGCCACCTTCTGCTGATCCGTCTTCCTTCGCTTCCCCAACTCCGACTCCTCGCATCGCCGTTGTTTGAGTTATGGCTCGCGCGTCATTGGGCGCAGTTCCTCCCACGACAGGTCAATGGAATGTAAGCCTTCAAAAACCGGGATGATTTGATGAACATGTTTGGGAAGGAAAAGCTCGTTTCGGCAACAACAGAATCCACGGAGGGCTTCAACAAAAGACTTCAAAGCGGGCAGCGCGGAAGTGCCGGTCGTTGGTGAACGCCTCGGTAATTCCCAGCCGCCGCATCACCTCAAAGGAAACGTGGTCCACAATGCCCGCGTCGTCGGCCTGACCCCTTTCGCACAAAGGGGTCACCCATTAGGGCGAGGTGTCAGTTCTTGGGTCAGTTCTTGAGAATGGCTACAAGCGTTATATTTTCAGCGCCTTAAAGCCTGTTCTTCATTGCAAAATCGAACGGATGAGCGGCGCACAACTTGACCTCCTCAACCGTGGCTTTCAACAATTGGAGGAGGAGAAATTCGCTGAGCGTTTGGGACAGACGCTCGAACAACGGGCCTTGAAGGTGTCACTTCTTACAATCGACAATCATGGGCTCGTGACGGCAAACATCGCAAGCGCGCTGCTACCCCTCCGCTCGGCCCGCTTTGCCGAGCATGTGCGAGACATAACTCGCGCCCCCCATCTGAAGACGCCGCGCAATCCTATGCCGCGTCAGCGGTGTTCCCGTCGAACCCTCCGTGCCATGGCCGCCTTGAATTGTTAATTGTCGGAAGTTGACCGCAATCTTCTTTCGATGACGGGGTCAGTTTCTCCGTATTTGATTTTGGATTTGAGCGTTTGGAGATTCAGGGAGCGAGTGGGAAAAGTCAAAGAATCAGCGGAATCAGCGGAGTCTTGAAAGTCTAGCCCGTTCCTCACGCAGCTTTGCCAAGCGGAACTCGCGATACGGTTCGAGCAGCAATTCCTCCAGTTGTCGCCGTTGCATTCCAGGGAGTCCCGCGTTCGCTGCTGCTTTGTCAAGCAGTTCATAGTAACGCCGCTGCAGCGTTTTCCGGTCATCGTCCGCGCAATTATCCAAGTCGAACTTTCCCTGGAGGATCGCCTCAAGTTCCGGGTTTCTCGACATGAAAAACTGCTTTTAGCAATTCGTCTTTCTGGTCCGGCGTCATCGTGCTGTGCCACATCCGCTCATCGCTGCGAAGGTTTTCCACGGTCGCCTCGACATCGGCGAGTGTGAAGCGCACGGCCCCCGGCGGCAACCCGCCGCGTCCCTGGGCCTCGGTGACGAGGCGTTCGCCTTCGGCGATCAAAGTGGCAATCCAAGTTTTATGCTGCCTCAAGTCCTCGGGCGTTGCCTCGCGCAGGATCATCCGTTCGTCCACGGCGGCGCGGAAAAGCTCGACTGACTTCAACCACGATACGATGTCCTGCACGAGACCATAGCGGCCATCGAGAAAGTGACGGAGGTTTTGGTCGATGACCAGTCCAACGGCCTCCCACCGCGGCGGTTCAAGCACTTCGTTCATGCCGACAGGATGCCCCACCGACGGAGCGGTTGTCAACGTGTGCGCTATTGTTTTCTCGCACGCCTGGCCCAAGGTGTTGAGGAACGTCTTGCGATCTCCGGGGCTGAGCGGAAGGGGCTCAGTTCTTGAGAATGGCTACGAGCATTATATTTTTAGAGCCTTGAAGCCTCTTTGCAAAATCGAACGGATGGACCGGAGATAAGTCGCCCTCGTTCAAGGCAAGCAACGGGACGCTCGTTCAGCGGATGGCGCGGAGAAGCCGTCGCGGATTTACGGGGAACACGGGTGCAAAATCCGCTTCAACGCAGACCTCGCGCAAGATGTCGTGGTCGATTTCCAGCAGATGATTATCCGAAGAAACGACGAGCGGAATCTCCGCGGCAGCAGTCTCAGCCAGAATGAAAGCGTCGTTGATCTCGGAGGCAGGAAGCAGCCCGCACACAATGATCGCCGACGCAAAACGCCGAGCGACGGCCCGTTGAATGTTGGTCAATGGAAATACTTGAATGTCCCAGCTTGCGATCTGCGCCAGAGAGAGCGAAGCAAGCCGCCGTTCCTCAGGGTCTCCATGGCTGTGCAGGCAGTAGAGTTCCGCTACCACGGTTGGAGCAATGACCAGGGAGTAACCCTTCCTCTCTGATAGGTTTCTCGGAAGTCGTGCGCGAAGTCCTTCTCGTCCGCGAGATCAAACAAGACGTTTGTGTCCAGCGAGAGCCTTTTCTGAGGGTTGGCCTCCATAGATCATGACCATTCCGCGCCGAAAGTATTCCTCGCGTTGGGCGTCGGTCATCTTGTTCGCTTTTCGGCGTCCGCGCGCAGCCACCTGGCTTCCGTGCGTGACCGGTGGGTAATCCGTTGACGATTTCACTGGTTTGGACGTCTTTTTAGACATGCCCGAATTGTCCGATACTGAGACGCTTTGGTCAATGACCGCGTTGCGCTGCGCGAGATGCGACAGGAGATCGGGAAGACTCGTCCGGCATTCCGCGTAAGAACGTCAAAAACGTACGGCCGTTCAGTCGCCGACAATCTCGTTCGATCCTTCGATCACTCGCGCCAGTTGCTTTCGCGCTCACCTTGCCCGCGCGTTTCCCAAGCCCTTCCAGAGCGAGCGTTCGAATCTGCCTGATTCTTCGGGCCATGCGGCGGCCTCCTTTGCCATGCCTTCTTCCGCCAACGCACGTTCAATCTTCGGAACCAGCTTTGCGCACTCGCGCGCTAATCTCCGCCGCTCCCTACCGGCCCACCGCCACCGCGGCCTGCGCCGCCTTGATGCCGAGCTCCCGGAAGACCGCCTTGCTGCGCAGGGTGAGGTCGGTCGTGAATTTCTTCTGCTCGCGGCTGTCGCGTACATAGGCTTTCAGCCGGTATTTCGTTCCCCACGGCTGCTCCTCAACGATGACGATGACTGGACTTTCCGCTAACCAGAGCGGACTGGTCACGGCGATTTCTCGCAGACGTTCCTGCACGAGCAGACCGTCGTGATCGGGGTGCAGGAAAAACTCCGCGACGCACAGGACGGTGTGATTGCCACTGGTGGCGTTGTAAACCGCCGATGCCCAAATAGCGGAGTGCGGCACGATCACCTCGGTATCGTCGAGAGTCACCAAGCGGACCGAGCGCAGGCCGACGGAACGAACTTCGCCGTAGGCGCCCCCGATTTCAATCCAGTCACCGGGCTGGTAGGCACGCTCGAAAATCGTAGCCAATCCGGCGAGCAGGCAACTGCCATAATCCTTCAGGGCAAAAGAAAGCACCAGCCCTGCTCCGGCGATCAACCCCACCACATTCTGCCATGACGGGACGATGAGGAGTGAGACGATGAAGGCCGTGGTCGCCAGCACGACCAGCAAACGTGCGATGGGCATCCAGGCCAGAATGACAATGCGCCACCGCGGCGGCAAATTTTTGGCCAGGCGGCTGAAGCCGACTTTGATCCCCGCAGCCAACACTCGGGCGGCAACCACCGCCGCCACCATCAGGAGGAGGTTCTCCGAGGTCAGATGTTTTAGGATCGGTGGCAGCGGCAGAGCGGTTTCTGGATTCATGATACGGGTTCGGCAACAGGTCGGATTCTTAACAGGTTTGACCGAGATAAACGGGCGGCACGGACGGTTAACGACTTCACAGTAATGTCGCTTGCCAAACGATGTGGAGTGGAATGTGGCGGTAATATTTCCTGGATGGAGGCGCTCGGCGGTGAACTGCGGCTGGCGGCGGCAATAACACTTCACCAATTGGGACCGACTTTCCTCGGGTGCTGCGACGGAACTCGCTGGCATTCCCGAGCCGCTGTTCCTCGACAAGCTCGCGAATGATGGCGTGGACACATTCGACATGATCCAGGAAGAATTGCGCCAGGAGATGTCTCGTGCCTGAGGGCACCGCCGAGACTATGGCACCAACATAAATCCACATGAACGGATGATCGAATTTGGAGGCGGGAGTCGGAATCGGTCAGAATTTCGTCATCCATCGGCCACTGTGGCCACTCTTGCCGATCCCGCGCCGACATTCGGCGATGCCCTCGCAACTACCTGTAAACGCTATGGTTTTGCGTTATTCTCTATCGAATTCAGTTGTCACAATATCCGGTTAAACTCAAGCCGTCAAATCACTACTCGCACGTGCTTTCGCATACCCTTCCATACCCTTCCACTGCTCGGCACTGGAAATTTGACTGGAAGTGCAAACCGTGTTATCAGCACCCGTTTTGCCTGTCGAACTGGGTCGTATCGACGACACCAACAGCGGTCTTAGGGTATCCTCTGGTGATGGCAGATTGCGGTACATTGACGAAGAACGTCTCCACTTGCTTCTCCATCCGTGAAATGATTTATTTCACGGTATGAACGGTATTCGACATCGTTGGTTCAGCCAGAATCTGGAGTCCGCGTTGAAAGTCCTGCCGGTCACCGTGGTGACGGGAGCGCGTCAGACGGGCAAAACTACTTTGGCAAAATCGCTGGATTCCAAGCGGGCCTATTTCACTTTGGATGATGTCGGAGTTCTCGATCAGGCAGAACGTAATCCGGATTCCCTGCTCACGACCCGCCCAGTCACCCTTGACGAAGTTCAGCGCGCGCCGCAACTGCTGCTCGCGGTTAAGCGGGCGGTGGATGAACGACGCAAGGCTGGGGATTTCGTGCTGACCGGATCCGCCAATCTGCTCCTGATGGGTCGCGTGGCGGACACCCTGGCCGGCCGGGCGATTTATTTGGAATTGCCCCCTTTCTGTCCAGCAGAATGGTTGCAACGCAAAGCGGCGTTGGAACCGATCGATCGCCTTTTCTCACCAGCTTTCGACTTGCGCGATTGGCCGGACGAGAAGGGTAACTGGATACGTTGGCTGCTGTGCGGCGGATTCCCGCCTGCTGTGGCCATTGAAGCCGATCGTGATCGCGGATTGTGGTTTGCCGCTTATGTTCAAACCTATCTGGAGCGCGACCTGCGGCAGTTAAGCGACGTGGCCAGCTTACCCGATTTCCAACGCTTGATGGCACTGTCCGCAAACCGAACCGGCAAATTGCTGAATCAAGCCGACCTCGCGCGGGATGCTGCCTTGAGCCATCCCACGGCACATCGTTACCTGAACCTGCTGGAAACGGGTTGCCTGATTACGCGGATCAGGCCATTTACCACCAATCCTTCCACCGCGATTGTGAAGGCGCCAAAACTTCTCTGGTCTGACTGCGGATTGGCAGCCTGGCTTGCGGGCATCCGAACGCGGGAGGACGTTGCGAAGCGGCTGGATTCGGGCTTCTGGCTGGAGCAAACGATCTACCAGACTCTTCAGTCCTGGCGAGCCATGGACCCCGCCAATCGGAGGCTCCACTATTGGCGCGACCGGGCAGGACATGAAGTGGATTTCCTCCTCGAACAAAACGGTAAATTGGTCGCCATCGAGATCAAATCGAGCAGTCAAGTGAGCCCGTCAGACACTTCCGGCATACTGGCATTCAAAAGCGTGCTCAAGAAAAGCCACAGTTTGGTTTGCGGCGTCGTGCTGCATGCCGGCAAGGCCAGACCACTGGACAAGGATGTTTTTGCCCTCCCTTGGGGTTGGTTGGTAAGGGAATAAAACTCGGGTTACACATTCCAGGGAGGAGATGAAACACCGGCCGTTCAACCAACCGTTCATCGACCTGATTTGATTCTATGAATGATTCCCTACGTGGCATTCGTTTCAATCGATCTCCCCTATTCGATCGAGTTGGTAAGCTGACGCGTTGCCACAAAAGTTTGCCAAAAACTCACGATCCACGGAAAGCAGCCTTTGCCATGCAGGCAATCACGAATGCTCTTCCAACCACCTCAATGCGCCTTCGAGGTCTGTGAATGCGCCTTCGAGTTGCGCTTCGAATGCCTGATCAAGCAGTGTGCCAAACGGTCGGCCCGGTTGCATACCTCGGGCAATCAAATGGCGGCCCTGCAGCAATGGTTTTGGGGCTGAATCACGCAAGTGCTGTTCGGCTGCCTTCACTTGCAACGCAGTCACACCCTCGTGGATTACACGCGGTTTGGGTGGTCGCCCGAAATGATCTGCTGTCATCACCAGACAGAGTTCCGCAATGGTCGCGGGTTTCAAAGAGTTCGCGAGCCTGCGAACCGAGCGGTCGCTGGCCGTCTGCAAATGGGCGAGATGATGTTTCACCAATGGCACTACTCGTTCCTTGATTTCGTTCGGGGCATTGATCCTAGCCAGAAAAGTTTCCGCCAATGGCCCGCCCTGTTCTTCGTGGCCCGGTGAGACGATCCGTTTTCGGCCTTCAGAAACAACTTCCATTGCGTCTCCGCGAAGCCGAAGTAGTGATGCGAGTGATGTTTCGTGATGACGCCCGTTCGGCCTTCACTGCCGCCCGCAATAATTTTTACTCCGCGTGCGCAGGTGTCGTGTGGGCGATGAGCGGCGAGAACAGTTGTTCCAGCACGTAGCCGTTTTTCTTGAGTAACAGGCCGAAGAACTTCCGGACGTCATGGCTCACAATGTCCATCTCCAGCCCATCGATGACTCGCGAGTCCTGGACCGTCTCATCTCGAACATCCAGTGCAACGATCTTTTCGAGCGGCAACAAATGGGCGCCGCGATCGGTGTCCCAGATAGAATGAGAGAATTCCGCGTATAGCAGGCCCTAGAACGGCCTGCAAGGCCGCTCCGCGCGTCGGCATTTGCGGGTTCTCGGAACGGTTCCTTTTCCGGTAAAACTCCGCAAAATGGCATAAGAAGACGAGGCCGATCGCATTTCACTCGAACGCTCCCGCGATCTGGAAAGTGGAAAAGTCACCCCACTGTCCGAACCCGAAGTCATGCGGCGCGTCCGCATTGGACTTAAGTGATCGTCGATTATCATCCCGCCTTCGCTGAAGACCTCATTGAAGGCATCCGTTATCATAACCTGGCTGTGCCAGGCCTCGGGGAGGATTTTAGGAAAGAGGTATTTCAGACCATCGACCGGATCAAAACCCATCCCTGCTCATTCAGCAAAGTCTGTGTCGATGTTTACCCCGCCTCAAACGTTTCAAACGGTATGCGGTCCGATTCTCATTGAGTGAAGATGCTAACACGATCCGGAATCTGAGCGTCCTGCACGGTGCTCGCCATCCGGACCACGGCAAAGACCGCGGGTAGTTTTTCTTCTCTTCGCCGACGCGCTTCTAGCGTGAGTCGCGCTCTTCTCTCGCTTCCCCCCCCAAGTCTCGAACTCTGAACCGCCGAGCGCTAAGGCTTGGCGGTTAGTCTTTCGCAACAGCCTCGGGTCTCTCCTAACCTTCACATTGCGCTCAGATCGAGGATCTCTCCTTTAGAGTCTCTCGGCCTGGAATCCAGCCATCAGGAACTGATTCCACGCCGCGCGACCCCCCTGGGCTTATGGAACCCAGCGGGGCACTTCCATCCAATCCTGAATCCCTCAAACACATCATGCCCACACAAACTGTCTGGATCGATCCAGAACGATTGCTCAAACACCACGGCGTCCAGGTTTTCCAAACTTACAAGGACGATGACTATGACCAAGGCGCTCGACGCTATACGTTCACGCTGGACCCGCAATGCGGCGAAGGAGGCAGTCGTTGCGAGGATCAACCTTGCCAGCACCTCTTTGACGTTCGGGAACTGTCCACCTGGCGGCCACCGCAACAACCACCGTTTTGCACAGGAGCAAATGACACGCCCGAAAATCACGCCGCTTGGAACCAGTATTTCCAACGGGAACAGAAGGCCATTCGAACCGCGATTGCCGCGGCCATTGAACTCGCCGAATTAACACCGAGCGCTTGTTTACCTCCTGCCCAGGAGAACAAAGCAAACCCGGCATCCGCGCCGGAGAACGAATCACCAACAAGCCCGGAGTGATCCAGGCTTGTTCACCGCAAAAACCCGGAAGAGCCGGATACGTGTGTATCCGGTTTTTCCATTCCCATGAAAGGACATAATGAATACGCAACATCTATTGGACGCTCTCACCCGTGAGGGCGTGCTCATCAACGTGTCGGTCCGCTACTGGCGGGCCACCCGCAAACTCAGTCCCGAAGACCTCGGCCTGGACCCGGACAATGTTACGGGCCGGCTGATCTGTCTCGGACACAAAAAGCTCCTGCCTAAAGAAGCGCTGGAAAGATTCGCCCTGGTCGAAAGCCGGGCGCACGGCCTGATCGAATCCAGCACCTTTCCGTTCCTCAGCGGGCTCGGCCATTTCCTGCCGAACAACAAGCTGGAGGCCGTGACCAGCAAGCTGAAGGAATTGGAAACCGAGTTCGGATTCGCCCAACAGGCGTTTCTGGATCAATACGCTCAATTGCGTCTGCAGGCTTCGGCCGAATGGCGTGAAGCGGCCCAACGGCTCGTGACCGATCCCGACCGATTGGTCGCGGCCATTGAGGCCTCGTTTCCAGAGCCCACCGCAATGCAACGGGCATTTGGTTTCGAGACGCAACTGTTTCAAGTGCGCGCCCCGGAAAGGCTCGAACTGGCGCTGGTCACCCAGGCCAACCAAGAACAGGTCATCGCCGCGCGACAGAAGGCGGCCGAGGAAGCCTCGGTGCAAATCCATCGCGGAGCGGAAAGCTTCGTGGCGGATTGCGTCGCCTCATTGCGGCAGCAAACCGCCGAACTGTGCCAGGAAATGCTCGATAGCATGCGCAGCGGTAAAACCGGTGTTCATCAGAGGACGCTCAACCGCTTGGTGCGGTTCATCGAGGAGTTCAAGCAACTGAACTTCGTCGGGGATCAACAAATGGAATCGGAACTGGAACGGGTGCGCCAGGAATTCCTGAGCCGGAGCGCGGAGGAATATCGCGACCAGGCATTCGCTCGGACCCAGCTTCAGGAAGGACTGCAAGCGTTGAGCGCCACCGCACGGCAACTGGCTCAACAGGACGCAACCGAACTTGTGCAGCGATTCGGTTCTCAGGGCGTCCGCAGGTTCAACCTCGCTGCGTAAATCCATCACCAAAAAAACGAGTAGCATGGGGCCGAAAGGTCCCTGCCCTCATTCATCAATCAGAAAGGAAATATGGCCGATTACTTCACCAACTTCAGTGTGGCCTTGAGCCTGCCCAACGAGGCGGCCCAAGCGTATGCCCTCGAACTGGCTCACCAAGCCGACCAGGGGCGACAGGAAGAACCATTGCCCGAGAACTTCCCTCAGGCTCTGGCCGATGTGCTCGAGGATTGGAACTTTGAGACGGAGGCGGACGATCCTGCGTCTGAACACGGGTTATGGTTGCACTCCTACAATGGCGGTGTGGACGCGCTCTGCGCCTTCCTCCAACACCTGTTGCAAAAATACGATCCCAGCGGTCGCGTGACCTTCGAATGGTCGCATGATTGTTCGAAGCCGCGTCTGGACGCCTACGGGGGCGGTGCTGCCATCGTCACCGCTCAGGAGATCAAAACCATGAACACCGGACAATGGCTGGCCGAACACACAACGCCTTAATCATTCATATTATGGGAGACCGTTGTTACATGGAACTCACCTGCCGCCGTCAGGACCAAGGGCGATTCGAAGCCCTGGGTTTCACGGCCCAAGACTGGGACAATCCAGCCTCCGATTCCGCCACCATCATCATGGTGGACGAGGAGGCCAATTACGCCCACTACGGCGCTATGCCCACCGACATTCCCTACCTCGGCGTCCACGGCGCCGGTGGAGATTACGGGAGTGGCGCGTACGTCTGCGATGGCAAGGAGTATGCCGAAGTGGGAAGAGGCAACACAGGCGGTTTTGTGGTGGACTGGGATGAAGAGAAGCGACGACCGTTGCCTCGCAGTCTGCGGGGCGTTCGACGTTACCTCATCGTGCGCGACAAAGTCCGTGAGCTGTTCAAAACCCTGCCCCCTACTACGCCCTCGCCCTGAGGGCCAGCACTGGTCATCGGATCGATCGCCAGATCGACACGGACTAGATCATCAACACCAGCGTCAGCCTTCCGGCTGATTAAACCAACCGTAGCAGCGAGGACACCTCGTCGTTCACTCGAACGAGACTAAGTCAACTTCGCTGCTCAACATCCAACCAACGAACCGGCCCGAGTCCAATAAGGCTTGGCCGGTTCAATCTTCAATCAGCAAACAGGAAAGAAAACTATGAGTCACTTCACAACCATCAAAACACAGATCAAAGACATCCATGCACTGCGGTCCGCGTGCCAAGAGTTGAAGCTGGAACTTCTGCAAGACGCAGAAGCGCGCGGCTACAACGGTGCGAGTCGCCACGGTGAATTCATCATCCGGCTCAAGGGCCCCTACGACGTGGCCTTGCACCGGCAACCCGACGGCAGTTATGGCCTGACCACCGACTGGTGGGACGGTCACGTCGAAAAGGAGGTTGGCAAAGACTACGGAAAGCTCCTCCAGCTTTATGGCGTCCACAAGGCCACCATCGAAGCGCGGAAGAAAGGGCTGTCGGTTCTGCGCCGCCAGCAAACCAACGGTTCAATCAAACTCACCCTGATGGGAGTATGAAACGCACCATTGAAATCACGGTCTCGCCCACGGGCGAAATTCACATTGAAGCGGTGGGATTCATCGGCACCGGCTGCAAGGAGGCCACGCAAGCCCTGGAGAAAGTTCTCGGGACAGTGGCACGATCTCAAACCAAGCCTGAGTACCACCAAAAGAATCAAAGAACCAACCAACAAAAACTCGGCGCATGAAAGCGAACTTGAAGTCCCCAACCATCCTGAACCGGGGCAGCTTGCTGACCTATCAGGACAACGGCCGGGAATGTTGTTTCGGTTACTTGTTCGAGTTTCCGGAACACGGCATTTACGAGCCGACGTTCGGGAAGTTGGACATCACGTCCGAGGAAGCCCAAACCCACAACCGGTTGTTAAGCCAGGCAGAAATCGAAGGCTTGGATAACCACTGCGCGGTCGGAATGGGCGGAACGTTCTACACCAAGAAGGTGAATGACCACGCCGTGGTCATCACCTGGCTTGGCACAGAGGTCAGTCGGGACGTTCGCCTTCGCGGCGACGTCCTGACCTTTCAACGCAAGGGCATGAACTTTCGAGGCCGTCTGCGCAAAGACGAGGACTGCTTCGGATTCAAACGCATCGAGTAAATGAAATCCTAAACCGTCACCGCCCGCATCCATTTCCGCAATGGGCGCGTGGCAACATTCAAAAATCAACAGCTCGCGTATTTGGTCTGGCTTTCCCTGCCTCGCGGCACACGCGCCGCATTCCGAGGCAAAGGAGATTTACGCCCGATCTATGCGTGGGATTATGCGGACAAACCATGAAAGCAGAAACATTATGGGACTAACCATTCAATATGCATTGAAAACGCGAGGCAGTGAGGCTCGCGCACGCAAACTAATCCGCGCTCCAGGACGCGAAGGAAATGCTCGGCGCGAGTTTCAAAGATCGGGAGCTGTAGGATTGACGTGAATGCGGAGTCTTTCGCGGCTCGCTCCCAGCGCTCCTTCGTGCTGCCGGTTTTTGTCTTCTTGATTTCCTGGAAAACATCGGACCAACATCTCTGGAGCGTAGCAGGGTCGCTCGCGGAGAGATATGTCCGGGCGAGATGAATATTCAGAACGGGACTCTGAGCGGCCTCGTTTTTCGCCGCGATTAGGCGCAGGGCTTCCTGGCGATCGCCTGTCTTGAGGCTGATTTGTTTGCCCGTGTCGCAGTCTTCGGAATAAAAAATTCCGTTACGCTTCCACAATCGGTATCGGTGCTTCATACATGAGCACCTCAATCTTACCGATTCAAAAACCCTCGCGGTAACGGATAGTGAAAGGATACGTGCGGATTCTGATTTCACTGACAAATCTACTGACAGCTCAATCAGAGGTTTTCCCAAGTGGCTGCAAATCTGCCGCTTAGAACTGGAGGCGAGGGTCGGAATCGAACCGACGCATAAGGCTTTTGCAGAGCCCTGCCTTACCACTTGGCTACCCCGCCTGTCGCGCGCGCCCCGAAAGGTAGTTAAGTTTTCCAAGCACGCAAGCCCCTATTCGACTCTATTAGGGCAATCTCAGCGAATCTTGATTTGCATCGCCCGAATCTTCGCGCGGAGTTTGCGATACAGTGGGTGTTGGCGCAGATTGGCCAGATCCGGGTCCTGAGCCAGCCACTTGAAATCCCGATAGCCTAAATTCAGTGCTCGATTCAACGCTTCCGCGGCCAACTCAAACTGGTCCGTAAGCGAATAACTGCACGCCAAGTTGTACTGCACGAAGGCATCGTCGGGCCGCAATCTGGCCAGAGTTTCATCGACCTTCAGCCCGTCATTGAGACGTCCGCGACGCGTGTAATCGTCCCCCAGGACTTGTAGAGCCTCGACATAGTTTGGATCGCGCCGGACGACGCCTTCGAGGAATCCAATCTCAATGTCGAGGTTTTGTCTTTCTTGGCGGCTAAGCCGTTTTCTGGCGCTACTCTTCTTCGGCATACACTGCGCACGGAATAATTGCATAAGGCCAAATCAAGTCAAGAGACCCGCATCGCATCGCATGCATCGCAGCGCGAAAGCCCAGTCATGGCGCTGAAATGTTACGACGTTAGGTCGTTATATCGGTTAAAGAGAACTGGAATTTGATCGCGGCTTGCGCGCATTGGCATCGGCTCCATCTCCACGACCATCCGTGTTGCACAAAAACTCCGGGGCAGAACGAGGGATCGTGGCAAGCCGCTCCACCGCCCACCACGTTCCGAACCGGCAACGCGAGCGGCTGTGTGAACCCCATTACCGTGTCCGTGCCTGACGTCCTCGGCGGCGTTCAAGCCACGATGTTCGTCCGGGCACAAGCTACATCATCGAAGCCTCGACCGATCTGCTGAACTGGACGCGAGTGGGCACGGTGAACATTCTCGACGGAAGCGCGTCATTCAGTGATCCGGCGGCGTCGAATCTGCGCGGCCGTTACCACTGCGCCGTGGCTCATAGAGGACCGGGTCTTCTACGGCTTAGTAACGCCGTTGTTTGTCCACTACGTTGCGAAGCGGCCGGCTCGTGAGAAACCGTTCGAGGTTTTCGCGATAGAGTTGAAGCCGGCGTTCGTTCAGATGATCCGAGTTCGTAGCGTTGTGCGGGGTGATCGTGACGTTTGACATCGACCACAGCGGATGATTGCTCGGCAGCGGTTCGGGATCGGTCACGTCCAGGCCCGCGGCGCGAACCTTGCCCGACTTCAAAGCCGAGGTGAGCGCGTCGGTATCGATGACTTCCCCGCGCGAGACGTTGATGATATACACGCCGTCTTTCATCATCGCGAATTCACTGGAGCCGAGCGTTCGCTTGGATTCCGGCGTCAGCGGCGTGCAACTGATGACCACGTCGGCTTGCGGCAATAGTTTGTGCAACTCGTCCGGTTTGCGGATGTCCTCGACAGCGCGCATGAAGGGGATGTCCTTCGGATCGACCGCCAGAACGCGCATGCCAAACGCGAAGCAGCGCTCGGCCACTTGCGTGCCGATGCCGCCCAGGCCGATGATCAGGACCGTTTTGCCGCGCAGTTCAATTTGCGGCAGCCGGTTGCCGCGCTGAAATCCGACCTTCGTCATTTGTTCGTTGTGAAACTTGAGATCGCGCGTGTGATTCAGAAGCAGCGCCAGCGCGTGGTCCGCGATCTCCGGCCCCATGATAATCTTGGCGTTCGTCAGGATGACGTTGCTGTCTCTGACCGCCTGCTCGGCCAGTGTGGTCTCGACCCCGGCGCTGTTGGTTTGAATCCATTTGAGTTTCTTGCCCGCGGCGACGATTTGGGGTGCCGGATTGTTCGCGCCAAAACCGACGATCGCGTCGGCGTCGGCGACCTTGCTCAGCAGGTCTTGCGAGGTATTGAACGGCACCAACTCCAGATTGGGATAACGCTCGGTCAACGGTTGCAGGTCCTTCAAGTTGTTCGCGGCGATCAGCACCTTGATCTTCTGGGCGTGCAAGGCCGGCACGGCGAATAGAAAAGCGAGGGCAACAGCAGAAACGATTGAGGGAAGTGTAGGTCTCCGGGTCATGGTAGGCTCGTGCGTAGTCGGATCAGCGGCTGGCGTCAAGCGGATTGCGCGAGCAATCCCGCAATCACCCATTAGGAGAAAATCTGGGCCAGAGGAATTTCGATCCCGACAGTCTCATCGCGCAAGGTTCCTTCCGCGCAAGCCCGGCTGCCACCCAAGGCCGGGAACACTGACACGACACGGGTGGCCGGCTCCACCAGCCAGCACGATTTTACTCCGTGCCGGCCGTATTCGCGGATTTTGTCCACCAGCGGCTGGAGATTCTGCTTCGGTGAAAGGATTTCAATCACCAGGATAGGAGGGACCGTTACTTCGTCGTCATCGGTCAACCAGTCCGAAGACAAACTCCCTTGCGGATAAAGACAAAGGTCAGGGATGGTCTGCCAGCCGTCGAGGCTGAGCGACAACTGCTGGCAAATAGTAAAACGATCCTTAAACGAGTTCAGGAGAACACTCAGGTTGTGCGACACTCGGGCGTGATTTCGACTGGGCATCGGACGATCCTCCTGGATTTCATCGTTCGAAAGGACGGGAATCGTTTTCACACTGCTTGATTAACATCAAACGACTGCCGCCGCAAGGCGCGTTTGGTCGATTGGTTTCTGCTCAGCGAGATACCACAAGCCAGAGCGCCACTCGGAGGAGGAATCAGACCAATTCCCGCAGCGGTTCGATCCCGGAATCCACGAGAAATTGCGGTCGGCCCTGGATGACCTTGACGGTGGCTGAGCGGACGTCGAGGCCGAGATTGAGGTCAAGCGTCGCGAAGATTTCCTGGAATTTCACGGGCCGTTCGGTGACTTCGCCGCCGACGCGGTC
>JACPRI010000136.1 GCA_016190065.1 Verrucomicrobiota bacterium
GTCGATATCCTGCACGTGGGCCGCAACGATCAGGCGGGGTATTTCTATTACGTGATGGAGCTGGCGGATGATTCGAGTGCGGAATGCGGAGTGCGGAATGCGGAATTAAGCCAGGGCAGTTCTGCCTCGGTTCCGCACTCCGAACTCCGAACTCCGCATTCGATCAATCCCGGTCCCTACTCCCCCAAGACGCTGCGCAGTGAACTGTTCCACCGCGGCCGCTTGCCGCTGGAGGAGTGCCTGCAAATCGGCCTCACGTTGACGTCAGCTTTGGCTCATTTGCACAAGCACGGGCTGGTGCATCGGGACATCAAACCGTCCAACATCATCTTCGTGAACGGCATTCCGAAGCTGGCGGACCTTGGATTGGTCGCTCATGTCGGGCAAACGATGTCGTTCGTGGGCACGGAAGGGTATCTGCCCCCGGAAGGGCCGGGCAGTCCGCAGGCGGATATTTATAGCCTGGGCAAGGTGCTTTATGAAATCAGCACCGGCAAAGATCGGCAGGAATTCCCGGAGCTGCCGACCCATCTGGATGCGCTGCGCCAAAAGGAGGAGTTAGTCGAGTTCAACGAAGTCCTGGTTAAGGCGTGTCACGCGGATGCGAAGAAGCGCTACGCGACCGCGCAGGAAATGCACGCTGACCTGGTGATGTTACAGAGCGGCAAATCCGTGGTGCGATTGCGAACGCTGGAACGGCGGTTGACCCTCGCTAGCAGAGTCGGGATTGCGGCGATGATCGTGGCGCTCGTCACCGGGGCTGCCTTTTACATGGCCCGTCGAACGGCGAAAGTCACCGCGCAACACCTGGTGAAATGGAGCACGGCCAATGGCGTCCGGCTCATGGAGGAGCGCGACCTGTTCAATTCCCTGGTTTGGTTTACCGAAGCGCTGCGGTTGGATCAGGGAAATCGCGACCGCGAATATGTTCATCGATTGCGGATCGGATCCATTTTGCAGCAATGCCCGAAGTTGGTCGGCATCGGTTTCCATCAGGGCTCAATCCATCACCTCGAGTTCAGTCCGGATGGGAGACGTCTCGTTACCGCGAGCGGCGACCGCACCGCGCGCGTTTGGGATGCCCACACGGGCGAACCCTTGACGCCTCCGCTGCGGCACTCGGCCGAGGTCGGATACGCGAGCTTCAGTTCGGACGGCTCGCGGGTCGTAATCGCAACCGAGGCTACGGCTCAAGTCTGGAATGCGGAAAACGCCGAACCGATTGGTCCGCCGCTCAAACACAAGGGGTGGTTCGTCGAGCATGCGGCGTTTAGCCCGGACGGGCAGCGGGTTTGCACCATCAGTTCTGCGATTGATTATCGACGCGGCGAGAGTCCCGGCGAAGCGGTCATTTGGAATGCCGCCACTGGCGAACGAATAGCTGCATGGACCAAAGGCGCGGCCTTTAGCCCGGACGGACAACAGATCCTGACGATCAATCCGGATCCTCAAAGCAGCGAGATTGATCTGGCACAGGTCTGGGACACCAACACCGGCCAACCCATCACTCCGCCTATGAAGGTTCCGAGCTATAGCCGGGCTGCCTTCAGTCCGGACGGACGTTCTCTCGCGCTGGCTTCGGCGCTCGCGGGCACCCGAGTGTGGAGCACACGCACCGGCCAACCCATCACCAGCCCTCTGAGGGATGAAGGTCGATACTCGAGCGCGTTCTATAGTCCTGACAGCCGGTTGTTGGTCACATCGGATTGGTGGCGGGCCGCGCGTGTCTGGGACACGGCCACAGGTGAACCCGTCACTCCCAGACTGTATCATAACCTCAATTCTGTACAGTTCAGCCCGGACAATCGTTACGTGCTCACCTGTGGCAAGGATGGGAAGGCGCGTCTGTGGGAGATTGCGACTGGTAAATCAGTCTCGGTCCCGCTCACCCATGGCGATGGGATAAGCCATGCCTCATTCAGCCCGGACGGACGCCAGGTCGCGGCGGGAGGATACGACGGAACGGTCCGCATTTGGAATCTGGCTGCTCTCCACGGTCCGGCGCTGGATTTGACCGAAGCCCCCGAGGTCCTTCACGTTTATCAGCGCAACAGAGCGGCTTTCAGTCCTGATGGGCGCCGTGTGGCCACGATCGGTGACGACGCAGCGGTCCGCATCCGCGACGCGCAGAGCGGAAAAATGTTGTTGCCACCGCTCTGGCACTCGGTTCTGCCATCGGACCACAATCGGTTCAGCTCTCTCGTGTTTAGTCGGGATGGCACCCGCATCGGGAGCCAGTCGTACTACCATGTCACGGACGAAAGGCAGGAAAGGCTTGACCTTTTTGAAGCGCGGGTTTGGGACGCTGCTACGGGCAAGCAACTGACGCCGACGCTCCAGATCGAGGGCGCAGGAGTCGCCAGCGTCAAGCAGGCTTACTTCGACCCGGACTGCAAGCGCCTGCTCGTTTTGCGCCAAACGAACCAGGTCGAGATCTGGGACATGGCCACGGCCAAGCTAGCAACTCCGCCTTTGAAACATGCTGGCCTGGTCAGTCCCAGGTCGGAATTGGTGTTTCGAAGCGCTGCTTTTAGTCCGGACGGCAGTCGAATCGTGACCACAGACTTTCTGAAGCGAGGGGAGACGCGCAGCGGAAACGTTCATGTCTGGATGGCGGATACGGGCGAGAAGGTCGGTGCGCCATTTGAGTTTACTGAGGATACCAAGACAAGCCGCCCATGGGTAGCATATCAGTTTTGGCTGAAATACATCGGTTTCAGCCCCGATGGCAAACGCGTGGTCGCGGTCACCTTGGACAACTCGGCACATCTCCTGGACGCTCAAACGGGCCGATTGCTCCTCTCCTTTCGGACTCAGCGCGGGCATCTCGAGAGGGTCGTATTCAGTCCCGACGGACGCCGTTTACTCACCGAAGGCACGGATGGCGCTACGAGAATTTTGGATGCGGCGACCTCTAATCCCCTGACACCGATTCTGCCAAATGCGGACGCTGTCTGGTGCGACTCCTTCAGCCGGGACGGACGGACGGTTTTGACGGCTTCCGGTCCCGAAGCCGGATGGCCTCGGGTCTGGGACGCTCAAACTGGTGAGCCGATATTACCTCATCCGCCTCCGTACTTCACCGTTGGCTGGACCGAACTGAGTTCCGATGCACGCCGGGTGTTAATGGCCACCGGGGGTGGTCACGTAAGGGTTTGTGAACTGAACGAGGACCGACGCCCGCCGGAGGATCTTATTCTGCTCGCGCGCGTGTTGTCCGGCCAGGTGATTGACGCCAACGGAAACTTGTCTCCCCTGGCGCCCGCGGCGCTCAGCAATGCCTGGCAGCGTCTTCGGCTCAAATACCCCGCCGCCTTCACAGCCACGGCGGATGATCTCATCAGGTGGGATTGGAGCGAAGTGTGGGCCTCCATCCACGCGAAGCAATGGTCGGCGGCCTTGTTTCATCTGGGCGACCTGATCAAAGCCCAAGCGACGAACGTTCGCTACTGGTCGCGGCGTGGTTACGTGCATGCAACAATGACGAACTGGCACACGGCGGCTGCCGACTTTTCTGAAGCCGTCAGACTCGGAGTGACTGAGCGACGAATGCTCAAATCTTGCGCGCTTGCGCAGTTGGCGGCTGGCGATTCCGAAGGTTATCGGAAGACCTGTGAAGCGCTTCTGAAAACGCTGGCCGAACCGGACGGTTTGAGGGCGGGGCCTGAAGTGGCCCTCGTCTGCTTGCTGGCCACGAACACGCTAACGGAGGTCCAGGACCTTCAAGCGTTCATCGAGCGGGGCGCTTCGGACAAAGCCTGGGGACCTTATTACCATTTGCCGTTGGGAATGCTGCTTTACCGGACGCAGCGCTTTGCGGAAGCATTGAGAGAGTTAAACGAGGCCGTCGCGGTTGCGGACAAGAAAGGTCTTTCGCCCGCCTGGCCGTTGCTGGCCCTGGCGCATTATCGACTGGGCCAGACCGACGAGGCGCGCCAATGGTTGACCAAGGCGACAAAGGAATTCGACGCCGATTCGGAGTCAAAAGCGAGCGAAGGAACTTTCGAGCCGCCCCGATGGGAGAAGCGCTTGACCCTCGATCTCTTGCTCCGCGAAGCAAGCCAGTTAATCGCGCTTCAGGTCAAATGAACCTGACCGAATAGTTCCAAAGAGGCGCTCCGTCAGCGATGGGCTCAAGTAGCCAGACGCCACATCTCGCAAGAGACGATGCGATTGACCACGTCATGACTCTCGATCAGGCCTTTGTCAGCCCTTATCCAAATATCTCTTCCACGCTGTCACCGGCATGGATTGAAGGACGACAGATTCCATTC
The DNA here is from genome assembly GCA_016190065.1 of Verrucomicrobiota bacterium. Lineage (GTDB taxonomy): Bacteria > Verrucomicrobiota > Verrucomicrobiia > Limisphaerales > SIBE01 > VHCZ01. The sequence goes on from JACPRI010000136.1 coordinate 4,275, forward strand.
GTCGATCAGCTCTTCCGGGAGATCGCAGAGGAATCGGGACGGCTGCTGCATAATGTCGCCGCTGTACCCGGTCGTGAGCCGAATCAGCGGGTAGGTCAGATACAGTTCGTTTTTCGCCCGCGTGATGGCAACGTAAAACAGGCGGCGTTCCTCTTCCTCGTCGAGCGAGCGTGCGGCAGGAAATAGCCCTTCGCAAAGCATGATCACGAACACGACGCTGAATTCGAGGCCCTTGGCTTGATGAACCGTCGAGAGCCTGATTCGTTCGTCGTCCGAACTCGCCGGCCGGTCTTCGTCCGCTTCGAGGTTCGTAAGGAGGGCCAGTTGGGAGAGGAATTCCTCCGTGGTTTTGAATTGCAAGGCGTAGTTGGCCAGTTGCTCCAGGTCTTCGAGGCGCGCGCGGTAATTGGGATAGTACTCCTGGAGGTATTCTTCGTAGCCCGCCTCGAGGATCACATGGATCATCTCCGATGTCCTCCCCCGCACGGGCGCCGACTCCAGTTGCGAAATCGTGGCGGTGAACTGCGCCCAGGCGGTCGCCGTCTTCTTCGGCACGCTCGCGCGGCAGGCTTGGAGCGCGGAGGCGAGCGGGTGGAGGGCGGAGTTTTCGAGTTCTGATTTCGGATTCCGGATGCTCGATTTCGGAGACTGGCCACTGATTACTGATAACTGATTACTGACAACGGAGTCCGGATCGCCGGCATCTACTCCGCGGTCTGCCGATGAAGGCAGGCTGGAAGCCTGCCCTACTTTTAGACGCGCTCGGAAGGCGAGCCAGAGTTTGTCCGCGCTTTTACCGCCGATGCCACGCAGAAGGCCAGCCAGGCGTTTGAAGGAAAGTTCGTCCTGTGGATTGTTGATAAACTTGAGATACGCCGCGACGTCCTTGATGTGGGCCTGTTCAAAAAACCGGATGCCGCTCGTGATCGTGAAAGGAATATTGCGCCGAGTCAGTTCCAACTGCAGCTCCAGCGCGTGGAAATGCGAACGGTACAGGACCGCCATGTCGCGGAGTTCGATGCCCTCGTCGCGCAACTCCAGCGCGCGTTGCGCGACGAACCGTGCTTGCTCGGCGCCGTCACTGCACGGCGCCAGCACCGGTTTCATCCCGGATTTCCGGGCGGAGGTCAGAACTTTGGCGAACTGCTGGCGATTCGGAGCGATGGCCGCGTTGGCCAGGGCCAGAATCTCCGGCGTGCTCCGATAATTGATCTCGATCTTGTAAATGGCGGCTTTGGGATAGCGCTGGGGAAATTGCAGGATGTTTTGGAAGTTCGCCCCGCGCCACGAGTAAATGCTTTGGGAATCGTCGCCCACGACCATGACGTTCTGGTGCCGCGCCGCCAGCAGATCGATCAGATCGCTCTGGAGCTTGTTCGTGTCCTGGTATTCATCGACCAGGACGAATTGGAACCGCCGTTGATACCGTTCGCAAAGGTCCGGATGGTCCCGGAGCAAACGGAGCCATAGCACGAGGAGGTCGTCGAAATCCATGACGTTCGCCGCCCGTTTGCGCGCGGTAAAGCGCTCCTGGACATCCTGAAGCTGAACCTCAAGCAACTGAAAATAGTCAAACTGATCTTTGAGAATGTCCGGAAGCCCTCGCTGCGTGTTGACCGCCAGTGAAAAGACTTCGCTGAGCACTCCGGCCTTGGGAAAGCGGGTTTCCTTGACATCGATGTTTGCGTCGCTGATGCACGCTTTGAGGAGGTCCTCAGCGTCTTCGCGATCCAAAATCGTGAAGCGGGGAGTGTACCCCAGCCGCTCCGCGTGCAGGCGCAGAATCCGGTTTCCAATCGAATGGAACGTGCCTCCCCAGAGCGACGAGAGATCGCCTCCCAGCAGATCGGCGACGCGGCGCATCATTTCCCGAGCCGCTTTATTGGTGAACGTCAGCAGGAGAATGCGATCCGGCGGGACACCTTGTTCCAAGAGGTAGGCCACGCGGTAGGTCAAAGTCCGGGTTTTGCCGGAGCCGGCTCCGGCGATGACCAAAGCCGGACTGGGCACGGCAGTGACGGCGGCGTATTGCTGTTCGTTCAGCTCCCCGGCGTAATCGATCTCCAACTCGATCGGCGCGCGAAACGGTTCGAGCACATACTCGCGTGACATGCGGAAACGTTAGCGCGCGCTGAAGGCGTAAGAAATGGAAAAAGGGAATTCGGATCCCGAAACCGGTTGCCGTGCCCAAACAATTCACACTTGGAAAAGGCAGTTGAAAATGGCTGAGGTTCGGCAAACCACTAATTGACACTAATGGAACGAGCGCGCTCTGGCTCACCGAGTGGATGACTCTAAGCCGGTTTGCGTCAGTCCACCTCAGACCGCTGCGGCGCTGAGCGTGCGTTCGACGCGTTCGATATTCGCCTCGATGCATTCGAGGTAATAACTTGGGCCATCCGGGTACGGTTGACTCAAATATCGATGGAGTCCTTGGAAATCCTTTTGCACCCGCGGCATCACATATTTCCTCCAGAACGCGGGGGTCTTCTGGATCAAATCCTGCGCGCTGCTGAAAACGGCCCTGGGAGCTTTATTGCCGGCGTTAAAACGCTCCGACTCGGCGAATTCCTGATAGAGAATCGGCAGCTTTTCCACGTAATCCGGCGCCGCCATTTGCCCCAGCAAATCCGCCGTCCCCAACGCATAACCCACCGTCCGTTCCAATTCATCGTGAAAGCGAAGCGCCGCCAAATCCACGTTCACGCCCGTGCATCGGATCATGTTTTGGATCGCCGCGATGTCCTTTTGGTTGAATCCCTTTTCCCCGAGGAGCTGGGAGGCGAACTCGGCGCTGCGATTGACGTGAATCAAAGTGTACTTCGCCCCGGTGCCCTCACTATCGTCCCGGGTCTTCAGGTAGCCCGTGTCGTGCAGAAGAATAGCCAGAAGACCCAGCTTGAACATGCGTTGGGTCAGTTCAGGTTGTGCCTTCGCCAGGTGGCGTCCGTGGAGGAGTCTGATCATGCAAAGCGTTCCCTGGAGAGTATGCTCAAAGTCATGATAGCGAGCATCAATCGGAAGATAGTCACGGTAGTTCCCGGTGAAACAATTTTGGGCCCAGAAGAACGCCTTTGGAACGAAGGCTTGGTCCGCGTATGGGAACATCGCCACATACGCAGACTGAACTTCGGACTCAACGGCTGCGGGGTCTTTCGTATCGACCAGGGATCGCATTATGAGATTTCTAGCATTTTGGCGGAAAAATGCACGTTTTTTTCACTTGCTGGGTCAACGTGCGTACGGGGAGGCCCAAAATGCTCCATTTCGGTCCGTCTCCCCTCCTTGCTCGAATATACCCTTTCGGGGCCTGCACAAGGAATTCATTGTCCCGCTTGAAGTCTTCAGTTTACATAGGGTTACACAAATTAAATGAGCGGCCACCATCACCACGGCGTGAACCTTGACCCGACGTTCACCGCCAAGTCGCGATCGACATGGGAAATTGTGCGGCGCGTTGCCACTTATTTGCGGCCATATAGACTCATGGCGTTCGGCACCGTCGCCTGCGCCGTCCTTTCACTCCTGTTTGCTTTTACGTATCCAAAGCTGACGCAGTTCGTCATCGACATCGTTATCGGACAGAAGCAGGCGGACATGCTCGCTCCCGCCATGCTGGCGCTGCTCGGAGCATTTCTGCTCCGCGACCTGTTCAACGGCCTGCGGATTCGCATCAACAATAGCTTTGAGCAGAACGTGATCTACGACATGCGCCGCGATGTCTATGCCCGTCTCCAGCGCTTGCCCATTCCCTACTTTGACCAGCGCTCATCCGGCGACCTGATGACTCGCGTGATTGAGGACGTGAATTCCGTCGAGCGCGTCCTGATCGACGGCACCGAACAAGGGACGGTGGCCGTGTTGAGCATTGTCGGCGTGCTGGCGATTCTTTTTTCCACAGACGCCGCGCTCGCTGGCGTGGCCCTTGTTCCGATTCCCTTGCTCTCCGGCGGCGCGCTTTGGTACACCCTGACTGCCCATCGCCGCTACCGGGCACAACGCGAAGCGGCCAGTGCGATGAACGCGCTCCTGATGGATAATTTGCAAGGCATTCGCCAGATCAAAGCGTTTGCACGTCAGGAACACGAGGATGAACGATTCGCCGAGCGCGCGGACGATTTGCGGCGTGGCACCCTCGGCGTCATGCGGGCCTGGGCTATGTACTCGCCGGCCATGAGCTTTGCCGCGGCCCTGGGCATGGGGCTGGTCCTGTGGGTCGGCGGCACGCGGGTGTTGGAGGGAAAAATGACCGTGGGCGAACTAGTCGGGTTCCTCTTTTACCTGGGGCTGTTCTATGAACCGGTCGGCCGCCTGCACGGCTTGAATCAAATGTTGCAAGCGGCGCGCGCCGCCGGCGAACGCGTCTTCGACATCCTGGACACGGATGAGGAACGCCCCGACGCCGCGCGAACGCAAATCCTGCGCGCTCCGGTCCGCGGGGAAGTTGTGTACCTGGACGTGGGATTCAGTTATCGGCCGGACCGCGTTGTTCTGAAGAATGTTGATTTGCACGCCGCGCCCGGCGAAATGATCGCGCTGGTTGGGCCGACCGGCGCCGGGAAATCAACGCTCGTGAATCTTCTCCCGGCGTTCTACGAGCTGACTTCCGGCCGGATCACGATCGACGGCCAGGACATCAGCCAAGTCACGCTCGAATCGTTGCGCGCCCAGATCAGCGTGGTGAGCCAGGAAGCCTTTCTCTTCAACGGCACGGTTTGGGAAAATGTTCGGTATGGAAAACTGGACGCGGCGAAAGAGGAGATCGAAGCCGCCGCGCGCGCGGCCAACTGCCATGAATTCATCGCGCGTCTGCCGGACGGATATCAATCGCGCGTAGGCGAGCGGGGCGTGAAGTTGAGCGTCGGAGAAAAGCAGCGCGTTAGCATCGCTCGCGCCCTGTTGAAGAATGCCCCGATCCTCATCCTCGACGAAGCCATGGCCAGCGTCGATACCGCGACCGAGCGACTCATTCAAGAAGCGCTGGAACGGCTCATGGCCAATCGCACCACCTTTGTGATTGCCCACCGGTTGAGCACCATTCGGAACGCCGATCAGATTCTGGTGTTGCGGCACGGACAAATCATCGAGCGCGGCACGCATGAGGCATTGCTCACGCAGGACGGCCTGTACGCCCGGCTCGCACAGATTCAGAACACGACGTTCATCGAAGAAAGCTTTGAGAAGCTGGAGGGCAGCTATGACCACACACTATCTCGCATGTGATCTCGGCGCCGAGAGCGGTCGGTTGATGGCGGGGACGCTGGTGGATGGCAAGCTCAGCCTCGAAGAAATCCATCGCTTTCCCAATACTCCGATTCGGAGCGGAGATTCGCTCCACTGGAACATTCCGCAACTGTTCCATGAGCTCACGGCGGGGCTGGCCAAGGCGGCAAAATCGAACGTGCCGTTCTCGAGCTTCGGCTGCGACACCTGGGGCGTCGATTATTTGTTGTTCGATGCGTGTGGAGAAGTGATGCCGCCGGCGTTCCATTATCGCGATCCTCGCGCGAGCCGCGGCGTCGAGGCGGCTTCCAAGAAGGTGGATTGGGAAACGATTTTTGGAGAGACCGGCATTCAATTCATGCCTTTCAACACGCTGTTTCAGTTGGCCGCCGAACCTCCGGAACGGCTGGAACGCGCGCATCATATGTTGCTCATTGCGGACGGCTTGAATTATCTCCTCACGGGCATGGCCAAGGCCGAGGAATCTCTCGCCAGCACGAGCCAGTTGTACAATCCACGCAACAGATCGTGGTCCGACCGGTTGATTCAGGCCCTGGGTTTGCCCAGGCGCATTTTTCCTCCCATCGTTCCATCCGGCACAAAGCTGGGCCCGTTGCGCCTGGAACTCGCGCGTGAGACCGGGCTGACGGGCTTGGAAGTCATTGCCACTTGCTCCCATGATACCGCCGCCGCGGTCGCGGCTGTGCCGGGCACTTCGAGCTCGCACTGGGCCTACCTCAGTTCGGGGACCTGGTCGTTGCTCGGCGTGGCCTTGCCGGTTCCCATCATCAACGAAACGTGCCGCGAATTGAATTTCACCAACGAGATCGGCTATGGCGGCTCTGTCCGCCTCTTGAAGAACATCGTCGGACTGTGGGTGGTGCAAGAGTGCCGCCGCGATTGGGCCAGGCAGGGGCAGGAATACGATTATGCGACATTGACCGATCTGGCCGGCGCGGCTGCGCCATTCGTGTCATGGGTCAATCTGACCGACCCGCGCTTCGTCGCGCCCGGTGAGATGCCCAAAAAAATCGCCGATTACTGCCGGGAAACCGGCCAGTCCGTTCCAGCGAATCCGGGCGCAACGATCCGTTGCGTTCTGGAAAGTTTGGCTTTGCTCTATCGCCGCACCCTGCGACAAGTCGAGCGGATCACCGGCAGCCGCATGCGGCGCTTGCACGTCGTGGGGGGCGGAAGCAAGAATTCGCTGTTGAATCAATTCACGGCCAATGCCGTGCAAATCCCGGTGGTAGTTGGACCCGCCGAAGCGACTACCGCGGGCAACATGCTCATCCAGGCGATCACACTCGGTCATTTGTCTTCGCGGGCCGCGGCCAGAGACGTGGTACGGGAATCGATGACCATCGAAACGATCGCGCCGGAAGCAAAGACCGAATGGGACGCGGCCAATGAACGATTTGAACGGCTTTTCGCGAAGCCGAGTTAGAGAGGACCATGCTGCGGGGGATAAACATCGAACATCGAACTTTGAACCTTGAACCTTGAACTGCGGCGCAGCCGTCATGTCCTCAAACCTGAAACCCTTTCTCCAGCGCTGGGCGATCACTACACTGGCGGTGCTAGTCGCCGCCAATGTGGTGAATGGAATTCACTACGACACGATTGGCGGCCTGCTCGTGGCCTCTTTGCTGTTGGGAGTTTTGAATGCGTTTCTTCGGCCCGTGATGCTTCTGCTGGCGCTGCCGTTGCTCATCGTTACACTCGGCTTGTTCACGCTGGTGATCAACGCGCTGTTGCTCTCGTTCGTCGGTTGGCTCGTGAGGCCGTTCCACGTGGACAGCTTTGGCGCAGCCTTTTGGGGATCGTTGGTCATCAGCATCGTTTCGTTGGTCGTCAACCTCATGCTCGGCACCCATCAAGTCAAAATGGAGACACGGCGGGGGCAAAAACCTCGAGGAGGCCGCGACAGCGGTGACGGGCCCGTTATTGATGTGTGAACCATATGGGCGATTTGGACTGTTCCACGTGGTTGTGCGGTTTTTCCAATCGGCGCACATTACCTGGATGAAGACCAATGATGACGGACGCTGAACTGCTGCTCCGCTACACGCAAGACCACTCCGAAAGCGCATTCACGGAGCTGGTGCAGCGGCGAGTGAACCTCGTCTATTCGGCTGCTTTGCGCGAAACACAAAACGACGGTTCGCTCGCGGAAGATGTCACCCAGGCGGTCTTTACTGAACTGGCGAGGCAAGCGTCCAGCTTGAGCCGGCATCCCGCGCTGGCGGGCTGGCTTTACACCAGCGTCCGGCACGTGGCCGCCAACCTGCGCCGATCGCAGGAACGGCGGCTGCGGCGCGAACAGGAGACTCACCTGATGAACAAACTAATCCCGTCCGAATCCAGCGAGACGGACTGGCGAGAGCTTCGTCCCGTGATTGATGACGCCATGCACGAACTCGCGGAATCGGATCGCGCTACTATCGTGCTTCGCTTCTTCGAGGACCAGAGCTTGAAAGAAGTCGGCCAAGCGCTGGGACTGAACGAAAACGCCGCCCGAATGCGAGTGGATCGGGCGATGGAAAAACTCCGCGCCTCGCTGGCCAAGCGAGGCATCACGTCCACGGCCACTGGCCTGGCGGCCGCACTTGTCGCGGGCGCTGTGATCTCGGCGCCGACTGGCCTGGCCGCAACGGTCGCCGGGGCCGCGCTGACCGGAGCAGCGGCCGCTGCTTCGACCACCTTTACCGTCCTTCAAATTATGACCACGACCCAATTGAAAGTTGGCGCCATCACCGCTCTGGTAGTCGCCGGAGTGACGGTTCCCATCTGGCAACAGGCACGATTGAATCATCTCGCCGCTGAGAACAACCGGCTTTTGGCGCAAACCGCCGAGCTGCCTGCGCTCCGTGAAGAGGTCGAGCGTCTCCGACCGCTCAAAGTGGACCATGCGGAACTGGAGCGTTTGCGCGGCTTGCAGAGTGAAGTGTTGCAGCTTCGCGCCCAGGTGGGCAACGCCCGGCGCGCCGAAGCGGAAGTCGCAAAACTGAAAGCCCAGATGAGCCGTCCGAAGCCCGGCCAGCCGGGTGCCAACGACGCAGAAGGCCGCACGAATCAATTCGACGGCGTTATCGGCGACATGATGAAAGGCCTGATGGAGCAGCAATTTCTCGGACAGTTGACCCGCATGAAGGCCAAACTGAACCTCACGCCGGAGCAAGAGCAATCGATCCGGGGCATTCTCCTTAAGCAAGCGGAACAAGGAGTTCAGGTCGCGCAGCGGGCGTTCACGGGCAAGCTGACGAACGAGGATATCGAGGGGTCCTACCAGTCGGACAGCAACCCGAAGGATGAGATCAACGCCCTTCTTTCGCCAGAGCAACAGGCGGCTTACAAGGAATTCAAAAAGGAAGAGGCGGCGAGCGTGGCCCGTCTGGCGGCGAATGCAGAACTGCTGCAAATCCAAGGGACTCTGGGCTTGAGTCAGGAGCAGCAGGACCAGGTCTTCAACATCCTTTACGAACGAAGCCTGGGCCAGGGCCTGGACAACGCGGAGGTCTCGAGTCCAAAGAGCACCGATCCGCTGGCCCGGATTCAGCAGCAATTCCAGCAGACGTTGAAATCCATGGAAAAGGTGCTCTCTCCGTCGCAGTTCGAGAGCTATCGCCAATTCCAGGAGAGTCAGCTCAAGATGTTCAAGAATTTCGCGCCAATGAGTGAATCCGGAGCTGGTGGCGCAGCCCCAAGAGCCAATTGACTGCGAGGCGTCGAAGCCGCCATCGAAACCGTGGAAGCTAACAGCAGCGTTCGTAGGCCGCCCGTCGAGTTGGAACTCCCTTCGCCGCGAAATCTCGCTCGAAGTCCGTGAGCCTGGTGCTCAGCGATTCCAGCGTCTGAATTTCGCGATAGCCCGTGTTGCCAGTGAATACTTCGGTCATCTGCGCGAAGTATTCCGTGTTGTCCGTCCGCAGATAAATCTTGCCACCCAGCTCCAGTGCGATGCGGGCCGCTTCGGCGAAACGAGGATTGATCAGCCGCCGCGCCTGATGCCGGCGTTTGGGCCACGGATCCGGAAAATAAATGTGCAGCGCGCGGACGGATTCCCTCGGCAGCAAGTATTCGACAACATAGGTCGCTTCCAGACGGATCACCTTGAGATTCGAAAGGCCCAAGCGTTGCCCCTTGCGATCCAGCTTTCGCAACCGGCCCAGCAATCGTTCCACGCCCAGGAAATTGTGTTCGGGGTGCGCCTGAGCGTACGCAGCCAGAAATGAACCGTCGCCGCTCCCCAATTCGACTTCCAGAGGTCTCGCGACCGGAAACAACTTGGACAAATCGAGGCGCTCGACATAAGAACGGGGACGGTAGATGAGCGTGGAGTGCAGAGACGGGAGCACGGAGTGCGGAGTGCGGGACTGATTACTGATCACTGATTACTGATTGCCGCGTCACTTCTTCAGAAACAGCGCGAGCGAAGCCGTGTAGCCGTGAAGAAAGCTTCGGTCGCCCACCGGGCCGATCTCGCCGTTGCAAAAGAATCCGGCCAAGCCGAACGGCCCCAGGAGATCCTGAATGGCGGTCGCGTCGTGGCTGGCGCGGCCAAACAAGCGCGCGCCCCTTCCATTGCAGCAACACAGGCACCCGCCGAAAATGGTTTTTTCCCCCAGACGTTTTCGCGCGCTCTCCAGGAGCGCCGAGAGATCCTCCGTCGCGGCGGCGGCGTCGCGTCTCTGGAATTGCAGCGTCTGCCCGGTCCGAGGGAAAGCTCCGACCGCGATGCAGCCCGAATTGGGATCGGCGCCGAGCAGGTTCCGAATCAAAAAATCGCCCCGCCGAAATTCTTCGAGATACTCGTTGATGACCAGGCCGATGAACAGATTTCCCCGCGCTTTCTTTTGATCATCCTCCGGCAGGCTGTTGAAAGTCTCCACCAGGACCTGATAAGCCGGTCGGTTGCCAATCTCGTGGATTAAATTGCGTTCCGCGCGCGTAATGGTCCACGTCTCGCCGATCGGCGTGCAGCCCTGGGAGATCACGCTGGCGAGCGCGACCTCGCCGCGAAAGGCGATGGCGATGCCACCTTCTTCATGCACTTCGCCGTTGAGGTAAATCTGCGTGCGTTGTTCGGAGAATTCGCCGCTCGCCAGTCCGCCGAGGACCGGGACGCGCGCGTAGGCTTCGTTCCAGTGCTTGAGCCAGGAATCGCAATCGAGATGGAACGGGTCGGCAAAGACCAGCCAGCCATTGACTTGATCCGGGGCGAGGCCTGTTTGCGCATGCCAAAATTCCGGGCCCTCCGCTTCTTCGACCTTGTCCTGCGTGAAGCGATGCGCCAGAAGCTCCGCGCCAGGCAAATAGAATAGTCCGAGCGCCAGACCGGCCTCCTCCTCCACTTCTTCGGCTCCGGTAATCAGGCCCGTGCTCGAACAGCCGACGAGGAGCGGGATTTGCGCGTGCACGCGCAAAATCTCCAGCACCTGCGCGGCGTGAGAAAAGAATTTCGGCGTCATGAAGACCAACCCCAACGAAACTCGCGGAGCAGGGAGTTGCGCGCGCAATTCCTCCGCCCATTTTTGGAGGCCGGATTCATCGAACGCGCTGCGCCAATGGCTGACCGCGGAGTAGTCGTTTGCCATACGGGGAAATTAGCGGGAAAGCCGCGCTTGGCAACAAGAACAGCGACACAAGAACAGCGCGCCAAACGGAGTGGTCGCCAACTCCGGGCGACTTCGCTAAGATTTCTCCATGAATCTGGCAGGGCTGCGTTGCCGCGCAGCCGGTTTTCTGCGGGTAGGGCGGCACAGCAGCCACAGCAGCGCCGCCCTACCAAAGTCTGGTTTGTGGTCCGTCTTGCCACTGGCCGTCCTTCTGCTGATCGCCTGGCCGCTCCACGCATTCGTCGTCAACTCGAATTCGACCGGTCAAACCCGCCGCTGGCCGCTCCTCCCGTCCGATCCGCGGATCAGCACAAACGTCGTCAATCCATCGACCAAGGCGATCCGTTACTTTCTGGGCGCCGCGGCCTACTCAACCACCAACTCTGCCGCTGAATTGAACGCGCTTCGCGTCAGTTTCGATCAATGGCAAAGCATCCCGGGAACAGGCCTTCGCTTCGAAGATGCCGGGATCATTTCATCGGAAGTGGATGTGAACACGTCCGACAACACCAACGTCGTTTTCTGGGCCAGGAAAAGCACGCTGGTCAACGGCGGACTGGATGACATTTCCGGAACTCTTGGCGTGACGTTTCCGCGCGTGACGGCGGACAACTTGATTCAAGAGGCGGACATCGTGTTGAACGGCGTTCAGTTCAATTGGTTCACGGATTTCAGATCTAACCAGCCCGATCAATTTATCGAGTCGAGCGCGCTGCACGAGATCGGCCACTTCATCGGCCTCGATCATTCCCCGGTCGGCGGAGCGACCATGCTCGCGCGGGGTGCGGCCGGTGTGAACGCCCAGGCCGGTCTTTCCAGCGACGAGATTGCGGCCGCGCGCACTCTGTATCCAATTGGGGAACAGCTCCGCCGGCTTGGAACGATTCAAGGCCGCGTTGCCCTGGACGGCGCCGGCGTCTTCGGCGCGTGCGTGTTCGCAGAGGATTCCGCCGGCAATGTCGTTTCGGGGACGGTCACCGGATTGGATGGCCGATATGAACTGTCCGCGCTTGCGCCGGGGAATTACCAGGTTCGCGCCGCGCCGCTGGATTCGGTATTGGCCAATCCGCTGGCACGGCTGGTTTCCGGCCCCGACATCGCGCCCCGTTTTGCAAATGCCGAGACCGGTTTTCTCCCCACGGCCAACAGAGCGGTCGCGGTCGCGGCGGCGGTGATCGCTGGGGCTGATTTCGCCGTGACGAAAGGCGATCCGGCGTTCCGCATCGCGCGCGTCCGTCCGGCAGCGAGGGAAGGCGAGGAACTGGTGGCGTTGAACTCGCCCGCCATGATTCGAGTGGGCGAGAGCAATCTTGTGGTCGGCGTTTATTCGCCCGACTTTCCATCGACCGGCGCGGCACTCACGGTCACCGGCGGCGGCCTGACGCTCGGGCCGGCAAGCTTTGTTTCCAACGCGTTCCCGAATGCGCGTCCCAGCCTGAACCTCATTTCCATCGCGATCCGCGCGGACCGAAACGCCACTCCTGGCTTGCGCACTTTCATCGTGCAGCAAGGGACGAACATCGCTTACGCGAACGGCTTCCTCGAAATCCGGCCCGCGTTTCCGGACGATAATTTCGACGTCCTGGACGATTCGTTTCAGCGGCGCTATTTTCCGCGATTCACCGCCGCCGAGGCCGCGCCCACGGCTGATCCGGACGGAGACAAGTTCAACAACGCGTCTGAGTCCGTTGCCGGCACGGATCCGACGAATCGGCTCTCGTTGCTTCGCATCGAGCGGGTGACCGTAACGCCGGACGGCACAACGATCGCTTGGCAAAGTCTGGCAGGGAAGCGCTATCAACTGTTCAGGAACTCGGAGTTGGGGAAGGACGCGTGGGAACCAGTCGGCGCGGCGGTCCCCGCTTCAGGCGATTCGGTTCAATTACTGGATTCGTCTGCTCCCATCAGAGCCAGGTTTTACCGCGTGCAGGTGGCGCCGTGAAAGCTGACGCATCTTATTCTGGACAGGTTCGGTGGCGCTGACCGTGGGTCAGGCAGGATGCTTGACCTACTTTAGGCTTTTGTCGATTTGGTCGAGCGCTTGTTGGGCTTTGACGCGGATTTGCCCGTCCGCGTCCTTGGCTAGCTCTTTCAACGGACCGGTCGCGGCGCTCGCCTTCGGGCCGATGGCGCCTAGCGCAAGGGCGGCGGCGCCGCGAACGCCTGCGTCGGCGTCTTTCAATCGTTCGATCAAACGGGGCACCGCGACGGCGCTGGCCGAGCCGCCATTCCCCAAACTGCCCGCCGCATTCGCGCGCACCGCGGGGTCTGGATCGGCCAGGGCATTGGTGAGCGCGGCGATGACATCTTCCGCCGAGGGGCGAATTCGACCGAGCGCCTCCACGGCGCTTGCTCGTACAGCGGAACTCTCCTCCTTGATCGCATCGATCAGCGCCGGGATCGCGTCGCGTGCCCAAGGCCCCATGCTTCCCAGGCATTTTGCAGCGTTGAGCCGGATGGAAGGATCCCCATGGTTCAGCTTCGGCAGTATCGCGGCCACGGTTGCCGGATGCCGGATGTGGCTCAAGGTCTGAAAGGCGCTTTCGCGAATTTGAAGATTCTTGTCCGCGAGCGCCTCGATCAGCGCGGGCACGGCGGCATCGGCTTCGGCTCCGGCGATGCCCAATCCATACATCGCCAGGAGCCGCGTCTGATTCTGGCCTTCTTTCAAGGCCGTGACCAGCGCCCGGACTCCGGGCCGTCCGGTCTTGCCCAGCGCAATCGCCGATTGCATGGACACGCCGTGATTGGCGTCATAAAGGGCTTGGCCCAAAACCGGAATGGCTGAAGTGGCTTTCGCGCCCATAATGGCCAAAGCGGTGGCGGCTCCCAGCCTGAGCCGCTCGGCATCTTCGGGACGCACCGTGCGGAAAAGGCCGATTCGCAATTTGTCCGGCAAATGCGCTGCGACGGAGAGCAGCGGCTTCTTGAAAATCGAGTCTTTGCTCTGGAGGGCCTCCACCAAGTTAGGGACCGCCTGGGGACCAATCTGGCGGAACACCTCCTCCGCAGGTTTGCGGTCGCCCGGTCCATTCAATTCGAGGGCCCAGGCCACGGCCGGTTTGCCGCCGACTTTAACCTCGCGCACTTTCCGAAGCTGGACCATGAAGATTACGGCCGGAACTCCGAACACAAGGGCAAAACCGATCAAGAGTCGTACTCTCATGCTTGTTGCTGGACTGTAGCGCCAACACGCCCGGAAGCGAAGCAACGAATTGGTCCTTGGGAGCAGGATCCTGGAGTCCTCACCACTCGTCGCGGACGTCGGCTTTCTGCGCGCCGCAGACGGTGGGTTATGTCCCCACTCCGGCGGAAATGATTCAATTCCGCAGCGTGCATTTGGACGGTTGGCAGGCTCACGGAGGTCTCCCCCCGGGCACTCGGTCGAAGTGAAAAGCGATCAAGCCGCGCAGGAACCGGCCGATCTCCACGGATTGTTCTTCGGGAAGGGCGACCTCCGGCAGCGTGGACCAGTCCGCCTGCGCGATCCGCGAGAACTCTGCCTTTGCGGCGGGAGTCAGGGGGCATTGGGACAGGTCAGGCGCGAGTCCGAGCTCCTGCAGCAACTTGGCCTCGAACGCATAGACCGTGAGGTTCCGCAGAGGTTGTCTGGGAAGGAAACTCAAAACGCCGACCAACAATTCGTAAAAGGCCGGCAAGGGTGTTTCGGTTTCTGTGGTCAGTTCGAGCAAGCGCGCGAAGTAAGCGGCTTGCTCCAGATAAGCCAGATTCGTGCGCAAGACCGGATTGAAATCATGCACGCTGACTTCGCGCAACGTGTGAAGATCGCTCCGGCGGCTGCGGATGAAACTGAAGTCAGCTCGGAAGAAAAGATCGAGTTTGCCGGCGAACGGCGATTGGAGGCGGCGCGCCCCTTTGGCCACGGTAGCGAGCCGCCCCAGGTCCGGAGTGAGCCAATGAACGATCAGGCTCGTTTCCGTCAACAGCCGCGTGCGGAGGATGATGCCGGCAGTTCGCTCGTCCATGAGAGATTTCAAATCTCAAATTTCAAATTTCAGATAAGAGAAAAGCCAATCAGGACTCGCTGATCTCCGGCGTAGCGCAGATTTGGAATCTGCCGTATCGCGGAATTGCATTCCGCAGCCCCTCGACAAATCCAACGCCCGGGAACTTGCCGGAACGCCGCCGATTGCAAATCGGCGATACGGCAGAGTGCAACTCTGCGCTACGGGTTCGGCGCTGTCTGTCCTCGTCAAGAGATGCGCCCCTTCGAAGCCGGGCGATGGCGCCAATGAAACGGGCTCATGGCAGTCGCGCTCACGCTCGGGTCAATGCGCGGAAACGAAACCGCTGTCCAAGCTGCCGGAGCAGGCGGTTTTCCTGGCGCTTCATCACGCGCCGCGCCCCCGGCTTCAAATCGTCGAACCCCCGCAAGTGCAGGACGCCGTTGATAACGTAGCGGACTATTTCAGATTGCCAGGACGTTCGAAACTGCCGCGCCTGCGCCACCGCGTCGCCCACGCTGACGAAGATTTCGCCCGCAATGCGGTCGCGCTGCGGCGAGGCGCTGGCGTCAAAAGTGATCACGTCCGTGGAGCCGGAATGCCCCAGAAACCGGGCGTTGAGTCGAGCGATCCGAGACGAACTGACCAGGTGCACACAGACCTCGTAGTCGCGTAGCCGGAGCAAATCGACCAGAAGCGTTCGGAGAATTTTTTTGAGATGTGCAATATGGACCCGGCGTGAGCGCTGCCGGTTGCGGATCGCAAGCTCGCTCATGGTGAAGCCGGGCCATTACCGGCTTTCATCCCGGCGCTTGCCACGGTGTTCTTCATACGCCGCGATGATTTTCTGGACCAATGGATGGCGGACCACGTCGCGCTTGTGGAATTCAACAATCGCGATTCCCTCGACGTGAGCCAGGGCTCGATGCGCTTCCAGCAGGCCGGATTGCTTGTGCGCCGGCAAATCGATCTGGGTGGGATCGCCCGTGACGACCGCCTTCGAGTTGTGCCCGAGACGGGTCAAGAACATGAACATCTGTTCCATGGTGGAATTCTGAGCTTCATCCAGGATCACGAAAGCATTGTTCAGTGTCCGGCCTCGCATATAGGCCAGCGGCGCGATTTCGATGGTGCCGCGCTCGGTGTGTTTTTGAATTTCCTCGACGGGCAGCATGTCGTGCAACGCATCCTGGAGCGGGCGCAAGTAAGGCGAAATCTTTTCATAGAGATCGCCCGGCAAGAATCCCAGCGCCTCTCCCGCCTCGACCGCCGGACGCGTCAAAATAATGCGTGAGACCTTCTCTTCCTTGAGCGCAGCGACAGCCAGGGCCACGGCGAGATAGGTTTTCCCCGTGCCCGCCGGTCCCAGCCCAAACGTGATATCGTGGCGGCGGATGGCCTCGATATATTTTTTCTGGCCGACGGTTTTGGGCGTGACGAGCGCTTTCTTGGCCGAAGTCTGGATGCGCTCGGCGGACAGGCTCTGGAGGGCGTGCGGTCCGTCGTTCTTCATCACGGTCAGCGCGTAGGTGAACTCGCGGTTGCGGACCGGCGAGCCGGCCTTGAGCGAATTTTCCAGAAACGCGAACAACTGTTTGGCGGATTCGACGGCCTCGGCCTGGCCTTCCAGCTTGATCCAGCCTTCCCGGGCGGTGGCTTTCACGGACAACTGGTCTTCGAGCGCCTGCAAGTTGCGAGGGTCGTTGTTGAAGAGCTGCTGGGCAAAGCGGGCGTTCTCGAAGTGAAGAGTTTCGGAAGGCATCAGTTGGATTTCAAATTGGAGATTTCAGCTTTCAAATCTCAGGCCGCGAACGCGGCGCGGAGGCGCGCGGCGACGTCGGCCAGCGCTTCCGGCAAAACCCGGGTGTCGGCGATGACCGGCATGAAGTTGGTATCGCCGTTCCACCGCGGCACGACGTGCATGTGCAAATGCTCCACAATGCCCGCGCCGGCGACTTTTCCGAGATTCATCCCGATGTTGAACCCGTCGGGTTTCATGACTCGCCTCAGGACTTCCACACTGCGCCGCACCAGCTTCATCAAATCACAAAGCTCTTCGTCGGTCAAATCGCTCAACTCCGCCGTTTGTTTGTACGGCACGACCATCAAATGGCCGCCGTTGTAGGGAAAGGTATTCAGGACGGCGTAGCACGTCCGCTCGCGGCAGACGATGAAGTTGGCCGCGTCGTCGTTCGACTGGGCGATCCGCGTGAACAGCGAGTGATCCGACGGCGGAGATTTGGGCGCCCGGATGTAATCGATTCTCCACGGGGCATGCAATAATTCCATGAGGGCAACGCTAGGCGCGGCGCGGGGGATTGTCAAAACGGGAAGGGCGGAGGCTCCTCATCTTACTCTTCAACCTGCCAGATTAAGATTACGAGGAGGAGGAGGAGGAATGAAGAGCAATCGTTTCATGGTCATGCGCGTCTTTCAGGTTCTGCGCCGTTTGCCGCTTTGAAGGCCTGCACTTGTGTTTGAGGCCAGACCTTGAAGCTCACGTCTGCGGGTGGAAAGGTTGAAACGAAGGAAGCGGGTTTTGCAGGCCGGCATTCAGAAGTTGGCCGAGCGCCTTAACTGCGAGTTCAATCGCCAGGAACGGCTTGGCGATAAAGTCCCCCCTCCCGCTCTGGGCGGACCGGACGCGCGAGGCAAAATCGCTGGCCGCGGTCACAAAGATGACCGGCGTGCGGGAGCGGCCAGGCAGGGCGCGCAACTTCTCGCAGAGTTCAAAACCACTGATTCCAGGCATTCTCACGTCCGTAATGACCAGATCAAACCGGTCTTTTTGCAGCCTCTCGTACGCCTCGTTGGGGTCGTCCAGAGTCACCGCTTTGAGTTGAGCGATCTGGAGGGCGGCGCCGATCAATTTCCGCGAGA
This sequence comes from Verrucomicrobiota bacterium, assembly GCA_016190065.1. Lineage (GTDB taxonomy): Bacteria > Verrucomicrobiota > Verrucomicrobiia > Limisphaerales > SIBE01 > VHCZ01. The sequence continues at coordinate 21,961 of JACPRI010000136.1, forward strand.
CCGCGTCGTCATCCACGACCAGGATCTGGCGCGACGCGGAGTCTTCGGGGAGGTCGGAGGAAGCACGGTCAAAAAGCAGGCCGAGCAGGTCGGAGGTTTGCTGAATGGTCCGCAAAGTGGACTCGGTGATGTCATCGAGCCGCTCATTCAGCTTGTTCAAAAGCACCTCCAATGCAGAAGCTACTTCCGCCAGCAGTTGGGCTTGGCCCAGCGCCGCCAGCGCGGTGAGGAAATGCACCTTTCGGGCCAGTTCCAAAATCAAGCCGGCTTTGATTTCGTCGCTCGGAGCCTTCCTCAAATCCTGGACCAGACCGCGCGCGTCGGCCAAAATCTTTGGCGTTCGCTGGAGAAATTCTTCACGGGGATCCAAACGGATTTCCGCCGGAGTGAGTAAGGCGGAAGCGCCCGAGCCCGTTCCAGCTTCGGCTCTGGCGGAGAGAATCTCCTGCTCGGCCGCGGCTGACTCCAGGACTTCGCGAACGACTTCCAGCAGCGAAGCGTAGTTGGTATTGGCTTTATTGAGGCAGCGGTTCGCGCCGGCGGCCTGCGCCGCGGTTCCCAGTTCGCTGGCATAGACGTTGGTGAAAACGACCACGGGCACCGCCGCGGTTTCGGGGTTCGCACGCATGCGTTTGAGCACTTCCACGCCGTTGATCTTGGGCAACAGCAAATCCAGCACGACGATGTCCGGTTTGAAGCGTCCCAGGGCTTCGATGGCGGCTTCGCCATTCGTTGCGACTTCGACATGGTAGCCGGCGGATGCGAAGTGGAATCGGTACACGGCGCCCGTGATGATATCGTCCTCCACGAACAGCAGTTTCCTCTTCATGCGCGCGAGGGTTTAGGATTCGTCTGGCGAGGCAACGTTCCGCGAGATCAAAGACGGCTCAGAAACTCACGCACGCGGGCAAACGCTTCCTCCGCCTGCTTCACCCACTTGCCGGCCTCCGCCAATTCTTCGTTCGATCCACATTGTTCGAGCCGCGCCAGAGGGCCGACGAGCGCGACCACACCGCAAGTCAAACTGGCTCCCTTTAAGCGGTGCGCCAGGTGTTGAATCGTTTCCGGATCACCCGATTGGGCGGCCCGGCGCAAAGCGTTGAGGGTTCTTTCGGCATCCGATAAATACAGAGCGACGACTTCGTTGTAAAGCTCCGGCGGTCCAGCCGCAAGATCACGGAGCGCATTGGGATCGACCAGGACATCGCGGCGTGGAGTCTGGGCTGGAGCCGCCGCAATTCCTGCCGGAGCAGTCGAAGTTTCGGCACCTGCCGGTGCCATGTTCGTGGCGCCCGGTACGATGGGTTTCGTCTCGAGATTCAGCGCGGCCTTGGCTCGCTCAATGGCCGAGGCGAGATCCTCGGTCTGCAGCGGCTTGGCCAGGTAGTCATTCATCCCCGCCTCCAGGCATCGTTCTCGATCCCCTTGCATGGCATGGGCCGTCAGAGCAACGATGAAGGGCTGGGGGCCTCCCCGGGCGCGGATTTGCCGGGTCGCTTCATATCCATCCATCTCCGGCATCTGGCAATCCATGAGGACGATGTCGTAGTGCGTTCGCTGGACTGCCTTCAACGCTTCGACGCCATTGGCCGCGACTTCGGCGCTGTAACCCAACTTGCGCAACTGGTTCACCGTGACCTTCTGGTTAACCAGATTGTCTTCGACCAGCAGAATGCGAGGGCTGTCGTGCGCGACAGTTTCCGGCGGCGCAGGTGCCGAGGCCGGGTCGAGGGCGACGGCCGTGTCTTCGCTCCGAGGGTCTGATTGTGCGAGCACGTTCATCAGCGTATCCAGGAGCGTGGACTGCTTCACGGGTTTCATCAGGCAGTCGGCGATGCCCGCTTCCTTCAGAACGTCAGCCCTTGGCCTATCGCCGGAAGAAGTCATCAGGACGAGCGAAACGCTGGCGATCCGGGGGTCCGACTTGATGGCCTTGGCCAGGGCCAGGCCGTCCATTTCAGGCATGCAATGATCGAGCATGGCCAAAACATAGTCCTGCCGCAGTTCGGCGGCGTGGCGCAGCAGAGTCAGCGCTTCGCCGGCACTGGCGGCGCCGTCGCACCTGACTTGGGAAGGCCGGAGCTGCTCCTGCACGACCTGGCGATTAACCGGGTGATCATCGACCACGAGCACGCGCAACCCGGTCAAGTTCGCCGGAACCAGCCGGGGACGGACGGCTCCCGCGGTCTGCTTCTCGAAGCGAGCAGTGAACCAAAAAATCGATCCCTGGCCGGGTGCGCTGTCCACTCCGATTTCGCCACCCATCCGATCGGCCAGTTGTTTGGAAATGGCCAGACCGAGACCGGTGCCGCCGTATCGGCGCGTTGTGGAGCCGTCCGCCTGAGTGAAGGATTGGAACAAGCGGGCTTGCGTTTCGGGTGGAATGCCGATCCCGGTATCGGAGACCGCAACTCGGATTTGGACATGGGTCTCGGTTTCGGTTTCCCTGGTCGCCCGCAAGATGACTTCTCCTTTCTCAGTGAACTTGACCGCGTTGCTGAGGAGGTTGGTGATGATCTGGCGCAGCCGACCGGGATCTCCACGCACCTCAGTGGGAACGTCGCTGTAAACGAGGGACGCGAGCTCGATGCGCCTGGCTCGCGACGGCTCGGCGAACAGATCCACGGCGTCCTCAATGGTTTCGCGCAGGTCGAAATCAATGGTTTCAAAAGTCAGCTTGCCGGCTTCAATCTTCGAGAAGTCGAGGATGTCATTGATGACAGTGAGCAGGGCGTCCGCGCTTTTCGCGATGGTCTCGGCGTAATCCCGTTGCTCCGGGCTCAGCTTCGTATCCAGAAGGAGATTGGCCATGCCGACCACGCCATTCATCGGGGTGCGGATTTCGTGGCTCATGTTCGCCAGGAATTCGGCCTTGAGGCGGGCGGATTCCAGGGCGACATCGCGCGCTTTGGCCAGTTCCGCTTCGAATTGCTTTCGCTCGGTCACGTCGCTGAAAATGCCCTGGAGGCCGACGATCTGGCCGGATTTGTCGCGCAGCGGGATTTTGATGACGTGGTTGTAGCCGGGTTTGCCGGAAGCGGTCTGATGCGCCTCGACGTCCTGAAACGCCTCCCCGGTCTGAAGCACCCGGCGGTCATCGCGCGTATATTTTTCCGCGAGCTCGGACGGATAAAAGTCGAAGACGGTTTTGCCCAGGAGCTGGTCCGGAGTTTTTTCCATGACTTCGCAGAATTGCCGGTTGGCAAATGTGAAGCAGCCGGCGGTGTCCTTTCTCCAGACGCTCACGGGGAGTACTTCTACCAGTGAATGGTAAAGGACTTGCGATTCGCGGAGGGCTTCTTCGGCCAGCTTGCGCGCCGTGATATCAATGGTGGTGGAGAGGGTGCCGATGATTTGGCCATCGGCATTGCGATAGGGTGTGGCGATGGTATCGGCCCAGAAACGACTTCCGTTCTTGTGCTGGATCTGAATCTCATAACGCTCGGCCGCGCCTTCGCTGCGTTGCTGATTACGCTGAAGCATGGACGGCCACTGTTCCCGGGGCAGCAGGAATTCATAAGCCGGTTTGCCGGCCAGCTCCTCCGTGGCGTAACCGGTCAGTTCCGCCATGCGCGCGTTCATGTACAGAACCGCGTCGTTCAGGTCCGTGACCAGCAGTCCTTCTCCCAGACTCTCCAGGACCGTGCGGAACCGCGTCTCTGATTCCCGCAAAGCCTGCAACATCCGCTTTCGTTCGGAGATGTCGCGCAAGAAGGCCCCGAAGAAAAACTCCCCGCCCAGCTTCACGGGGGCGATGGTCAGTTCGATAGGAAACTCTTCGCCGTTCCGCCGCAACGCGGTGATCTCAATCTGTTTGTTCAAGACCGGCCCTTCACCCGTGGCCAGGAAGTGTTGCAGGCCGCGCTCGTGAGGTTCCCGATACTTCGGTGGAATGATCGTGTTCCGCAGCGAACGACCGAGGGCCTCCTGGCGAGTCCAGCCAAACATGGAAACCGACTGAGGATTCCAGTCTGTAATCTTGCCTTGGGAATCGATCGCGATGAACGCGTCGTGTGCGGTGTCGATGATCAACCGGGTTCGGCGCTCACTGGCCTGCAAATCTTCGTTGGCTTTGAGCAAATCCGCCGTGCGCGTGGCCAGCAGTCTCTCAAAGGCCAGGGAGCGCCCGGTCACGACCAGCAAAAAAGCGCCGAGCAAGCCGGTGAAGAGCAGGCCGGCGGCTAAAACGCTCCAAGCCTGCCAGGACCTTCGTGCCAACAGATATTCCCGGGTTGGAGAGAAATGGATTTCCCAGCGGCGGTTGGCGATTTCCAACGGCACGGCGCGCTGAAATCCGTCCGCCGGCTCCAAAACCGCAGTGGAGCCGTTCAGCCAGCCATCGTACAGCATGTGTTCCGTTTGAGCCGCGTCGCGGTCCAGCAGTTGCAGCGCGATCCCGGCCGTATCGACATCGCGCAGCGACTCCCGCACCATTTTGTTGATCTCGAAGACGCCCACGATATATCCCCGCAGATTTTGGCGGCGCTCGTTTGCCGCGGCGTGTGGAAGATCGTTTCGGTAGATCGGCAAGGCCACCAGAACCCCCGATTGCCGGCCGCGGCCTTGGATCAACCGGACTCGGCCACTGGCCGCAGGCAGACCGGTGTCGCGCGCGCGAATCAAAGTTTCGAGGCGATTGGTTCTTGAACCCAAATCGAAGCCAGGCGCGAGTTCATTGCCCGCGAGCGGTTCCACGTAATAGACGGGAAAGTATTCGGCCCGCGCCGAGGCGCGCACAATCTGGTCCTGGGCGTCGCGTTCCGTGAATTGAAAGTTCGCGAATCCCTCCTCGCGCGCCGCGGCCTCCACGGCGGCCCGCTCCTCCATCGGAACGCGGGGCACCCACTGCAAGGCCTGGATGCCGCGGTGCCGTGGAAAAAGCCGCGTGACGAACGTCCGGAACGCGGACTGGTCCACATTTGGCGAACTGGCGTAAAAACTCTCGATCGACTCCAGGAGGTCGAGATAGCCTTTGAAGTTCTTGGCCAACTGATTGGCCAGGGCGTCCGTGCGCCGTTGAAAGTCCAGTTGAAGCCGATGCTGTTCCGAGCTGCTCGCGTAAACGAACAGGGACACGACCAAACCGAAAGTCAAGCCCAGCGGGAGTGTCAACGCGAGCCGGCGGCGGCGCGAGACTTCGGGCCCTCGCCCCAGCCAGATCAACGCCAAAGGCGCGAAGAGGACGGCGCCGATCGAGTCTCCCACCCACCAGGTGAACCAATTGAACAAAATGTTTTCCGCGGGAAGGATGCCGCTGCTCCAGAGGCACATCACTCCCCACGACGCACTGACCAGGGAACTGACCGGCCCGCCCAGGAGCAGAAAACGAATTACGTCCGACGGTTCGGTGAGAGGCGTCGGAAATCCGACCCACCGCCGGACCAGTCTGGCGCCAAGGTTCGCTTGCCAGGCGGCTCCGGCCCCGATGGCAGCCGCGAGCGAAATGGACTTCAGGATCGTGGCGGCGCTGGTCGCGTCGAAGGAAGTCCAGACATTGACACCGAATGAGCCGAGCAAAACGCCTGGCCAAATGCGATTGCCGAACAGGAGCGTTCCGGCCAACGCCAGGCCTGCGGCGGGCCAGACAGCCGTGGCGTAACCGGGAGGGATGGCCAGCAGCAGCGCCAATCGGCCGGCCACGTAATACACCGCGGCCATTCCCAGCGCCGCCAGCATCGGTCCTGAGAATTGGCGTGGAGAGAGCGGCGTCATGAAGCAACTGCAAATCTGAAATTGCAGATTTGAAATGGAACCTCGGGCCACACTGCAGGTCCGGGCTCCGGCCCGGGACAATTGACAGGCCGGCTTTTGCCGGTTGGAATTGCCGCGTCGTGTCGCGGAGACTTTGAAGCTGTGGCAGGACGGCTCATCGCGCAGAGCCGCAGTATAGATTGCCGTCACTCTGACGCGAGTCTCGAATTGCGTCTGAGCGGAACCGATTCTCCGGTTGGAAGTGGAATGTGGGCGCGCCGCCATCCTGACCGCCGCAGCCCTTGGCATGCGATTAGCGCTCCAACCTGTTCGACACTGCTGCCGCCAAGGTTGGCGCGCGCGGAAGAGACGTTTGGGAATTGAGAATCACTAAGCCGCTGCCGGGCTGAGACGCCGCGCCTCATCCAGGTAAGGCCTGATATGCTCCTGATAACATTCCGGACAGATGCTGTGCGTGAAGTCCGTCCCCGTCTGAGCGTGGATGTAGGATTCGATCTGATGCCAGTAGTCCCGGTCATCCCGTATGCGTTTGCAATAGCTGCAAATCGGCAACAGGTTCTTCAGCTCTCGCACCTGGCTCATGAAGCCCAAGATTCGCTCGGCGACCCGCAGCCGGATCAGCAATTCATCGCAGCGGAATGGCTTCGCCAGGAAATCATCCACTCCTTTCCCCATGGCGGTGTGGTAATTCTCCTTGTCGGATCGCGCCGTGAGCAGGACGAAGTAAACGTAATCCCTCGAACGGCGTGCACGAATCCGGTTGCACAGTTCGAGGCCATCCAGCTTCGGCATCATCCAGTCGCTGACAATGATTTGGACCGGCTGTCGGGAGAGAACCGCCCAGGCTTCTTCACCATTGCGAGCTTCGACGGTTTGATGGCCGGCGTAAGCGAGCGAGGTCTTCAGGATTTCGAGAGCAACCGGATCATCGTCAACGAGGAGGATTTTCATGGCTTGAACTTTGAGTCTTTCAAATATGCGGTTTACCAAACCAGCAAGAAACGGACGAACGGCGGCGCTCCGCTGGAAATTCTCTATTCTGCAAAGGCAGAGCGACGTCGAAAACCCCTTTGCGGCAGCGTTGACTGAGTTTCGTCGGGAGGTTATTACTATTGTTCCATGACCTGATCGAAGATCGAGCGCAGTTGATCGATGGGCCAATCGGACGACGCGGCCATAAATACTTGCTGATTCGCATGGTTCAAACTGCAGACTCCACCTTGTCCGGCCTTCTCCCTGGTTTGGCGGCCGGCGAAGAGGTTTCTTCTTTTCGAGACGCGTACCTCAAAGCGTTCCGCTGGATGTTGCTGGGACGCACTTTGGACGAAAAATTCGCCAGCCTGTATCGCGGCGGCAAGATCCACGGCGGCGTTTTCATCGGTCGCGGCCAGGAAGCCTTGAGCGTCTCCGTGGGCCAGTTGCTCCGGTCTGAAGACATTTTTGCCCCTTTGATCCGGGATCTGGCCGGCCGTCTGGCCTTTGGGGAGCCAATCCTTGACGCCGTCAGGAATTACCTCGGCTCCGTGCTGGGGCCGATGCGCAGCCGCGACGGGAACGTGCACCGAGGGCGGCCGAGGCAGGGGCTGTTGCCGATGATCAGCCACTTGGGCGCCATGATCCCCGTGGTGAACGGAATGCTCCTGGCGCGGCGGTTCAAGGGCATTCCCGAATCCGTCGGCGCCACGTGCATCGGAGAAGGCGGCACTTCCACAGGCGCGTTCCACGAAGCGATCAATCAAGCTGCCGTCGAGAAGCTGCCGTTGGTGCTGGTGATCGCCAACAACGAATACGCCTATTCGACGCCGACCTCACGCCAGTTCGCCTGCCGTTCATTGATCGACAAAGCCGTGGGCTACGGCGTGGAAAGCCACGCGCTGGATGGCACGGATCTGGGCACCTGCTTGAAGATCATGGCCAGGGCAATCCAACGGGCACGGCAAGGATTCGGCCCGCAAATGGTTGTGGCTCGTCTGCTTCGGCTCTGCGGCCATGGCGAGCACGATGACTCCAGTTACATCGATCCCAAGCTCAAGCAAAGTCCGTCGGGACGGGACTGTCTGAAAGTTGCAGAAGATTATTTGCTGCGACAACGATGGGCTGAGCCGCCTGTTGTGGAAGGCTGGCGCAACGAGGTCGTGCAGCGCGTCGAGGAAGCCGTCGCCAAAGTCCAGCGCGAGCCGGGGCCCGATCCTTACAAGGAAGACTGGTGTCCGCTGGCTTCGAAACACCTGAACGACGCCCAAAGCCAGGGCTGAGCCGACTGAGCCTCCTGCAACCTTGCCCAAACAAAACTCGTCTAGTCACTCATATGCTCAAGCCACTGCCTGATTCAAGTTGGACCTACGAACGCGCGGCGCACCTGCTCAATCGCGCCGGATTTGGCGGGCCGCCTTCGGAGATTGAAAAGCTCGTCGCGCTCGGCTCGGAAAAGGCCGTTCGCAACTTTACAGATTACGAAGAAGTTGCGGACGACACGCCGGCGCCGGAATGGGCCAAGCCGGATCCCTCTCGGATTGAACGGGTGCAAAAATTCCGGAATGCCACCGCCGAAGAACGCCGCAAGTTCCAGCAAATGGAGCGCAGAACCCAGCAGGAGCGGCTCCTGGAGCTTCGGCAATGGTGGCTTCAGCGCATGGCGAAGGGGCCCCGGCCGCTTCAGGAAAAGCTCACGCTGTTCTGGCACGGGCA
>JACPRI010000139.1 GCA_016190065.1 Verrucomicrobiota bacterium
GTGAGTGCGTTCTTTTTCAACTTCTAAGACGCGAAAGTCAAGCCCATTAGCAGGGTTGTGGATGATCTTGATTCATCTCGGATCGAAGAAAATTGCGCGGTCTGTGATACGCTGGATCGGTCCGGCGGCAGTTCGCTTCTTGAACGCACGGTATCGCGGCCGGAGCCAGCAGGGTGCAAGGCGGACTCTCTCGGAGCAGATGCATCAAGAAGTTTCTGCGCGATTCGAACGTGCTGCGGGCGGGGTCGCCCGCGGTCCGCAACGCTGGTTCATGCGTAAGGACAGTCAGATCACTGCCTCGAAATCAAGTTTCCGTCCACCCCGATGACAGCTTCCTTCGTGTTGTCGGGAAGGGAGGTCGTGGTCGTTCGGCCAGCGGGCCAACGAATCGAGACCGCGATCGGACTGGCGGGTGTGCCCATCACTTGGATTGCGCTGTCTTGGGACCAATAGCCCGAACCCGCATGAATTTCCCGCGCCGGTCCGAGTCGATCTCCGAAACGCAGCCGAATGACTGCCCCAACGCCCTGCAGATTGCCGGGCGGACCTCTGAGCTTGATTCGAAGGCCCGCCGCAGCCTGTGCGTTCTGATACAACTTCGTCGCCGCTCCGTTCTGCGTCACCGCCAGATCGATCCGTCCGTCTTCATTGAAATCGCAAAGAGCGGCCCCGCGCTGTTCCCCGTAAACGGCAATGCCGGATTTTTTTCCCGGCACGCTCGCCAATCCGCCTTTTCCATCGCCCTGGAGCCACAATCCTCGTCCGGCATCCAAACGCGGAACTTCCGGCTGCATCGGGAAGAAATTTTGGCTCAGGAAAACATCTTCGCGACCGTCCCCGTCGAAATCCGCGACGCTGACGCTGAACGCGGGAGCAAGCTGGGCTTCGCTCGGCAGTTCCACCATCTCGAACCGTCCGCCGCGATTCAAGAAGACGCAAGTGGCCAAAGTCCTCACTTCCGCTCGCCGAGCCAGGATCATGCGATCACCCAAAACATTCGACAATCCAGCTTCGCTGTAGCTTTTGTGGCTGGCGAACCCCTCGAACAGAAACGGAAGCGAAGCGGCCAGCGAGGGGAGTTGACGTCGCGGTGTGATCCGTCCTGTTCCGGCATCGTAATCAGTTTCGACGACGTCCATGATTCCAGGCCGGGCTAATTCGCCATAAACCACGGCCAGTGGACGCTCTTTGGACGCCTGGTAAGTGCTGTTCAAGCCCCAGTTGGAAGCAACAAGGTCCATGCGTCCATCGCCGTCCAGGTCCCCGGTCGTGACTCCTTTCCACCAGCCGGTGAATTCGGAGAAACCGAACTCAGCCGTTACCTCGAAAAGCGCTCCAGCTCGTCTTTGGAATATGCGGATGGGTCCCCATTCGCAGGCCAGAATCAACTCTGGAAAGCCATCGCCCGTCAGGTCACTCCAGATGGCACCATTGACGATGCCGAGATTCTCCAGCAGGAGACTATTCCGTGCGTCAAGCACCCATCGACCGCCCTCGTGTCGGTAAATCTTCGAGGGCGATCCGAGAGGGTATCGTCCCGGCGCGACGCTCCCGGCAACAAAAAGCGCAAGTTGTCCGTTGCCATCGACGTCGCCCAGAGCCACGGCGCCTCCACTGGTCATCTCTGATCCAAGCGGCGCACCAGGATCCAACTGCGCTCCACTGAGGCGAAATTGCCTGGCCCCATGCCGGGATGGAGCTTCGTAACCGGTGATTCCCGTAATGAACGCCGCGCGGCCGTTGGGATCGGTCCAGCCGACGATTCCTCCAGTGTCGCTCGAAACGGCGCTGGTCGGCGGCGAGGTGATTCGCGAAAAAGCACCGCGTTCGTTCGATCGAAGCACAATCGGTGCATCCCCCTGGCTTGCGCCGATGATCAGGTCGTCGTGGCCGTCGGCGTCCAGATCGAACCAGGCAATTCCAGGACCGGATTGGCTGAGCTTGAACGGCAGCAGCGGCTGGCGTTCGAAATCGTTGAACGGCACGTCAGTGTGGGCGTGGTTCAGAAGGTGACTGACGTCCTTGAAGAGCGTCGGAGCGTGAAGCGTGGAGCGTGGAGCGCTTCCGTTCCCCCGCTCGAACGCTCCCCCGCTCGGACGCTCCAACGCCCCCGACTCTTCAATCTCATAAACCCGGTTGGCTGCGACATTCTGTATCACGCTTGTCCTGCCGCCGCGCCACGCGACCTCAAGGCGCATCCCTTCACGCGCGGTTCCCGCGGCGAATACTGCCAACGCTTCCGAACCCGACAAGTAGTGTCCTCCGCTAACGATCTCGGTGCTTTGGTTCGGGATTGCGCCGTTGATCAACGCCACCTTCGCCCCGATGCTTTGCGTGTTCGGGGCTTGGCCTTTGAGCCGCACCGCTACTCGGGCCCGCACACTTTGGTTTTCGTAAATCTCCGCTGGGCCGTTCAGACAGTTCACCACCAGATCGAGATCGCCATCTCCGTCGAAATCGCCCGCAGCCATGCCATGCCGAACCGCTGCTTGATTCAGCCCCCATCGTTCCGTGACCTCCTCAAATCTCCAGTTCTTCAAGTTCCGAAACGCCACAATCGGCATCCGGAGCGGAGGGTAAAGTTGGTAATGCTCCTCCAGTTCTCGTGTGAAGGCCTTCTGCCTCGCCGCCTCCTCTTTGAAGTGGTTCCAGGAATGCTGCCGCGCAGAGATGGCTCGCGAAGCGTCCAGATCCTGCACGTCACGGAAATGGCCGGCGGAGATCACCCAATCTTCGTAACCGTCCAAATCCACGTCCAAAGCAATCGGAGACCAAGACCAATCCGATGCCGCGACGTGAGCAAGATCAGCCATCTCAGCGAAGGTCTCGTCTCCCCGATTCCGGAACAGGGTGTTGCGCATCACCTGCGGACGGTCGTCAATCACACCGATTGAAGCCATGACCGGTTTCTCCGCAAACATCTGGCGTTTTCGCAGCCTCAAATCTCGGCTCAACATATCGACCACGAAGAAATCCACGTGCCCGTCTCGATCGAGGTCCGCGAAATCCGCCCCCATGGAACTTGCACTGAGCTTGCGCAAGGCGAGCTTCTCAATGGCGCGGAAACGTCCGTGGCCGTCATTGATCCAGAATCGGTCCGGCGTCCAATAATCGTTGCAGACGTAGAGATCGGGGGCGAGATCACCGTTGATGTCACGAAACGTCGCGCTCAATCCCCAATCCAGCGGGGGTTCGGCCAGTGGCTTGCCGGCCTCGTCGAGAAAGGTTCCGTTGTTCCAGGACGCGAGCCGGAAGCGGCCCTTGCCATCATTGAGAAGGAGTTGATCGGGTTCGCCATATTCAGCCAATTGTCCATTGCGCAGCACGAATCGATTACGGTCCTTGGGCGGAATGACCGGTTTCCCGCCGACGGCCGAGAAGCTGATTCGCCCCAAGTCTCGCATGTCGTTCGTCCGATTGTTCGCGACGTAAAGGTCCAGCGTGCCATTGCCATCTATGTCCGCCAGTGCCAGCGTCATCGCTGCGGACGGGCGGCGAGTGCCCGCGTCGATGGTGCGGTTCAGGAAGCGGCCTTGGCCGTCGTTGAAAAAGCAGAGGACCCCTTCGTTGAGTGTCGAAACAAGCAAATCGAGAGTGCCGTCGCCGTTCACATCTGCGAATACCGCTCCGCGTGAGAACCGTGATTCGGAAGAAACCCCGGCTTCGGAAGTCACATCTTTGAATTTCCAATGTCCCAAATTCCGATACAGGACACTCGGATTCTCCAAGCCGCAGATGTAGAGGTCCGGCAGACCATCCTTGTCGATATCGCCGACCGCGACTCCCGATCCGTTCGCCAGCACTCGATTGGCGGCAATGGATGCTTCGGTCAATCGGTTTGAGAAATTGATCCCAGTTTGCTCGGAGGAAAGCAGGCGAAAACCATCGCGGCCCTGGTCGAGCACCTGCGCTTCCGTCCATCTGTAGCCGGCTTCCGTGTGCCAACGCTGCGGGTCCGCTTGGACGGAAGCGCCGTCCGGCAACAGAATGGAGCAAAGGGTGATGGAGAGAAACTTGTTCCAAAGGGAACCACGCACCGAGCATGAACCCACCTCTTCCCCTCCCAGGAGGGGAGCCACGTTTCGTGCATCGAACGCAAGTTCCCTTCCTGGGAGGGGTGCAGGGGTGGGTTGGTTCAGGGGAATCGTCGCTCTCATGGGCAGCATCGGCTTGCAGGAACGCCTACCTTCATCATTGTTCACAAGTCAACGCTTATCCGGCTTTTCCCTGCCTTTTCGTTTGGGTCCAACTTTGTCCTGGCCTTAGTTCTCATTCTTAAGAAGGCATGGCCGCTGCTTAAGAAGGAAAGTGACAGATAGAACGAATAGGCAGTCCCTCGTTCCACGCTAAGGCGACCCCGAGTGGGGTCGCCTGTTTTTTTGAAGATTGGAGTAACGGAGTGTTGGAGTAACGGAGTGCTGAGAACCCAATAATCCATCACCACTCCATTGCTCCATTTTGGTCGCCGGACCGCACATCTCAGTTTCTTGCAGATGGTTTCGGATTAGAGCTTTCTCCCTCACCCTGGCCCTCTCCCGCTGGGAGAGGGAAAAACATTGCGCCGCTTCCAGTATGCAGTATGGAACAAAACTTCGCACTGGTCGGGCGGCTTGGATCAACCAAAAGAATGGCGAACGA
>JACPRI010000140.1 GCA_016190065.1 Verrucomicrobiota bacterium
CGCAAAGGCGTGACCCGGCTTGGATTCCCGCGCGGCTTGGATCGCGAGCAACTCCGACGCCAGGTCGCGCACCGCTTCTTCCGCTTGCGCCTTCGCCTTGGCCCATCGCGTGCCTCCCAGCGTGTTCACGACCGGACGCGCTTTGCCGGCGCCGACGTATTTGCTGACCAAGTGCGCTTCTGTCACAGGGACGTAAAGCTTCGGAGGCGCCTGATCCCAGTCCCCCGGCGCGTACTCGATCACCAGACATTCCTGTCCGGCCGACTGCGCCTCGCGAGTGTGGCCGACGATCTTTCGTCCGGAGCCGACCGGCAAAACCTTCAAGCCCAGGTAGCGCCCAATCCCATGCTGCAGATGGACCACGTAATCGCCTTCTTCCAACTCCGTGAAATCAATGTCTAACGCGGACCGCGCGGCGACCGCGTGCGGCGATTTGAGCCGGCGCGGCCGCTGGACTTTATAGCGCCCGAAGATTTCCGCGTCCGTCACGACGACCACTTTGGCGGACTCGGAGAGGAAGCCGCGTGAGAGGGAGCCGAGATGGGTTGAGAGTTGAGTGTCTGGGTGACGTGCTCCGGAATGGGAAGCCACGATTTCTCCCTCTCTACGCTGCCGCCAAGGGAGGAGAGGGCTGGGGAGGGGAAGGCTGTCTTCACTGGTTTTCCCCTCTCCTCGATGCTCTCCCCACTCGTTCCTCGCAGGGAGAGGAAGCTGATCATGGGTTCTCGCTCCGCGTAATTCAGCCACCGGGCCCTCAGCCAAGTTTGAAGCGGGGGTCGCGGGTTCCTTTCCTGGGAGGGGCGAAAGAGCGGGCTCCTGGGGAGAAGAAGCGGCCTTGGTTGAAGCATCCAGCCCGTACTCTTCCCAAACCTCCTGGAACCGCTGGCGTTCGCCTTCATTGTTGCAGAAGACATGGACCTGATAATCCTGCCGCAGCCATCGGTGCAACTGGCTGAAGAATTCCCGCCGTTGGGCCTCGGCGACCTGCGGATCGAGCGGCCGCTCGGACACGGGCCGGAAAGCTTCGAGGTCTCCAAACCTAAGGGAATCGATCGCTTCGGGAGCCGCGACTTCCTCTGCAACGCTGAGGGTCATCATTCCTCGCTGTTGCGCCTGATCGAGCAGTTTTGTCCAATCGACGAAGAAGAGGTCGTCCGCGGGGATCTGGTCCGCATACGTCTGCGCGTGTTCGTCAATCAGTTCCGGCTCGCACACGAGCCAGATTGAATGACGCGGAAGATAATCGCCAAGCGTGGCGAGATCGGGAGTCGCAGGCGCCGCAGAGCCGGAGGACTCGCCTGGCTTAAGAAGCCCGATCTCCCCGGCCGGGGGCAGCGTCACCGCCTCGATCTGCTCGCGCGAGAGTTGCGTGAGCGGATCGAAATTGCGCAAGGATTCAAGCTCGTCCCCAAAAAATTCCAGACGCACCGGCCAGGGACTCGTCAATGGATAGACATCAAGGATTCCGCCGCGTGACGCGATTTCCCCTTTTTGTGTAACTTGCGCTTCCGGCTCGTAGCCTTGCTCCTCCAACCACTCGATCAGATCGAGCGGCTCAATACGGTCGCCTCGGCGCACAATACGGGTCCGCTTTCGAACCTGATCCGGAGGCAAGGTGCGCTGCATGAGCGCCGCCACACTGGTGACAACGATGGGGGCGCGCCTGGCCTGGCCTGGGCTTATGGAGGGCCGCACCTCTGGACCTTTTTCAGGAAAATTCCCTTCTTCTGCGTTGAGTTGAAAAGCGCCAGAGGACCGGCGCACTCCAGAGAGGGGTTCATGAAGTGATAGCGCAACAAGTGTTTCAAGCCGTTCGCTGATGACGTCGGCATGCGGCAGTTTTGACTCGTGCGGGAGCGTTTCCCAGGCAGGATAGAACAGGGCGTGGAGGGTAGAAGGTTGAGCGTTTAGCGTTGAGGGTCTTGAGGCGGTGGAATTCCTCCCTGTGACCTTGGCGCCGCTGATGTCAACAAAACCAAGCCAGGTCTCGATGTCTTGGTGGAAGCTCTCTTGCGCCTTGACGCCTTCGGTTACCACCACGATCGGGCGCTCTGGGAACAGACGATGAAGCAAAACCGCGAAAAACGGCTGAGCTGCACGGCTGATACCGCCCAAGGACAAGGCTCCGCCATGCTCCACGCGCTGTCGCAGGGTTTGCACAGCGGGAGTTTGCAGCGCCGCAGCGAAGATGTTCTCGCCCGCCATCGCAAATCGATCCGGCGTCAAGCGAGCCAGAACTTGCCTGCCGTGGTGGAAGGAGTCAAGGAGACGCCGAAGGCCGGATGGCCGGACGGCTCATTGCCTTGCGTTTCAAAAGTCGTTCACGCAGGATGCGCCGGTCATGAGCCTGGAACTGTTCAAACTCAACGGAAAAGTGGCCTGGATCACAGGCGGAACCAAGGGGCTGGGGTTCGAGATGGCCAACGCGCTGGCCAGTGTCGGAGCCGACATCGTGATCAACAGCCGCAATCGCGCCGAGGCAGAGTCGGCGGCCAAGCAAATCGCGGAGAAACACCGCTGCCGCACCCTCGGTCTTCAGGCGGATGTCACGAATTCGCCTGAGATCAACGCAATGGTTAATCGGACGATCAAAGAATTGGGCAGCATTGATATCCTGGTCAACAACGCCGGCATCAATGTCCGCCAGCCCACGGTCGATCTGCCCTTAGAAGAGTGGCAAAAGGTTTTGGATATCAACTTAACCGGCCCATTCATCTGCACCAAAGCCGTCGCGCCGCACATGATCCAGAAAGGCTGGGGCCGCATCATTCATCTGTCCTCCATCCTCGGACACGTGGGCATGGCAGGTCGTCCGGCGTACACCGCAACCAAAGGGGCGATCGTGCTTCTCACGAAGACGCAGGCGCTGGAATTCGCGACGAAAGGCATCACCGTGAACGCGATTTGTCCGGGCCCGTTCGAGACGCCCATGAACCTGCCGCTCCTGCAGAATCCGGAGGTTTACCAAGCGTTCGTGGCCAAGATTCCTCTAGGCCGCTGGGGTTATCTGCACGAAATCCACGGCGCCGTGATTTTCCTGGCGTCGAACGCCGCGAGCTACGTCACGGGCACGACGCTGACGGTCGATGGAGGATGGACAGCGCAGTGACCGTAATGCCAGATGCGGTTTCGCCGGCGTAGCGCAGATTTTCAATCTGCTGTATCGACGAATTGCATTCGGCTGGGGCTCGACCGGTCCACGCGCCGCGGATTTCAAATCCGCGATACAGTAGAGTGCAACTCTGCGTTACGTTCCAAAACGGGAATGGCTGCGCCCCCTTTGGTCGTTGCTTCAATCCCGAAAAAAAGCGCGCTCCCAAGGCCTGGGAGCGCGCCGCGAAAAAGGCTTGATGCGGCAATTATCTTAAGACGGTCGTGTGTTCCTGCATCCAAGCGAGGTCCCGATTGTTGGCCGAAGTAGTGGCATGGCCGTGAAAGTCAGTGCTGGCGGGCGGCTTTACAGTCCGGGGATC
>JACPRI010000147.1 GCA_016190065.1 Verrucomicrobiota bacterium
CCTTCGTGCGGCACCGTGTCGGCAAAACTCGATGGTGCGCGAGCGACGGACGGTGCGACCGCAGCAGCGGAGTCTGGCTCGTCACGCACGGTGACGGACGATTCCTTTTGCGATTGAGAGCAACCGGCTGCCAGCAGAAGCGAGCTGATCGCTGTCCACGTGGCGAGCTTTTGCAGGGGAACGCTTCGCGACGGAGGTCCAGTCAGGGAACAGTCCATGCGGCTTCGGAGGGAATGGAAAGCTTGACTCGATTGCATCGTGATCCGGTTCAGGAAAATTACCAATCCTTTGAACGTCCAGTCGAGAGCGGATCGGACGGCCGAGCGAGCAATTCTGCCCATCAACCGTGCGCTCATCCCGCCCTTCCTGCGTACATAAAACCTGTTCCGTACGGAACAAGTTTCATGTACGCCATTCAAGTTTGTGTCTGCGTTGCGGCCGGAATGTGAGTCGCTGGAGACCCCCCAGGTCACTTCGCCTGGATCGGGTCGGTCTTGGCTTGCCGAAGCCGGGCCAGATTCTGCTTCGCCGCAGGATCGTCGGGATTTAGCCGCAAAGCGGCCTGAAATTGCGCTTCGGCTTCAGCCAGCTTTCCTTCGGCAAGGCAAACCAGGCCGATTCCGTCGTAGGCTTTGTAATACGCCGGGCTTAGGCGCAGCGTGGTGTCGAACTCGGAGCGAGCTTCCGTCAGTTCTTTATCGGTCAAGAGGATCAGACCAAGATAGTAATGGGCTTCGGCGTGGTTAGGATCGAGCCGGATGGCGGCCTGGAAATGCGCTTTCGATTCCTCGGTGCGGCCGAGCGGCCCGAGCACCTTGCCCAGGCCGAAGTGCGCGGAAACGTCGTTGGAATTCGCGGCGAGCTGGTTCAAATAGTAAGCGGCTGTTTCTTGAAAGCCCCATAGGCGATGCGTAGTCTGCAAGGCCGTCAAATCGCTGGCGTGGCGCGGCAAAACCTGCAACCAGAGCTCTCCCATTTCATCCGTGGATTGCGGCCCGAACACCACGCGGCGCGGCGGCAGGTTTGGATTCCGGACATTTTCCTCCGAATTGTCGTAGGTGTAACGCATCGTGATCCTCGATCCTTTGGGCAAGAACACCGGATTCCGGTAGCGGTACTCGCTTTGCCAGTTGAAGTCCCACTCCTTGATAAGCAGCAGCGATTGGGTCTTCCCGTTGGGAAGAGTAGCGAAGCCTTCGATCCGCTTGCCCAAATAGTGCAGATGCGGCAGCACCGCGAGCACGTCCACGTCCGCCGGCAATTCCATGGAGCGCTCGACAAGATAGTCCTTCTCGCCCGCCGGAATGTCGATCAACTCGGAGAGCAGGCCGAGGCGACAGGGCGTCTTCGTGGGAGGCGAGCTCGTAAAAAAGAGGCCGATGGCTGGTTGGATCGACTCCGACTTACCGGTCCGCTGCATGTGAATTTGCAGAACAATGTCCGCACCGCCTTCCAACACCCACGCCAGACCGTCCGGCTCTTTCCTTGGAGCGCGGCCCGGCGTCCACGTCAGCATGTGACCGGTGGGGAACTTGGCCGGCACGGTCATGCCGGCAAAGCCCGGCTCCGCATCCTGCTCATCCAGACGGCGGGACTGCCGCGTCGAATCCAGCAGAATCCGGACGTGATGGACGCTTCTGCTCTCAGGATGAAACTCAAGGGCGCGGACGTATCGGGTATCATGCACCGGCGCGGGAATGACGAAATTGCGGTAGATGTCCTGGCCCTCGGCAGCCAGAGTGTACGGTTGCGGCAATTGCACAACCAAATCCGGCTCGCCGAGTTGCCAACCGTCCGCGAATTGCGGCAATGGCGGCAAGTCGGCAGCGTTCCCTTCGGGCGTGCCGGCCTTGAGCCATTCTTGAAAGGATTCGAGCTGCCCGGCAGAGAGCCGCCGTTCATCGAGGAATCCGCCAGAGCCTGGCTCCGGCAGCCACGGCGGCATGTAGCGCTTCTGCGTTACCTTGACAATCTGGGCCGCGTGCTTCACCGCGTCGGCGTAACTGAGCAGGCTGAACGGTCCCGGCTGGCCGGGCCGATGGCACGGGGCGCAATGCTCGAAAAGAATGGGCGCGATGTCGCGATTAAACGTAATCACGCCACGCGGCGGGGCGGTCTGGGGAATTGCGGGTCCCGGTCCTGATGGCTTGCACCCTGGCAAAGCGATCCCTGCAAGCCCCAAGACGACTATCACCCGGTAAGTCACGAACAATGTTTTGACGGTAATCTGGTCCTTGAACCCGATAGGGATGGATTCCACTCCGTCCGTGGCTTTTCGTGCACGTTGCCAGGATATCAGGGACGCGGTGGAACGCGTCCTTACCAGATTTGGCGGATCTTCGCATCGGCCATTGCTCAGAAGCGACACGAATCAACTCATTTAACGCTTTAACGATTTGTCGTTGCAACGTTTGGAGGCCTCACCGGGGCCGGACCTCGAATTCCAGGAACTGCAGATCTTGAAGGACACCTGATCCCAGGATCCGGCTGAATGAAGCGGCGAGTTCCGAACGGAGCAGACTCTTGATCTCGGGCTTGCGGACATCCGTCAGGTTTTTGCTGCTCAGCACTTCCGACGCCGTATCGAGCAGCCGGTTGCGGTGGAGATTCAGATGCCTCAACAGCGGAGGGTCGTCTCCCTGAACGCCCAGACGGGCGACAATCACCTGCGTTCCGCGAGTGCCAGCGACATTGACGATGATCTTGTCGGCCTGCGCCTCGCCAAGCGCATCCCCGTTGACGTCCATGATGGCCAACTTTCCGAAATACTTCCGGTAGTGGAACCCGATTGTCGTGCGGGTCAACGGAGCCATAAGGCCCGGATGGAACTTCGGCAATTCCTCCTCCGTTGCCGGTTTCGCATTTTCTGCCGATGCAGAATGATCAGACGCATGAGAGGAAGCCGGCTTCGCCGCAGCCTTCGGAGTGCTGGGAGACATGAACCGAATCGTGAGCCACGCGGCGGCGGGAGCCAGCACCACGATGAGGATCAACGGCAGGAATGCGCGTATCCCGCTCTGGGGCTTTGCACCATCGGCAGTCGGCGACGGAGGGCTCTGAGGAGCATTTTTTTCGGCCATGGGAATGCGTGCTAAGGCACAGGGGCACAGCGCGGACCTTATCCACGCGCAGAATCGAGCGCGGCAATCAGCGCCTGGTTAACCTTCTCCGCGTCCCCTTCTCCATGAACTGCGATCAGCTTTCCGCTTTTCCGATAATACTCCACGACCGGGCCAATCGTGCGCTCGAAGACGGCCAGGCGCACGCGCACGGCATCCGGGTCGGCGTCTTCCGGTCGATAAAGGTGCTCTCCGTGGCATTTATCGTAGGGACAATTCTGGAAGGGCGCGACGGCGGGGAAGGGCATCTGGCATTCGCGGCAGATTCTTTGGCCGGAAAGCCTATTGACAATTTCCTCTTCGGAAACAACCAGTGAGATGACCGCGTCCAGTTTGCGTCCCAGTTCAACGAACAGCGTGTCCAGGAACTCGGCCTGGTTAAGCGTGCGCGGGAAGCCATCCAAGACGACACCCTGGGTCGCCGGGGTTAGGCGAATCCAGGCCTCGAACATGGCATCCACGACTTCATCGGGGACCAGTTCGCCTCGGCTGACGTAGCGTTTGGCCAGGAGACCCAGGCCGGATTGCTCTTTGATGTTTTTCTTGAACAACTCGCCGATCGAAATTGGCACCAGGTCGTATTTCACAACCACTCTGTCAACCTGGGTCCCCTTGCCAACTCCTGTCGGTCCAATAATCGAAATATTCATGATCGTTGAATTCGGACCGAGGTGGAGACTAAACCTCCTGGACGATCGTTTCAAACAAAATTCCTGGCCCATGACTGGCCCATGCCGGCAAGCGGGCGCATGGTGTGACACTGCCACCAGAATGGTAGGGCCGACCTATCGGTCGGTCGATTTGGCTCTCCAGTCGGTGCAGCGATACACGTGAAGGTCCAAGGAAGCCGTTTGGGCGGAGCGGCAGCTCCGCCCTACTGGTAGCGGTGTCAAGATGTGCCTCTGGCAAGCTTGGCGTCAGACCAGGAGGTTTCCTCCACCATCAACTCTTTTAACCTTGTAACGTTTCAACGCCGCGACGGCTTTGGTTTGCGGCGTCAGCCGCGCTGGGTCTTCTCGGTTATCCCAAATTGACAGTCCCGAAAGACTATTATACCTCTGCCGTCATGGTTGCTTTTCGACGAGTGCTTTCGATTCTCGCCCTTGGCTGGTGTTTCTGTTCGATGACCCTATGCAGTGCCGGCGATTGGCCGCGGTGGCGGGGTCCCGATCTGAATGGCCTCTCAAAGGAAGGCGGCTGGACAACAGCGTGGCCAAAGGAAGGCCCGCGACAACTCTGGAAGGCGTCCGTAGGGATTGGATTCTCCTCGGTGGCTGTCGCTCGGTCCCGTCTTTTCACTCTGGGTAACGCGGATGAAGCCGACACGGTGCTCTGCTTCAACGCCGAAACGGGCCAGCCATTGTGGAAGCACTCCTACGCCTGCCCGCTCGATGCGAAGTATTACGAAGGCGGCCCGGGTTCGACGCCCACGGTCGATGGCGACAAGGTGTTCACTCTTAGCAAGCGCGGGCATCTGATCTGTTTCGAGGCCGCCAGCGGCCACGTTGCTTGGCAAAAGGATTTGATGAGCGTGCTGGGCACGAAAAAACCCGAATGGGGTTTTGCCGGTTCCCCGTTGGTCGAAGGGAATCTGCTGATTTTGAACGTGGGCGGGGCCGGCACAGCCGTGGACAAAAGCACGGGCAAAGTGATCTGGAAGTCCGACACGAGCGCCGCAGGCTACGCCACGCCGGTGCCCTTCGTCGCGAACCGCGAACGTTGCGCCGCGATCTTCTCGGGCAAGGCGCTCCTGGGTGTGCGGTTGAAGGACGGCCTTCCGCTCTGGAGTCATTCCTGGGTCACCAAATGGGACATCAACGCGGCCGATCCCATTGTGTTCGACGACAAACTGTTGATTTCGACCTTCGACCGCGGCTGCGCGCTTCTCAAGGTAAGTTCGGCGGTGCCGACGGTCGTTTGGGAAAACAGCAGCATGGCCAACCATTTCAACAGTTGCGTCGTTCTGAATGGTTTTGCGTACGGCGTCCACGGGAACACCGACCACCCTGATCGGGACTTGCGGTGTCTGGATTTGGCGACCGGCCAAATGAAGTGGAGGCATGCCGGATTCGGCCTCGGATCTCTCATGGCCGCTGACGGAAAGCTGATCATCCTGAGCGAGCGTGGCGAGTTGGTCGTGGCGGAAGCAACCCCCAAACGCTTTCAACCCCTGGCCCGAGCACAAGTGCTAGGCGGGAAATGCTGGACCGTTCCGGTTCTCGCCCATGGCCGCATTTATTGCCGCAACGCACAGGGAACCTTGATCTGTCTGGATGTTCGCCGTGGAAACCCGTAGCGGCCTGAAGCGGGCAGGGACGCGTTCCACCGCGTCCCCGACATCCTGCCAACAGGGCTAAGAAGTCAGGGACGGAGTGGAATCCGTCCCTGCCAGGTTCAGGCCGAGTTTTCGCTGGCGTTGCTTGCCCAAATCGCTTTTGATCAAGGTCAAGTCAGCGTTGAGATTTCTGTGAATTAATCAGACGGCTTGAGCAGCGTTTCAAATCCATCAGTACGGAGCCAACCAAGAATTCCGGCTTCATCCATTAAGGGAAACATGGCCGGGGAAGTGTGGGGAGGCCTGGCTGCCATGCTGGTGGCGTTGCCCTCCGCCATCGCGTTCGGCGTCGCGATCCATGGCAAATTTGGGCCGGACTACGTTGCCCAGGGAGCGATCGCGGGCATTTTGGGCGCCGTGGCCCTGGGATTGCTTGCGCCCATGTTCGGCGGCGCGCCACGCCTGATCACGGCCCCTTGCGCGCCGGCCGCAGCCGTGATGGGTGCCTTGGCTCTCGACCTCGTCAGCGGAAAATCCGGCGGTGCCGGGGCCATGTCGCCGGCGCAGGCGACGCTGTTCTTGACGCTGGTTGCGCTCATGTCCGGCGGGTTGCAGTTTCTTTACGGATCCATCGGGGGAGGGCGGCTCATCAAGTACATTCCGTTCCCGGTCGTTTCAGGCTATCTGAGCGGCGTCGGGTTGAAGATCTTCCTGGATCAAGTGCCGAAACTCTTTGGCTTTTCCGTCTCGAAAGACGCCTCGCTCTGGAAGGGGCTGGCTGTTGGCTTGACCACGCCCGAACACTGGCAATGGCAAGCCATCTTGGTGGGGACGGTCACGATGCTGGGCATGATTCTGGGACCGAAAATAACCAAAGCCGTGCCGGCGGCGATCCTTGGTTTGTTTGGAGGCATTCTGACCTATCTCGGACTCGGCCTGATCGACCGGAGCTTGCTCGATGTGCACAACAAACTGCTGATCGGCCCGCTGGCCACCGGGGGCGGGTCCATGTGGAGCGGGCTGACGGAGCGTTGGGCTTCCATCGGAGGAATTCATCTGGCGGATCTGCGGGCGCTCCTCATGCCGGCGTTGACCCTTTCGGTATTGCTCTCGATTGACACGCTGAAAACCTGCGTGATCGTGGATGCGCTGACCCGGAGCCGCCACAATTCCAATCGCGAATTGATTGGGCAAGGCATCGGCAACCTTGTGTCCGCCTTCGTCGGAGGCGTTCCGGGGGCCGGGACGATGGGGGCCACGTTGGTCAACGTGAACAGCGGGGGCAAGACCAGGCTGTCCAGCATTCTGGAAGGGGTGTTCGTTCTGCTGGCCTTGCTCCTTTTGAGCAAGCTGATCGGCTGGGTGCCCCTGGCCGCCCTGGCCGGCATCCTGATCGTCATTGCTTACCGCATGTTCGACAAGAGCAGTTTCCATCTTCTGCGGCAACGGTCCACCGTCCTGGACTTTTGCGTGATCGCGGCGGTCGTCGTGGTCGCGGTGACGAAAGGCTTGATCGAGGCGGCCGGCGTGGGCGTGGCGCTGGCCATCTTTCTGTTCATCCGGGAACAAATCCGCGGCTCCGTGACGCGCCGCAAACTTTATGGAAATCAGATTTCCTCCAAGCAACACCGGCTGCCCTCCGAAAAGAAAGTGCTCGAAGAATACGGGACCTTGACCACGGTGTGCGAACTGCAAGGCAGCTTGTTCTTCGGCACGACCGATCAGTTGTTCAGCGAATTGGAACCGGATCTGAAAATGAGCCGCTACGTCATCCTGGACATGCGTCGCGTGCAATCCGTCGATTTTACGGCGGCGCACATGCTCGAGCAGATCGAGGCGATGTTGACGGAGCGCGGCGGGCATCTGATGTTCAGCAACCTCCCCGCCACCGTGCCCACGGGCCAGGATCTCCAGACGTACTTCAGCCAGGTGGGCCTGGTGAAGCCGACTCAAAACGTCAAAATCTTCGATTCGCTCGATGCCGCGCTGGAATGGGCGGAGGACCGCATTCTGGAGGAGCACCGCATGCTTCAGTCCGGCCAGGAACGGCCCCTGGAATTGCCCGAAATTGAACTGCTCCACGAATTCGAGGAAGACCGCATCCTGAGTGACTTGAAACACATCGTGAAAGAACGTTCCTTCAAAGCGGGCGAGACGATTTTCCACCGCGGAGAGCCGGGCGACGAACTCTATCTGATCCGTCGCGGCATCGTGCGCATTCTGCTCCCCTTCGGAAACGGGAAGTCCCAGAACCTGGCGACGTTCGCGCGCGGGAATTTCTTTGGCGACATGGCGTTCCTCGAACGCAGCATTCGCTCGGCGGACGCGGTCGCCACCACGGCGA
>JACPRI010000154.1 GCA_016190065.1 Verrucomicrobiota bacterium
AACAAGCACATCAAAAGCCTGTCCAAAGCGGCCCAGCAGCAACTGCTCTCGCACCATTGGCCTGGAAACGTGCGCGAACTCCGCAATGTGATCGAGCGCGCGGTCATCCTGGAACTGAGCGACGAGGTCCAGGTCACGAGCCTGCCGGATTTTCAATTGGAGGCGCGGCTGCGCAAATCCGGCACGCCGGTCATTCCAGTCACCAATTCCCTGGACGATTCAATGGCGAAGTTCGAACGCGAGCTGATTAGTTCAGTGCTGGAACAGAACCACTACAGCCTGAGCAAGACCGCCGACCAACTCAAAATCAGCCGGCACGCGTTGCGCTACCGCATGCAACGCTTGAACATTAACGCCGAGGCGGCTATTGATGAAGATTCGGCGGTCACAAACGAAAAGGAAACATCGCGATGATCGGACTTGGAGAGCTGGCGCCCTTGCTGGCACAACTGGAGGTCAAACTCGGGCAACCCCTGAGCAAGGTTCCCGGCCTGCTCATGCGGGACGTGGTGCTGATCGTGACGATTGGGGTCTGCCTCTTGCTGGCCGGGATGGCCTTGGTCAGGTATTTCTATCGGCGGCGGCGAAAGAAAAAGCACGTGGAAGACGCGCAAAGAGTGTATCGGGAGAGCAACCAGCCGGAAGAAAAGGAACCGGAAGCTGAAACGCCCGAGAGCCGTCGGCGCTACAAATACCGGTGGAAACGCCGCGGCCATCGCACGCGGAATCCCACTTTGGCTGAGACCGGAGGATTGCCCCCGCCGCGAAGGGGTGAACCCACCCAGCCTTCGTGAACTGGAGGGGGAACTCGGCACAAGGACAACCGCCCATGGTTTCAATTCGACGCGAATCAGGAGCAGGATCCCAGGTTTCTCCCGAGCCGGCCACGAGTGCCTTCGTGAGCAGGGGCGTTCATTCGCGGTTGACCTGAACGGGCATGCAAGTCAGCGAGTCGATCACTCGGAAAAGCGCCTCCAACCTCGCGCTCGCCTTTATTCTTCTTCCCAAGGAAAGACGGGCGGGCATGGCCGCGCTCTATGCCTTCTGCCGCGAAGTCGATGACATCGCCGACGACGAATCCTTGCCAGTCGAGGAACGGCGACGGCGCTTAAGCCTCTGGCGAACGGACGTCCGGTCCGCTTGCGAGAATCGTGTCCCCGGTCTGCCCGTGGTTCGGGAGTTGCAACCGGTCATCGCTCAGTACGGGCTGAAATATTCTCGCTTTGACGAACTCCTGCGCGGCGTCGAGATGGATTTGGATATCAAACGCTATGCAACCTACGAGGAACTCGACGCATACTGTTACCGCGTCGCCTCCGTCGTCGGACTCCTGAGCATTGAGATTTTCGGCTACAAGAATCCGGGCTGTCAGGATTATGCCGTCCACCTGGGCAAAGCCCTGCAACTCACGAACATTTTGCGCGATGTCCGGTCCGATGGTGAACGGGGCCGCATTTATCTGCCGATGTCCGAGCTGCAACGGTTCGGCGTGGCGCCCGAAGACATTCTCGAATGCCGGTATTCACCCCGATTCTACGAGCTCGCCCAAAGCGTGGCCCACCGCGCCCGTGGATTCTACTGGCAAGCTCGCGAAGCGCTGCCAGCCGAGGATCGGCGCGCGATGGCCAGTGCGGAGCTGATGGGCTCCGTCTATTGGCGATTGCTGGAGAAGCTGCAACACCACCGCTTCAACGTGTTCGATTCGGCTTCGACTCGCTTGAGCAAGCCGCAAAAGCTGTTTCTCATTGCTCGAACCTGGCTTCGAGTCTGGCGCGGCGCGCTGACTCCGAATTATGGAGTGCCGTAGGCTAAGATGGATGCCAATCATTATTCTCCCGGACGCCCGATGAGGCTGGAGACGAGCGCCGGACCGCTGGAGGATGGAGACTGCCTGAACGCCAAAGAGTTTTTGAGGCGCTGCAAAGCACTGCTCGAGCCGGCCAAAGTCGAACTGGTCGAAGGCATCGTCCAGCTTGACGCGCTCCGGAACTCGCCGCAATCCATCGGTCCGAGAAGTGTGATCGCCGGGTGTCTGCAACGGTACGCGGCGGCGACGGCCGGCATCCGATTTGCCGCGCAGCCGGCCGTTCTTCTCGACCGAGAGAATGTCGTCCGCCCCGACGGCGTCCTGCAAATCCTCCCGGACTACAGAGGCGGCCCCGATAAAGACTGTATCGCCGGTGTGCCCGAACTGATCGCCGAGGCGATCTTCAGCCGCGGGATCAACGATCTGCGCGCCAAACTCACGGCCTATCGCCGCAATGGTGTTCGGGAATTCATCGCCTGGCGCGTGCCGGAAAGCAAAGTCGAATGGTTTCAAATGGACAAAGGCGAATACACATTGAATCTTCCGGGGCCAAACAATACGCTCTCCAGCCGCGTGTTTCCGGGTTTCGTTCTGAATCTGACCGCGCTGCTCACGCATGATCAGGCAGGGTTGGCGCGGACTTTGCAGGCCAGGCTCAATCAGCCCGATCATACGGCGTTTGTGAAGCGACTGGCGGCCCGGAGATCCGGACCTGGCTAACACCGCTCCATCTGTTCACGTCAACAACCGCAGAACTCCGTATGACCATCAAAGATAACGAATCCGTCGATGTGCAGACACCTACCGGCCCGATGCGGACCTACATTCTTCGTCCCACAGCCGCCGGCCGCTATCCTGGCATTCTGCTCTATTCCGAAATCTTTCAAGTAACCGGACCGATTCGCCGCACCGCCGCCATGCTGGCCGGGCACGGCTTCCTGGTTATCGCGCCGGAAATCTATCACGAATTTGAACCTGCTGGCACCGTGCTCGCTTACGATCAGGCCGGCGCGGATCGCGGCAACGCGCTGAAGATTACCAAAGAACTGGCAAGTTACGACAGCGACGCGCGCGCGGCTTTGGCGTATTTGAAATCGCACCCCGCTTGCACGGGGCGCTGCGGAGTGATGGGGATTTGCATTGGCGGACATCTTTCCTTCCGCGCCGCCATGAACCCAGGCGTGCTGGCCGGCGTCTGCTTTTATGCCACGGACATTCACAAGCGCGGTCTCGGAAAAGGCACTCAGGACAACACGCTCGACCGGATCAAAGAAATCCAGGGCGAGATGCTTATGATCTGGGGGCGGCAGGACCCGCACGTGCCGCGGGAGGGCCGGGCGCTGATTTACAACGCGATGGCGGACGCGGGCCTTGATTTCACCTGGCACGAGTTCAACGGCCAGCACGCGTTCCTGCGCGACGATGGCTATCGGTACGATCCGGCTCTGG
>JACPRI010000018.1 GCA_016190065.1 Verrucomicrobiota bacterium
CGCCATACTCAAGCACACGAACCCTTGCGGCGTTGGCCAAGGGGCGACGCTCCACAAAGCCTGGGACAAAGCCTTCGCCACGGACAAGCAAGCGCCGTTCGGTGGCATCATCTCCGTCAACAAGACACTCGATCCGGAATGCGCCTCGGCCATCGCGGAGATTTTCAGCGAGGTCATCATCGCGCCGGATTTCGAGCCGGACGCTCTGGTCCTGTTGCAGAAGAAGAAGAACCTTCGGCTGATCAAGATTCTAAAAAGCCCCGCGACCGCGAGCGCCTGGGATGTGCGCAGTGTCGGCGCCGACTCGTTGCTCATGCAGGAGCGCGACGTGAAGACCACCGGCGCAAACGATCTGAAGATCGTGACCAATCGACAACCGAGCAGCGCCGAGCGGGCCGCCATGCTTTTCGGCTGGCGCATCGTCAAGCACGTGAAATCAAACGCCATTGTCTATGTGGCGCAGGATCGGACGCTCGGCATCGGCGCGGGCCAGATGAGCCGGGTCGATGCCAGCCGCATCGCCGTGTGGAAAGCCGGCGAAGCAGGGCTGTCGCTCAAAGGCAGCGTGGTGTGCAGCGACGCGTTCTTTCCGTTCCCGGACGGATTGATTGCGGCTGCCGACGCCGGCGCCACGGCTGCGATCCAGCCGGGCGGTTCGGTGCGCGACGCCGAGGTCATCGCCGCCGCGGACGCCCGAAATGTCGCCATGGCCTTTACCGGAGTGCGGCATTTTCGCCATTGATTCGCCCTGGATGAACGCTCGCCTCTCTCAACTTCTGGAGCTATCCCACGCCATTGGACAGGAGGATCGTCACCTGGCCATCCTGGGCGAAGGCAACACTTCGGCCAGACTCGATGCCGCGCAGTTTGCGGTCAAAGCCAGCGGGTGCAGCCTCGCGACACTGACCGAAGCGGACGTCACGATTTGCGACGCGTCGAAAGTGCTGGCGATTCTGAATCAGCGGAATGTCCGAGATGAAACCATCGATCAGGCTTTGCTGGACTCACGCGTGAGTGGCGCGAGCAAGAAGCCAAGCGTGGAAGCCATGTTCCACGCCTGGCTGCTCACGCTCGAAGGGATCAATTTTGTCGGCCATTGCCATCCGCTGGCGGCCAATCAAATCCTGTGTTCGCCGCGCGCCCGCGACTTCGCGGAACGGCGCTTGTTTCCGGACGAAGTCGTCTGCTGCGGACCGGCCTCCGTCTTCATTCCCTACACCGATCCGGGGTTGCCGTTGTCGCGTGAGATTCGCGACCGCACCACGGCCTTTATCCAGCAACACGGCGTCGTGCCCCGGCTTATCCTGCTGCAGAATCACGGACTCATCGCGCAGGGGAGCACTCAGAACGCCGTGTTGGCTTGCCTTTTGATGGCGAACAAGGCGGCCGCCATTTTCATGGGCGCGGCTGCGCTCGGCGGACCGAATTTTCTCACGCCGCAGCACGTGGAGCGAATCGTGGCGCGTCCGGACGAAGCACACCGCCAGCGGCAGTTGAACATCTAGTGCCATGCTCCCCGTGACGCTCAAATCCGCTGCGCTCCTCTCTATGTGGCTTGCTCTGGCCCCGCTGCTTCAAGCCGAGAATTGGCCGGTGTGGCGCGGTCCACGCGGTGACGGATCGAGTCTTGAGACACAGGTGCCGACCCATTGGAGCGCGGCGCAGAACATCGCCTGGAAGGCGGCCATTCCAGGCGTTGGCCACGCTTCGCCGATTGTTTGGGGAGACCGCGTCTTTGTCCTGTCAGCATTGCTCGACCAGGAAGACCGAGTGCTGCTGTGTTTGGACAGAAAGACCGGCCGCATTCTCTGGCAGCAAACCGTCGTGCATTCCCCGCTCGAACGGAAGCACACGCTGAACAGCTTTGCTTCCAGCACGCCCGCCACCGACGGCCAGCTCGTCTATGTCGCGTTTCTCGATCGGCAGGAAATGCTCGTTGCGGCTTACAATTTTGAAGGTCGGCAGAAATGGCTGGTCCGGCCCGGAGAATTCAACAGCATGCACGGCTTTTGCAGCTCGCCGGTGCTGTTCAAGGACAAAGTGATCGTGAATGGCGATCACGATGGCGACTCCTATCTGGTCGCGCTCTCGCGCGCGACGGGCCAGACGCTCTGGAAAACGCCGCGGGAAAATCACACGCGCAGTTATGGTGTGCCGATCATCCGCGAACTGAGCGGCCGCACGCAAATGATTCTCTCCGGTGATAAATGCGTCGCGAGCTACGATCCGAGCAACGGCAGACGCCACTGGGTGATCGACGGCCCGACGGAGCAATTTGTCGCTTCGATCGTCTATAACGAACGGGCGAATTTGTTGTTCATGACGGGAGGCTATCCGGACCATCACATTCTCGCGATCCGACCGGACGGCGTGGGAAACATTACCCAGACACACGTCGCCTGGCGGACGACGCGGGGCGTTGCGTATGTGCCGTCCCCCATCTCAATCGGCGATTATTTTCTGATCGTGTCGGATCAAGGATTCGGGAGCTGCTTCGAGGCCAAAACCGGCAAGCTGTTTTGGCAGGAGCGAATGGGTGAGCACCACGCCTCGCTTGTGTCGGCGAACGGGTTGGTTTATTTCCTCTCGGACGACGGCGTGACGCGAGTCGTCAAGCCCGGACCGGAATATCAGGTCATCGCGCAAAACGAGATGGGAGAGAAATGCTTTGCGTCGCCCGCGATCAGCCAGGGCCAGATCTTCTTGCGCGGTGCTCGACATCTTTACTGCATTGGAAAACTGCCGCCGGCCTCATCCGCCGCGAGTCAGTAAGCTTGTCTTGCGCGTTGACTCGTTCGAAATAGGCGTCGAAATAGACGTTGCAGACGGGCGAAGTTGCGTAGATGATACGCGCCCCTGGTTCGGAGCGTAGCTCAGCCTGGCTAGAGCACTTGGTTTGGGACCAAGACGTCGCAGGTTCAAATCCTGTCGCTCCGACCACTTTTCCTAAGAAAAACGAGGAATCTGGAGAATCAGACGCAGGCCCCCAGAAACCAGACACAGATTTGGCACAAGAATCCGTTGAATCTGGACGACGGAAAGTGAAGTTCCCTCAAGTTATCCGGCATCGCAAAGCCGAGGCGACCATCTACGCAAGAGCCGTCAATATCCGCTCTACCGGCTGGCCGGCCCCTCACCCACCCGCCGCAGGATGTCTCAACCCTTCTTGATCTCTTTTGGGACAGTGGTGTCCTAGTCTTGGGCATTCCTTTGCAGGGTCCCGGCCCGATTTGCCCGTTTTTCTCCAATTAACCTGAATCGGCACAGAGTCTGCAGTGACAACGTCCAGGACCACGTAGGTGGAATCACGGTTCACGAAACCATTTGCATGCTGTCCACCACGCGACCAAGCATTCGCACCACTAACTAACTAACTAACTAACCTAATTCTTGTCGCGGACGTTTTGACCAACGAACGCTCCGCGCGGTTTACGCCTTATTACCGTTTTGCTTAATATGGATGCAGTCTTAAGTCCTCAACTCGACGCCGAAGAGATCGTCACAGCATTCAAAAAAGCGGCGGAGACAGGAGAACCGGTTGATTCACAATGGCAGAACCTTCGAGGCGTAAATCTCCTGGGTAAAGATTTGTCCGGATTGGATTTTTCAGGGTGCGACTTCACCGGGGCGGAGTTGAGCCGGTGCAACTTCCAAAACGCCATCTGCTCCCAGGCCATTTTTGATAAAGCCACTTTGTTTCAAGCAAAGCTCGACGGCGTCGAATGCCTCGGGGCGAGCTTCCAGAATGCGAACCTATCGGAGTGCTCGGCCAAAAGGAGCGGTTTCGGACGGTGCAACGTCAGCCACGCGAAGTTTGTCATGGCGGACCTCACAGGGGCCACATTCGTCAACGCCACCGCTCACCATGCGGACTTTCGGACTTCCAAAATGGCCGGAGCCAGATTTCTCGAAGCGGATTTGTCCCACGCAGACTTCTCGCAGGCCGATTTGACGGAGGTGGATCTCCGCGAAAGCAACCTCGGTGGCGCTACTTTTTCGAAATCAAATCTGCGAGCGGTGCGCTTGCCCGGCGTCCGAAATTACACCACCGCGCATTGGATTGGCGCGGACATCCGCGACATCTACTTTGCCGGCGCCTACCTTGTTCGCCGCCATATCGCGGATGAAAACTTCCTCGACGAGTTCCGGCGACAAAGCCAGGTCCACAAATGGATTTACTGGTTTTGGTCGCTCACTTCCGATTGCGGACGGAGCATGTCGCGGTGGGGGTTGTTTTGCGCCGTGATCGTCATCGTCTATGGTTTCATCTTTCAAGCGCTGGGAAAACAAATCGCGTATCCCGACGACCTGGCGCGCCCATTCGCACCCTGGTATTTCAGCATCGTGAATGTCACTACGTTAGGCTTTGGCGATGTTCTCCCGAAGTCAACGCTCGCTCAAATCCTGGTTAATTCTGAAACCATTCTTGGGTATTTAGGACTGGGAGGGTTGCTCACGATCATGGGCAATATGATGGGCCGAAGAGGCGAATAACAACCCGCTATGTTCTCGTTTTTTAAATCCGATCCCAAGGAACGACTTAAAAAAATCCTAGGGAATTACGAACTGCCGCGCTTTCGCAAAACGGTTTTTGAGACTTTGCGCCGCTTGCGCGATCCCGATTCGCAGCCGCACCAGATCACCGAAGTCATGTCGTTGGACCCTGACTTGACTTCGAAGGTGATGAGAACGGTCAATTCCTCAGCCTATGCGCCCCGGTGCAAGATCGAGTCGCTCGACCACGGTATCATGATGCTTGGCCGGGCCAACCTGGAGCGGATCGTAATGATGCTGGGGGCTCAGAGCGTAGTTCCGTCCAAGGTGCCTCGAACCCTCGATGTCAGGGCTTTCTGGAAAACATCCGCCAAGCGTGCCGTGCTCGCCAAGGGGATCGCTGACCTGGTGATCCCAGCTCAGGCAAGCTTGAGTTTCACAGCGGGATTCCTGCAAGACATCAGCATCCCACTGCTGGTCGCGGGTCGCGAGCAGGACTACTGCCCGGTTTATGAGGAGGCGGCGAAAAGCAAACGCGATTTGCACGTTTTGGAACAAGAAACTTTCGGTTGGGACCACGCTGAACTGGGGGCAATCGCGTGCAACGAATGGGATTTGCCCGAGGAATTGGGAGCTTCGATTAAGGATCAGCACGTTTGCGAGAGCAAAGCTCGGCCGGACCCGGTTTATTTTGTCAGTTCACTCCCAGAGACGAACGGTGAGGAATGGAATGTCAAATTCTTCGAGATGGTAAAGTCTCGCTTTCGCATCAACGACGAACAATTGAAAAGTCTGACTACGCAATGCAACGCGAAGGCGGACGAGCTGACCCGGTTGATTTCTTGAGAGACCGGTTTCATTGATAGGGTGCCCAGCTCCGGTATCGATAGACCTCGCGGCCAGCCTCAGAGTTCGGTTTTGCCTTAAGAACCCCCGATTCGACGTAAGACCTCGATTCCTTCTTTCAACTGGACTTCGCTATCCCTGGCCAAACTCGCCTGGCCCGATTAGCCTTGGGCCTTCACAAGGATGGGACGGGCGATGGGTTGCGAGCACAAGGAGGGCGGCGGTTTCTATCATCCGCGCCAGCCCCAACGAATGCCGTTTTACCTGAAACGCTGGGCGGCCAGTCATGAACGCGGGCCGGGATTGCCTGATTCCGCCATGGGACGGGACGCCATCTACGACTGATGGCCACTTACCTTGCCGACACGAACCTGCTCCTGCGAATCGCTGATCCGGCTTCGGCACAGCATCCCGTTGCAACCGACTCACACGCTGGCTGGGACCTCGTAAAACAACTGCCGATTCACGGCAAGCGTGTTCACGACGCGCGACTTGTCGCCGTGTTGCAGGCCCATGCGGTTGAACGCTTGATCACGTTCAATACTTCCGACTTCGCGGCATTCAAATCGATGGTTTCATTTGATCTCGCATTTTCCGATTGAACCTGCGCGCTCCGGAAGCCACAGTGCCTCCGTGCCCTCAGCGTTGATTGGCCATTTCCGAGTGCTCCACTCTTCATGAAGCCGCCTGATTTATCGGCGCGCAGTGATCCGCTTGTGGAATTCCAGCGCAGGCATCGCACTGGACTGCTCACTCTCCTGTTCACAGACATCGTTGGTTCGGGAAAAATAAAACAGGCGCTGGGCGACGGCGCGGGCGTGGCTCTCATCCAACAGCACGAACAAATCGTTCGCGAACTTCTCGGCCGGTTCCCGGACGCTCAAGTGATCGAAACGGCGGGAGATTCGTTTTTCATTTTGTTTGTGCGGCCATCCGACGCGGTCGTCTTCGCGTTACGATTGCAGACGGCGTTGCGGGCGTTGGCCAAGGATCACGCCAATCCGGTGCTGGATCGCATCGGCATTCATATCGGCGAGGTGATCGTCCAGGAAGGCGACGGAGCGTCCAAGCGGCTCGCCGGCGCGCAGGTGGACGCATGCGCCCGGATCATGTCGCTGGCGGACGCAGATCAAATTCTGTTGTCGCGCGCGGCCTTCGACAATGCACGCCAGGTGCTGAAAGGAAATGAAATCGAAGGGTTGAATGAATTGACATGGCTCAATCACGGTCCGTATCTGCTCAAAGGGATGGAGGAGTCAATCGAGATTTGCGAAGTCGGAGAAAGCAGTCTGGCTTGTCTCAAAGCCCCGGCTGGCTCGGAGAAAGCGCAGCGGCAAGTGCGCGCGGACGAGGAGCCAGTGCTGGGCTGGCGGCCCGCGTTGGGACAGGTGGTGCCGAACACGAAATGGGTGTTGGAAAAGAAACTGGGCGAAGGTGGTTTCGGCGAAGTGTGGCTGGGGCGACACCAAACGATGAAGGAGCGGCGCGTGTTCAAGTTTTGCTTCCGGGCGGATCGCGTGCGCTCGCTCAAACGGGAGATGACTTTGTTTCGGCTGCTGAAGGAGAGAATTGGCGATCATCCAAACATCGTGGCGCTGCGGGACGTGTATTTCGACGAGCCGCCGTTCTATGTGGTGATGGACCACGTGGAAGGGCAGGATTTGAAGGAATGGTGCGAGCAGGAAGGCGGTGTGGAAAAAGTCCCGCTCGCCACGCGCCTGGAAATCGTGGCGCAGATCGCCGATGCGTTGCAAGCAGCACGCGACGCCGGCGTGATTCACCGCGACGTGAAACCGGGGAATATTCTGGTCGCAGGCAATAGGCAAGAGGCGATAGGCGATAGGCGGGAATGGCCCGACAAAGCGCCTCCTTCCGATCCTATCGCCCATCGCCTATCGCCTATCGCCTTCGCTGCCAAGCTCACCGACTTCGGCATTGGGCAAGTCGTTTCGGAAGAAGCGTTGAAGGGTATGACCAAAGCCGGCTTCACCGAGACAATGATTTCGGACTCGTCCTCATCACAGACGGGCTCGCAGATGTACATGGCGCCGGAGCTTCTGGCGGGCAAACCGGCCTCGACGCGTTCGGATATTTACTCACTGGGCGTCGTGCTCTACCAAATGCTCGTTGGCGATTTGACGCGTCCACTCACAACCGATTGGAGAAACCAAATCACTGATGCTCTGCTGTGCCACGATCTCGAACATTGCTTTGCGGGTAATCCGCAAGAGCGATTCGAAGCCGCAGGACAACTGGCCAAGAATCTTCGGTCGCTCGCAGCGCGCCGCGCGGAAATGGAACGGCAGCAAGCAGAGCTGGCGGCGCGTGAACGCTTCGCCTACCGACGAGGCGTCATCCGAGCGGCAGCCGTGGCCGTGATCATCGTCGCCGCAGTCATGGCCTTGGCCATTTTCGCTTTCCAGCAAGCTCGGCGTGC
>JACPRI010000149.1 GCA_016190065.1 Verrucomicrobiota bacterium
GAACAGCGTCTTGTCCGTGAGTTGCTGGCCCGTCGTGGCCTTGGCGATGCCGAAGTCAATCACCTTGGGCACGGCCACACCGTCGTTGACGGTGATGAGGATGTTTGAGGGTTTGATGTCGCGGTGAATGATCCCCTTCAGGTGCGCGTGCTGGATGGCCCGGCAAACTTTGATGAAGAGATCGAGCCGCTCGCGCGTGGGCAGGCTGTGCTGGTCGCAATACTCGGTGATCTTCACGCCGCGCACCAGTTCCATGACGAAGTAGGGCCGGCCCGCGTCGGTCGCGCCAGCATCCAGCACCTTGGCGATGTTCGGATGGTCCATCATCGCCAGCGCCTGCCGTTCAGCTTCAAAGCGGGCGATTACGCACTTCGTGTCCATGCCGAGCTTGATGACTTTCAGCGCGACGCGGCGGCGCACGGGTTCTTCCTGTTCCGCCATATAAACGACACCGCAACCGCCTTCGCCGATTTTCTGGAGCAGTTTGTAGCGGCCAACACGGTCGCCAGGTGCTTCGGAGACCAGATTGGATTTCGCGATTTTGCTGCCCGGCGAAGCTGCCTTGATCCGCACTTCCGACGCATCCACAGGCCCGGGCGCAGGCGCGGTGTCGAAGAACGTGTCATCAGAGACGGCGAGCAGTTTCTCAATTCGCGCGCGGAGCGCCATGTCCCCTTCGCAAGCCTGATCCAAATAGGCGTTGCGCTGGGCCGGGTCTGCGAGTTGCTGGGCCGCATTGAAGATGTTTTCCTCACGGGCCATGGCGTCGGGGCGCACTGGATGTTTCATACTCTCTATTTGAAGAAGCGGATTTTTAGGCCGCTAACCGACATGTGAAGTGCAACTATTTGCGCGCGGCGGCGACGCGCTTCATTGGCCGTCGCTGAATTCAGCCAGCAGCCAGGCCTTGGCGAACCGCCAGGCGCGCTCGACCGTGCGCTCCGAAAGGCCCAGCAATTCGGCAATCTCGCGGTTCTCCAGGCCGACAAAGAACCGGAGTTTGACAATCTCGGCTTTGGTCGCGTCCTGGGCCGCGAGCCGGTCCAGCGCCTCGTGGACATGGAGCAGTTGTCGCGGATCATGCTCGCCAGCGAGATCAATGTCGTCCAAGGGAACGCGCTCGCGGCCGCCACCATGCCGAAGCTGGAGTTTGCGGCGGGCATGATCAATGAGAATGCGGCGCATGCACTCGGCCGCCGTGCGGAAGAAGTGTGCGCGATTTTGCCAGGCCTGGTCCGGCGTGCGCACCAGGCGCAGCCAGGCCTCATGAACAAGCGCGGTGGGTTGTAGCGTCTGGCCGGGCGCTTCGCCTGCCATCCGGTGCGCCGCCAGTTTTCGTAACTCGTCGTAAACCAGCGGCAGCAATTCCTCGGCGGCCTTGGAATCGCCCTGATGAACGCTCTCTAGAATTTGTGTGACGTCGCTGACGAACGGACCCTACCGGGAGAGCCTCTGATGTGAAAGGGGGAAAAGCGGTGGCTGGTGGCCGGTGGCCGTGGTCGTTTCCAACGATCAAAGTGCAGGATGGCGCACGATCAACGGGCGAACATGTATCATAGAGACAAAATCCCCTCACGCCGGCCGTTCCCTTGAGGAGAGGGAGCATCGTTTTCGTGATGTCGCCAGCGGCGCAGCCGGAGCGCGTTGAGTATGACCATGAGATCGGACATGCCCATGGCCAGCGCGGAGACCACGGGACTGACGAAGCCAAACACAGCCAGCGGCACGGCGGCCGCGTTGTAAAAGAATGCCCAAAAAAGGTTCTGCTTGATCGTGCGCAAGGTGGCTCGCGCCAGGTGCAGCGCTTCCGGGATCGCGCGCAGGTCGGATCGCAGCAGGATGATGTCGGCGGCTTCCTTCGCCACATCACTCGCGCGGCTCACGGCAATGCCCAGGTCCGCCTGTTCAAGTGCCGGCGCATCGTTGATTCCGTCACCGACGAATGCGAGACGCTGGCCGCGCTCTTGAAATTCACGAACGATGGACGCCTTCTCTTCCGGTCGAATTTCGGCAAATACATTCTCCGATTCGATCCCGACGGACTCAGCAATCACGCCCGCAGTGAGTTTGTTGTCGCCGGTGATCAGGCCGACGGTCATTCCCTGGCGTTTCAGTTCCGCGATGATTTCCTCAGCGTTGGGTTTGATCTCATCCACGAGTGCGAATGCAGCGGCCAGGCAATTGTTGCGGGCGAGGCCAAGAAGAGTCGCGCCTTGAGCGGACCAAACCTGGGCGAATTCCGCCGCCGGGAGAATCTCCACTCCTACGTCGTCCAGCCACCGCAAAGAACCGAGACGCCAGGTGGACTCTGCGATGACCGAAGCCGGCGCTTTCAACGTGCCTTCGACTCCGGCGCCGCGGCGTTCCTGCCAGATGCCCACGGGAATGATTGCGTCCGACAATTTCGCGACGGCTGCGCTCAGGGGATGTTGTGACGGCGCGGCCAAGGACGCCGCGATCTGTTTCGCGTTCGGAAGTTCGGGGGAATCGTGCGTGAACTCTTTGACCGCAACGACGGTGATTTTGCCTTGAGTTAAGGTTCCCGTTTTATCGAAAAGAATCGCGTTGAGCTGGCCGGCTTTTTCCAGGGCCAGCCCATCGCGAATGAGAATGCCTCGTTCCGACGCCACGTTCGCGCCGGCCATGATCGCGACCGGCGTGGCCAATCCCATGGCGCAAGGGCACGCGATGATCAACACGGCCGCCGCATGGTAAATCGCGGAGGCCAGCGCGGCTTCGGGATGATGGCCCAGCCAAAGGAATGGTTCGAGCCCATGACTCACCGCCAGCGCGGATTCCGACGCGAGTCCCCACCAAACCGCGGTTCCTAGCGCGACCACAATCACGATGGGAACAAAAATGCTGCTCACGCGGTCGCCGAGCTTTTGAATGTTCGCCCGGCTGCTCTGAGCGCGCCGCACGACCTCGATAATATGCGCCAGAGCGGTGGTCTCACCGGTCGCGGTCACGTGCGCCTGTAACAAGCCGCTGGCGTTGAGTGTCCCGGCATAGACTTTCGCTCCCCTGCCCTTTTCCACGGGCAACGACTCGCCGGTCAACATGGATTCGTCCACCGAGGAAGCGCCTTCGAGAATTTCGCCGTCGATCGGGATGCGGTCGCCTGGTTTGATCAGCACTTTGTCGCCGATCTGAAGTTGAGCGACGGGAATCTCGCTTTCGGCTCCGGCCTCCGAAAGGAGGCGCGCGGTCTGAGGCGCGAGGCACAGCAACGCCTTTAAGGAACTTTCGGCTTTCGCGCTGACCATCGATTCGATCCAATGGCCCGCGCTGATCAACGTGATGATCGAGGCGGACTCCATGAAGAAGAGATGGCCATGCACGCCCGACAACAAACCCCAGGCGCTGTAAGCAAAAGCAGTGGTGGAGCCGAGAGCCACGAGCGTGTCCATGTTCGAGCTGCCCACCTTGAGTTGATTCCAGGCGCCGCGATAAAAGCGCGCGCCGCACACCAACTGGACAGGGGTGACGAGCACGAAGGCCACCCACTGATACCCACGTTCCATGCCGAGGCCAAAAATCCATTCCGCGATCATCAACGGCACGGTCACGATAGTCCCCAGGATCACGTTGAGGCGCCAGCCGCGGAATGGGGACCAGGCCTTCCGAACCTCCGGGCGATCGGAAGGAGCCGCCAGCGCGGCGCTGTACCCAGCGCGCTTCACGGCCTCGATCAACTTCGCGTCGTCGGCCGACAGAACATCCGCCCAGGTGGCACGGGCGAGTCCCTGGCTCAAATTCACCTCCGCGCTTCGAACGCCCGAAACGCGTTCGAGCGCGGCGGCAACGGCGCGGGCGCATCCGCTGCAGGTCATGCCTTGAATCCGGAGTTCAGTCCGCGGCGAGCGGGATTCTGTCGAGGGCGATTTGTGGGCTGCGCTTTGCATGATCAGAGCCACTCCGTGTTAACGTGCGGACAAACGCGCGCCGAGTCAAATTCGCGTTGACCCTGGCTTGATGCTTTTGTACTTTTTGCCCGTCAAGTTCCAATAACCAAGAAACTACCTATGAATACAATTGTCCCTCTCATCAGTTCAGGCGTCGCCGGTCCGCTGGGTGTTGTGCACCTGCCTCGTCTCTGGCTCAAGCTCTTGCTCGAGTCCAGCGGAAAACTCGCTCCCGGTTATCCCGGCGCCGGCAAAGGTTACGACCAGATGGTCATCGATGGGCTTGGGCTGAATCGCGACGCGGTCATCAACTTTATCAAAACCAGCAAGCCCACCTATCCGCAGTTCGAAGCGTGGATCAAGAAACAACCCGGAGTCAAACTCGACCAAGGCGCGATCGACAAACTGAACGCGGCCATCCGCGGTTACAATCACGACGACGCCACGCGCAAAGGAATCCTTTCCGCCAACGGCCTGCCGGATGACGCCAGCGCGTTCAAGGATGCTATCAACTTGAACAATCTGGATGATTGGAAGGAATTCCACGACGCGGTCTTGAAGTGACGCCGCGGGTCCACCGTTGGACTTCTCAGCGCCGCAGGTTTCATGGGTTCGCCGAAGCTTGCGGCCTTTTTGTTTCGACACCTCAACCGGCCGTCCTGCAGGGGCAGGCCAGATGCCCTCCCTCCCCTCCCCTGCTCTGCTTCAACTAACCTCCGAGCCGATCGCTTCCCGAAACCGCATCCATGCGCACACTGTCCGTGGTTATCCCCACCCTGAATGAAGCGGGTCAATTGCCTGAGACGTTGGAGTATGCGAGAGGCGTGCGCGAAGTCTCTGAAATCATCGTCGTGGATGGAGGCAGCGCCGACGGCACGACAAGCGTGGCCGAACGATTGGGCTGCCGTGTCTTGACGGCGGCGCCGAGTCGTGGTGGCCAGATGCGCGCGGGCGCAAAACTCGCGACCAGCGACACGGTCGTGCTGTTGCACGCGGATACTTGGCTGCCCGAGGATGCAGGCCGGGCGATTGACGATTGTCTCCGAGACCCCATTGTCGTTGGCGGTGGCTTTCGGAAGACATTTCGCGAGCCTCATCTCCTGCGGATTGGCGCGAAATGGCGGAGCGCACTGCTCTTCCGCCTGGGTGGGCCTATTCTGGGCGACCAAGCCATGTTCGTTCGCCGGGAGGTACTGGAGGGCATTGGCGGTGTCCCGGACATGCCGTTGATGGAGGAATTCGTCTTGTGCAAAAAACTCCGTGCCGTGGGACGCTTGAACCTCGCGCGCGCAACCGTGACCACGTCCATGAGGCGTTTCCAGAAACGGGGCATCCCGCGGACGTATCTTCGGATGTGGCGCGTAACGATGAAATACTGGCTTGGCGCCAGCCCAGAAGAACTGGCCCGGCTCTATGAGTCCGCATAAGAACACTCCGTTACTTCCGGGTTTTCGTTTCCTTCGTTAGCTTCTGTTGAGATCTGATTCAGGGATCGCCGTCTCAAGGCGTGAGTTGCCCGCGGATTTCTCCACCGCCGTGGTTGGCGGTGTGAATGTTCAAGTAGGTTCGACCCGCCAGGAGATCCACCAGTTGCGGCGCATTCAGCGTTGCAAAACTGTGAATGCTGCCCGATTTCCCATTCGGCGCGGGAAGCGGCAAGATGGGGGCCGCAGCCTGAGAAGCATCCGCCGGCCCGTGCAAGTGGGCCGCCGTTGGATCGGAAGACAGCCCTTCGTACTTGATGTCAAAAATCGCCTGCGGGCCGATCAAGGTGACAACAGCCTTGCCGTGGGCGGTGGTCGCCACTTGCGGCACTTCGGCGGCGCCGGTCAGCGTAGCGCGCAACTGGAGCGGGACGATCTGGCCGCGAATCTCGCCGCCCCCGTTCGCCGCGGTGTGGAAATTCACATAGGTTTGGCCGGCCTTGAACGCGTCAATCTGAGCGGGGGTCGCGGGGCTCGATCCGATCAGGACGCCGGAACTTCCGAACGGCCCGGAGAAGGCAATCATCGGTGCTGCGCTGCCGAGGGCGTTGGCCGGCCCATGAATATGGGCCGCGCCCGCCGCTCCGGACAAGCCGTGGTAGCTGATGATGTAGCTCAGCTTGTTGCCTTCGAGCGCGAGTGTTCCCGTTCCGTTCGCGCCCGTGGCGACGGGCGGCACTTCCGCGCCACCGCTCAGCAGCGCAGTAAAGGGCAGGACTTGGATTTGAGCCTGGTCTTGAATGCGAAAGAAGCCCGCGCTCGATTCTTTCGCCACCGTGGCGATGGCCTCGTCTGTGGTCAGCACGTTGAACCACGCCGCATCAGCCAAGGATAATTTCTTTTGGAGGAGATACGGCGGTTTGCCCCCGGACCACTGGAGAGACATGGCGAACCCCTGATCCTTCGCGGCGACCGTGATTGGAATAGGTGCGGCAGGCGGTGAACTTGCGGCCGCCTTGACGACAATGGTCCCGACCATGTACGTGTGCGGTTCGCAATAGTAACCATAGGTCCCTGCCGCCATGAACGTGAAGGAGAAGGTCTGTCCGCGGGACAAATACGGCGAACTGAACACGCCGGTATCGCTGGTCGCCGTGTGCTGAATGAAGTCCCGCTGCGTCCAGGTCACCGTGTCACCCACGTCAATATTCACCGTCGCGGGAGAGAAGGTGTAATTGACAATGTCCACGTTCACGGTGGCCCCCTGGAGCTGAATCGCCACGGCCAATTGAATGCAGGAGACTGCGGCGCCCCAGACCGCGCGTCGATGGAAGTGAATTCTCATATGGATCAGATGGCAGAGCCCGCACGAAAGTTCCCGAGTTTTGGAAGAACTCTGGGCGTGACAATGGAAGGCGGACCAGGAAACTTCGGCGGCGATGGTTCCCGCATTCCTGTCCACGATTCTGTTTTCGTTGTCGGCCGTTTCGGCCAATCGGCTGGCCAAAATGCTGGGCGGGCTGGAAGCGAATTTTCTCCGGATTACATTGGCAGTCCTGTTCCTGGCCTCGTGGGCGCACAGCTTCGGCCAAGGTCTGTCCGGCGAAGCGCTGCCGATGTTCCTTTTGAGCGGGTGCGTCGGCTTCGGAATCGGGGATACGGCGCTTTATCAGGCTTTGCCTCGGCTTGGTTCGAGGCTTTCAATCCTGCTGGTGCATTGCTTCGCGGCTCCATTTGCAGCGATCACGGAGTGGCTGTGGCTGGGAACGACGCTCACGCCCGCGCAAATCGGCTGGAGCCTCGTGATCCTGGGAGGCGTCTCGATGGCTCTGGCGCCCGGCACCCACTTGAACGCCACGCCGCGCGCGCTGATGGTTGGCATTCTTTACGGACTTCTCGCCGCCTTTGGCCAGGGGTTCGGGGCCGTGCTCAGTCGCAAAGCTTATCAGATCGCCACCTTGGCCGGAGAGCAGATCGATGGCTTGAGCGCGGCCTACCAAAGGATTCTGGCCGGCTGGTTCATTGCGGCGGTGTTCCTGCTCGTCGTGAAACATGCCGCGAAGTTCAAGACCACGAATGATCTTGCCGGAGAACCCGGCCTCGGTTCTCTCCGGATTTGGAAGCAATGGCGCGTCGCGTGGCCTTGGATTTTCACCAACGCTCTGAGTGGCCCCACACTCGGTGTGGGTTGCTATCAGTGGGCGTTGCTGACGACTCCGACGGGCATTGTGTTGCCGATCGTCGCCATCGCTCCGCTCGTCGTCATCCCGTTCGCGCGATTTATGGAAGGCGAACAACCCAGCGTTCGCTCGCTTTTGGGAGGAGGGATCGCCGTGGCCGGGGCGGTGGGATTAACTCTGGCTCAATAATTCAGCCTCAAGCCACATTGGGGCTCA
The DNA here is from genome assembly GCA_016190065.1 of Verrucomicrobiota bacterium. Classification (GTDB taxonomy): domain Bacteria; phylum Verrucomicrobiota; class Verrucomicrobiia; order Limisphaerales; family SIBE01; genus VHCZ01. The sequence continues at coordinate 7,726 of JACPRI010000149.1, forward strand.
ACAGGAGGAAACGGAGAGAACAGAGAGCGTAGCTGCCACCCCGAAAGCCAGGCTCACGTATGCGGTGAATCTCCTCGCAGGTCAAAACTCTGCCCCACGGTGTCTTATTCTCCGTTTGCTCCGTTACCTCCTGTTCGAAGCAACCGGCTTTTAAGGTTCAGCGATCAAAACGCGATTTGTGCAACAGCTATTTCTGCGTGCTCGTGGCCGCGATCTTCACAGAAATCGGCTGTTCCACTTTCAAATCCTGCTGGTTGAGTTTGAGCGAAGCCTGCAGTGTGCAGCGGTGTTGGCCAGGCTTCGCATCGATCGTGGTTTCCAAGACCAGTTTTGCTTCCGTCTTGTCCTTCTCAATCGTCACGGTAGCGGCTTTCACGCCAGCCAATTCCTTTGGCACGACTAAACTCAAATTCACCGGATCGCTGAAGCCATAGAGCCGGGTGATCTTGACCGGAATCTCCGCCTTCGCTCCTGGCGTCAGGCTCGCGGCGTCTGATTCCAGGGATAGCGTGATGGGCGCGGCGGTGACTTTGATCTGGATAGGGACGGAGAGCGCGGTCAGGTTGAGATCTTTCGGCTGCCCTCTGTCCACCATCTGCTTGGCCTCCTTCGCGCGCTTCACGGCCAAGTCTTTCTTCGCTTCGGCCTCCTTCGCTTTCGCGGAAGCTTCCTGGAACGCCTTTTCCGCCGCGGCTTTTGCTTCCGTCATGCTTTTAGCGCGCACGGCCGCATCCGAAGCTTCCTTCTCCGCCGCGGATTTGGCGGAGGCTAAATCATCGTTCGAGGAGGTCTTTTCGGCGGCTGTTTTCGCCGAAGCCAGTTTTTCGTTCGCGGTTCTCACCTGGGCCTCGGCTTCTTCGGCGGCTTTCTTCGCCGCGGCCAGCGCTTCAGCGGACTTTTTCGCGGCGGCGGCCAGATCGGCTGTCTCTTTGTCCGCTTGTTTCGCTGCGTCGTCGGCGGCTTTCAACGCGGCATCGGCAGCCTTGATTTCATCGGGAGCCAACTTGCGATATTTCCCTTTGGTTTGCGCCTGCAGGTGAATGGTGTGCGTGCCGACTGGAATCTTCAGTTGTGTCAGGTCGAGCGTCAGCATCGTCTCGTTGGTTTTGCTGTTGACGTCGATTTCTTTCATGGGATCGACCGGAGGAATCCCCGCGGGCTTGAGCTTGACGGCGTCGCTAAAATCGCCGCGCCGGAGCACCTTGATCGGGATTTGCAATTTCCCCGCCAGGGACGTTTCCCAAAGCTTGTTTTCCACGGCGCTGATCGAGATGGGCGCCGCCTCCTTGTCACTCACGGCCAGCATGAGGCCGCCCTCAATTCGCGATGGCACCGGCTCGTTGTTGTAGTCTGGAATCGTCCAGACGATGGAGCCTTCGCGGGCTTGACGAACGATTTCGCTCGATCCGATGCGGGCTTTGCCGAGCACTTGGATCGCTCCCACCCAACGGGCTGCCTTCTCATCTGCCGTAACCAGGATCGTGGCCGAACTTTTGCCGGCTTCGATTTTCGCAGCGCTGAAATGAACGCCGGGCGGAAGCCCTTCGAGCGAGAGCTGGATGTCGCCATTGAAGTTGTCCCGGCGATAGGCGAGGACTTTGATTGCGATGGTTTCGCCCTTTCGCAAGAACGGCGTCCAGGGCAGCGCTTCTTTTTTGTCCCGATTGATCGGAGGCGGAGGTTGAGGAAGCGCGACGAGCCGGAAATCCGGAGCTTCCTTGCGAAGCGCGAGCCGGTAAACCAGGCGCGGATCACTCTCGGCATAATTGAACAGGTCGCGAAGCTGAAGACGGTAGGTGCCGTCCTCTTTGATTTCCAGGCGTCCTTCAAGGTCGCGAGTCGCCGTGTTGAATTCGGGTCCGCCAATATTCGTGGCCAGGTCGGACAATTCCTGGACATCGGACACTTGCTCTTCGCCCTTGGCGTTCTTGGAAACGCGCTGGATGACCACAAACGGGTCGGTCGCGATGCCAAGCCGGTGCGAGAGTACTTCGACCCAATAAACTTCGCCCTTTTTGGCTTCGAACGTGATCCAGTCGCGGTCATTCCTTGGGTAGAATTGTCCGACGTACTCGCAGGGCAAGCTGACGCGTTGGGCCGTCCCCGGCGTGTCGTTCGAAGGCTGTTCCAGGATGATCGGCGCCGTCGCATAGCTGATGAGCACCGGATTGGAGACTCCTTCAGGCGCGCGCAGGCGGTACGCGAACCCTTCGACCGGCGCATCGGACGGTTTGGCCACGAAGTCGAACGACGCGGCTTCTTCCATGGCCAAATTTGCAGGGAGCTCGATCTCGACGGCCAGTTTGTCCAGGGCTTTCCCGTGGAGTTTGAACTCGGACGGAGTTCCTCCGGGAAAGTTTCGGCCGTAAAGCGTGAACTGGCTTTTCGTGCCCGGTTTGCCAGAAGGGGGGGAAACAAAATCGATGTGCGGTCTGGTGCCGATGCTGAGTCTGTAGAAATAATCCGCGCCGCCGCGATAGAGAAAATCATGAACCTTCAGGACAAGCTGGCCGTCGGCCGAAGCCGTGTAGTCGAGCACTCCGCCGCGCCGGATCCGGTCCATTTCGCGGCCCGTGGCGTCCTGCAGAATAAGGACCGGATCCATGCGAGAATCGATCGCTTTCGCGACGCACTCGGCAACAATCCGTTGGCCCTTCTTTACTTGGAACTTGAAATAATCGACCGCATTCGCATCCGCGTGGCCGTTCCCGATCGTGTCCAGAACGAGTTCCGCCGCCGAGGCAGAAGCCTGATTGTTCGAAGGCTCGTTGGACTCGGGCCGGTCACTCACCGCGAACAAGCGCGGATTGGAGATTCC
>JACPRI010000171.1 GCA_016190065.1 Verrucomicrobiota bacterium
CCGCTCTTTGCTCCGCCAAAGGAAATCGAAGAACCGGAGTTGGTTTAGTCGCCGGCTGCTGAAAATGGCGGCTGGACCATCCGGATCATCCGGTTCCTCGCTTGCTCACCGCGGTGAATCGCCTTAGCATTTCCACGGATAAAGAACGCGTTATGGCCGTTGCGAAAACCGCCCCCCGTTTGAGCGAAGCCGAATACCCGGAAATCGAGCATTACCGACAAATCGCTTCCTTGCGCGAGTACCTGCTGGTGAGCCAAACCGAGCCTCGGATCGAACAATTCATCCGACAAGAGAGCGGCTTTTGGTTGTTGAAAGAGGTTGCAGGACTTGAATCGAAGATAGAGCTGCCGTCGCTGGGAATCCCTCTGACTCTGGCGGAAGTGTTCGCGAACGTGAAGTTCGCGCCTGCGCCCATCCGACCGGCCACGCCGCGGCGCATTTGAGACGGCGCTCAGGCGAATGGCTCGCGAAACTCAAAACGTCAGAGCGGCGCGCGTTGGAAAAATCATCGCGGCGCTGCGGCAAGCCTACCCCGACGCGCACTGCGAGTTGAATTATTCCAACCCGCTCGAATTGCTCATCGCCACCATTCTGTCCGCTCAGTGCACCGACAAGCAGGTCAATATCGTCACCGCAGAGTTATTCAGGAAATATCGAAGCGCGGCGGATTTCGCGAACGCCGATTTGCCGGAACTGCAACGCGCGATCCAGCGGTTGGGATTTTTTCGGAACAAAGCCAGGAGCATTAAGGCGTGCGGCCAAAAGCTGGTCGAGCGGCACGCCGGCCAGGTGCCGCGCACGATGGAGCAACTCACGCAACTCGACGGCGTGGGCCGCAAGACGGCCAACGTGGTTCTCGGCAATGCGTTTAACATCAATGTGGGCGTGGTGGTCGATACCCACGTGGCGCGTCTGTCAAAGCGGCTGGGCCTGACGCATCAGAAAACGCCGGAGAAAATCGAGCAGGTCTTGATGAAGTTGATTCCGCAAGAGCAGTGGACGATGTTCAGCCACTGGCTGATCTGGCATGGCCGCCGCCGCTGTTCCGCGAGAAAGCCCGATTGTGCAAATTGCGAACTGCAATCCCTGTGCCCTTCCGCCGGGAAATGCCGACCTTAAGTTCTGCGTTTCACGTTCTACGTGCCTCTGATTCTCATGATCGAGACCTGGTTCCTGCTTCAGTCCGGCCGTTGCCCTGCCGCCGAAAACATGGCCGTGGATGAAGCATTGCTGGAGGTGTCCGTTTCGATGGGCCGTCCGGCGCTTCGCTTCTACGATTGGTCGGAAGCCGCAGCGACGTTCGGGTATTCCCAGCCGTACGCGGAAGTCGCGCGGTGGACGACACTGCGGCCTTTGATTCGGAGGCCCACGGGCGGAGGCCTGGTGCCGCACGAGTCAGATTGGACCTACAGCCTGGTCTTTCCGCCAACTCATCCCTGGCACGCGTTGAAAGCGACGGAGAGCTATCGCCGGGTTCATGAATGGTTGCAGCAGGCTCTCGGGAGCTTGGGCGTGGCCACGTCGCTCTCCGGCAGTTGCCCGAAATCTGTCCCCGGCCAATGTTTTGTCGGCGCCGAACAATTCGATTTGCTCCACGCTGGACGAAAGATCGCCGGCGCGGCGCAACGCCGGAATCGCCTCGGCCTGCTCATCCAGGGATCGGTGCAGCCCGTGGGAATTCCAGCGCAGCGAAACGCCTGGGAACAGGCGATGCGCGAGGGCTTTACTTTCGTCGAAAACATCACCTGGATCGAACTGGACCTCGACGCCAAGGTGCGCCAACGCATCGACGATCTGGTCCGGGAGAAATACAGCCAGGCCGCTTACAATGAACGGCGGTAACAAAGGGCGGGCTTCCAGCCTGCCCAAAGAACATGTTTTCAACGATTGATCCGGATTGATATGGCCAGGCAGGATGCCTGGCCTACTCTGGAAACTTTCCGGCACGCCTGGTTTATATTACTTGGTTACTTTATGCCTCAGTTCTCTTACAAGGCGCGCCGCCGATCAGGCGAGGTCGTCACGGGAATGTTGGAGGTCGCTGACCGTTCAGCGGCGTTGATGCAGATCGAGCGCCTGGGACTCTTTCCGGTGGCCATCGAGGCGGCCAAAGGCTCGGCGGCGGCGCGCGCCGAACCCGCGGCCGATCGGCGAGTGTCCACTTCTGCGATGTTGCCCCCCGCGCTGCGGGAATTTCTTTACCGCAAGCGCAAGCCAAAACTCCAGGAACTCGCCACGTTCACCCAGCAACTTTCCAATCTGCTGAACTCGGGCATGCCGTTGACCGTGGCGCTGAACAGCATGACGCATCTGGAGTCCAAAGGCATCTCGCCCGAAGTCAGCAAACAGCTCAAGCAGGACGTGATGGAAGGCAAGGGCCTCTCCGATGCGATGGCCAAGCAGCGGCATATTTTTTCGGATTTGTACGTCAACATGGTGCGGGCCGGCGAGCAGAGCGGCGCGCTGGTTGAAGTCCTGAAACGGCTGTCGCAGCATTACGAGCGTTTCGCCGAGGTGCAGCAGAAATTTGTGTCGGCCTTGATTTATCCGGCCGTGGTCGCGTGCGTCGGCGTCGCGATCATTTTCTTTTTCATGACTTACATGCTGCCGAAGTTCATTTCCATCTTCGAGGGGATGAACGTGCCGCTCCCCGCGACCACGCAATTCCTGATCGCGATCAGCAAGATGTTCGGGACTTACTGGTGGCTGATGGGTTTGGTGGCGCTCGCGCTCGTGGTCTTGTTCAAGCGATACCAATCGTCGGACGTGGGCCGGCGGGCGATCGACAGTTGGAAAATGCGCGCGCCCGTGCTGGGCAAAGTGATCAAGTTGAATTTGTACGGCCAGTTCGCCCGCACCCTGGCCACGCTGCTGGAAAACGGCGTGCCGGTCCTGACGGCGCTGAAGATTACCGAGGAAATTATCCCGAACCGGGTTCTCAAGGACGCCATCGCCAAGACCCGTGAAGAAGTCACCGATGGAAAGACCATTGCGCAGCCCCTGGCGCGCAGCAAAAACTTTCCGCAACTGATGATCGACCTGCTGAAAATCGGCGAAGAAACCGGCGACGTGCCCGGCGCGCTTCGGAACGTGGCCGACGCCTACGAAAACGAATTGACCATCGCCCTGCGGGTGATGACGAATCTGATCGAACCCGCGATGATCATTGTCATGGCGGTGGGCGTTGGCTTTCTGCTGCTCAGCGTGCTCTCGGCGATGTTTGCCATCACCTCCAACATTAGCCGATGAAAACAAGGCGATGGGCGATGGGCCACAGGCTATTGGCGGACAGCCGCCAGGCAAAGGCCCGGCAAAACGAACAGCCGATGAGTATGATGGCGCCGGCTCGACCGAGCACCTCTCGCCTCTCGCCTCTCGCCTCTTGCCCAGGCTTCACTCTGATCGAACTGATGCTCGCGATCAGCATCGCGGCCATCGTCATGGCCATCGGACTTCCCGGGTGGGTCAAAGCGCTGAAGAAAGAGGGGCTGCGAAAAGCCGTCAGCGACGTGGTGGAAGGCTGTAGCCACGCGCGGGCGCAAGCGATCCTGAAGGGGGTGCCGATGGAGTTCGTCCTGCGCGCGGAGGACGGCAGCATTTCCGTGCAACCGGCTCGACTCGCGCGCGGTGAGGGCGCCGGGAGCGGCCAAAGCTCCGGCGATGTCGGCATGTTTTCCGGGAACTTTACGGGCCAGTTGCCGAACGATGTCGGGGTCAAACTCATCTATGTCAACTTCGAGGATAAAATGGAACTTCCAGAAGCGCGGGTCCGTTTTTTCCCGAACGGCACGTGCGATGAGTTCACGGTGATTCTCTTTGCACCCTCCGGCGAGAAAAAGATCAGCGCGGACATTATCACCGGGCTGGCGGAAGTGGAGACGATCCGATGAACCTCGGTCGTAACTATTCAGACGAGATGGGGAGCGCACGCGCCCTCGCGTGCGGTGGTCGGCGCCCTCGCCCACCACGGTGGTGCGGACCAATAAGACACATTTTAGCCCCCGTCCGACGTTCCCTTTTCGCCCGGCGAGGCGCCGGTCGAAACACGCCAGGGCGCGTGTGCTCCCCAATTCCGACTGAATACTTACGACCAGGAGTCGCAAGACAGAAATCTAAATGCGGAAGGCGGAAGTTAACCGCGGACGCCTTCAGTCTGCTCGAAGTCATGATCGCGATGGCGTTGTTTTTCACGGCGGTCTTCGCGATCCTGAGTCTCACATCGCAGAGCCTGGCTGCGGCCCGGCACCTGCAAATCTCCCACGTCGATATCGGCGGATTGGCCGGCATGATGTCGTTGACCAACCGGGTGGAGGAAGGGCCTCTGCCGCAGGAAATCATCGCGCAGTTCGAGGGACTCAATCCAGGCTATTCCTGTGTCGGCAATATTATGGAAGTTTCTTCCAACGGATTGTTTCGCGTCGATTTCGAGGTGGTGGGATTGAAGGGGAAGAAAGTTGTCGGTTCGACTATGAGCATTTTGATGTTCCGGCCGGAGTCGGCGGCGTCCTCTCGCAATAAACTCCGCTCCTTCGCGAATCCGGGCCGCTAAGCCGTTTATGCAAATCAACCGATCAGAACGAGCGTTCACATTGGTTGAAGTGCTGCTGGCCACGGCCATTTTGGCGATGGTCATCACGGCCATCTACTCGAGTTGGGTCGCGATCCTGCGCAGCTCGAAGGTCGGTTTGAGCGCGGCCGCCGAAGCGCAGCGGACGCGCGTCGCGTTGCGCGCGATTGAGGAGGCGCTGAGCTCGGCGCAACTGTTCCTCGGCAACATTCAGTATTACTCGTTCTACGCGGACACCAGCCGCGACTTCGCGGAGCTGAGTTTTGTGGCGCGTTTGCCGGCGTCTTTTCCCGGCAGCGGGATGTTTGGCGAGCAAACGCTTCGGCGCGTCAGTTTTTCGGTCGAACCGGGAGCCAACGGGAAGAATCAATTGTTGCTTCGGCAAACGCCCTTGCTCGAAGCGGCCGAGGCCAACGCCAAACCTTACACGATTGTGCTCGCTCCGAGCGTCAATCTGTTCGCGCTCGAGTTCCTCGACACGAACCGATTCGAATGGGTCGCGGAATGGCCGTACACGAATCGGATGCCGAAGATGGCCCGAGTCGCGGTGAGTTTTGGTGAAAAGCCGTCGGGACGCGCCAAACCGGAGGACGTCGCGATCCAAACTGTTCTGCTTTCGTCGCTGGGAATTCCGCCTCAGGTTCAATTCCCGTCCGGCCGCTTTGGCGGTGTGCCCGGCCGCCCAGGGGTTCCTGGAGTTACTCCGCTTCCTGTACCGGGTGTGGGTGGAAACCGGCCCGGCACCGGCGTGATCCAGCCTCCCCGAACTGGAGCCCAGTTCCCGGGGCGTTGAGACGGACATGAAGATCTCTCCGAATACTCAGCCGCGCGGCATCGCTCTGGTGATCGTTATGATCGTCATTCTGGTGCTGGCGATTATCGCCGGCGGTTTCGCCTATTCGATGAAGGTCGAGACCAAACTCGCGCGAAACACCAGCTTTGAGAGCGATCTAGAATGGCTGGGACGTTCGGGCGTCGAATTCGCCCGTTACATCCTGGTGCAGCATCTGAACGTGACGACCGAGCCTTGGGATTCCTTGAACCAGAAGTGGGCGGGCGGGCCAATGGGCACGAATGAAGTGCTGGAAACGATTTCGCTGGAGAATAATGAACTAGGGGAAGGGACGTTCTCAATCAAGATCACGGATTTGGAGCGGAAGTTTAACATCAACATGGTCAATGAACGGACCATCCCGCTGCTCCAGCAAGCGCTGGCCTTGCTGGGCGTGAGTCCGGGCGATTCCTCGGTCATCACGGACTCGTTCCTCGACTGGATCGATCCGGATGACGATCCCCACTTGAGCGGAACCGAGAGCCGGGAATACACGAGCAATCCCAATCCGGGCTTTACGCCTTATGTCGCGAAGAACGGACCGATCGATGATCTGGCCGAATTGCTCATGATTCGCGGCGTGACGCCGGAAATCTTTTGGGGATCTTCCGAGGCGAACCGGAACCAGCCTACATTGCTGGCGTCGGCCAGCCCGTTTGCGGGCCTGGGAGTTGGGGGGCCTTCCGGACTGGCAGATGTGTTCACCGGTTTATCGGTCGGCACCATCAACCTCAACACCGCTCCCGCTCAAGTGCTCCAGCTCGTGCCGGGTCTGGACCCTCTTCTGGCGCAGGCGATCGTGACCACGCGCGCGGGATGGGATGGGACGGATGGGACGGAGGACGACGTTCCATTTCGTTCGCCGGGAGAGATTATCAACGTTCCGGGGTTGCCCCGGCCGATCGTGCAGCAACTGGTAGGGAATTTCAGCACCCGGAGCTTTACATTCGAAGTGCTGGTGGACGCCCGGATCAATCAATACACGCGCCAGTTCGTCGCCGTCCTCCGCCGAAATCCGGGAAACCCACGGGATGTGCAGACGCTTTACTTTCACTGGAAGTGATCGCCTCGAGCTCCCCCCTGTAAGATCGAGCGGATTGGATTTGCGCCCGCTCCGAAAACAAATATCTTGCCTGCGTGCGTTCGATCTGAATTCCGACACAAGCTGTGCGCCCACGGTGGACCCTTCCGCAACGATAACTCAACGCTCGCAGGCCAGCCCAAGGGTGTGGAGCGAAGCGCGGACTTGCGCGAACCCTTTCGCGGCGATTCTGCTCGTCCATCTTTTGTGCGCTACGGCGCTCGCTTTTGGGGCCGCGCTCCCGACGATCAGGAGCTTTTCTCCGACGAGCGGCGCACCCGGCGCCAGCGTCACCATCGACGGCGCAAATTTCAACCGAGTGGTCGAGGTGCGGTTTAACACGGACACGGCGCTGTTCACGCCCGTTTCGGCATCGCGCGTGACCGCCACCGTGCCGTTGGGAGCCACGACAGGTCCGATCAGTGTGACGACGGCTCTGGGAACGGCCGTCACTTCGGTTCACTTCCGCGTGCCGCCGCGGATCACGAGCTTCACCCCAACCAATGGAGCGCCCGGCTCGACCGTGATCCTTGAAGGAGAGAACTTCACGGGAGCGAACGCCGTCCGGTTCAACGGCACGAACGCCTCGGCTTTTGTCGTGACCGCGCAGAATCAGATTCATGCGACTGTGCCCAACGGAGCGACTTCCGGATTCATCACGGTGACGACTCCGGTGGGGACAGGCGCCACCACCAACCATTTTGTCGTGACCGGGACCGAACCGATCATCACCGATTTTTCTCCGACCAATGGCGTGGCGGGAACACTCGTGATCATCGAAGGCCGGTATTTTACAGGCGCCACGGCCGTGAAATTCAACGGCGTCAACGCCGCCGGCTTCTTTGTCACCGCGCCGACTCAGATCAGCGCCACCGTTCCTGCCGGAGCGACGACGGGGCCAATCACCATTTCCCGCCTTTCCGAAACGGGCGCAAGCCCCAAGGCGTTCGTGGTGACCACGGCACCGGTGGTCACGGATTTTTCACCGGTAGCAGGTCCGCCCGGCACGACAGTCGTCATTGAGGGCGCAAATTTCCTTGGCGCCACCGCCGTCAAGTTCAATGGCGTCGCGGCGGCCAGCTTTTCCGCCCCGGCGCCGACTCAGGTCAGTGCCGTCGTGCCTTTGGGCGCCGTCACGGGCCCGATCAGCGTCGTCACGCCGAAGGGGGCAGGAACCAGCCTCAAACCCTTCGTCGTTACCACCAGCCCTGTCATCACGGAATTCGCTCCGACGAATGGGCCGCCGGGAACGGTGGTGACCATTGACGGGGTTAATTTCGGCGGGCTCGTGGCCGTGAAGTTCGGCGGGGTGGCCGCAAATGTCAGCGCCATGGTCAGTCCGACTCAGATTCGGTCCACCGTACCGGGCGGTGCGATCACGGGGCCTGTCAGCGTGACGACCGTTCAAGGCACCGGCGTCAGCACGAACCAATTCGTCGTCGTCGGAGAGAAACCGTTGGTCACTGGCTTTTCCCCGGCCGTGGGCTCCCCTGGCACGACCATCCTACTGCAAGGCCTGAATTTTCTGGGAGTCACCTCGGTGAAGTTCAACAGTTTGAATGCCAACTTCGCGGTCCCAGCGCCGACGCAGATCACCTGCACGGTTCCGCCCGGCGCGACAACCGGCTTGTTGAGTGTGACAACGTCTGCGGGGACTGCTTTCAGCACGGACGCGTTCATCGTTGCCCCTATCGTCACGACCTTTTTCCCGACGAATGGCGTGCCCGACACTCCCGTGATTGTGCGGGGAACGAATTTTACTCAAGTGCTGGCGGTGCGGTTCAATGGCGGTGCGGCGGCGTTCACAAATTCCTCACCTAACGAGATCACGGCCTGGGTGCCGGTGGATGCCACGACGGGTTCGATCAGTGTCACGACACCGGCGGGGATTGTGGCGAGCACGAACGCGTTCGTCCTGTTGCCTGAAATCACCAGCCCGGTGAGATTGAGCATCAAGCCGATCGCCGGGCAGCAGGTGCTTCTGTCCTGGCCCGCGGCCGGATGGAGATTCCAGGTGCAATCGAGTGACCGCATCGCCGGCTCGAACTGGCTGCCCCTGACCAACCGCACATCGGTCATCGGGAATCAGCGCCAATTGGCGCTTGGACGGACAAACCAGAACCGCTTTTTCCGACTCTTCAGACCAACGGTCCTGCAATGATGCAGGTGCTCCAAATGAAGACCCGATCTGAATTCGCGATTCTTCTTTTGTTCCTCTCTGGATTGTCCGCGTTGCCCGGCGAGGCCAGCGACGCGGCCCTTCGCGCGCGGGCCGACAAATTGCACCGCCAGGCCATCGTCGTCGATTCGCACAACGACGTGACTTCAGCCATGCTCAATGACGGCTTTCTCCTCGGCGAACGCGGCGATCAGTCCGGCGGAAAAATCAAGACCCAGACCGACCTGCGCCGAATGAAAGCCGGAGGAATCGAGGCCGAGTTCTTCGCCATCTACGTCGGCGCCGGGTTCGCCAACAAAAAGCCGGCGGACGGCGGCGGCGCGGCGCGGCGAGCGCTCGACATGATCGACGTGGTACTGAACCAGGCGCAGCGCTACTCGGACACGCTCGAGCTCGCCACCACCGCGTCCGACATTCAGCGCATCGCGAAGAAGGGAAAGATCGCCGTGTTGATGGGCATCGAAGGCGGCCACGCGATCGAGGACAGCCTGGCGGCGTTGCGGATGTTTCACCGGCTGGGCGTACGTTACATGACACTCACGCATGTGAACTCGAACGATTGGGCCGATTCCGAAGGCGATCAGAAC